>JBELHR010000049.1:0-2159 GCA_042091275.1 Flavobacteriaceae bacterium
ATGACAGCTGGTGAATCCTACGGTATCAAACCTATAGGATTGGCTGCAAGAGACACTCTGCGATTGGAAATGGGTTATTGTTTATACGGAAACGATATAGATGACACTACTTCTCCTCTCGAAGCAGGTTTGGGTTGGATTACAAAATTCACCAAAGATTTTACCAACTCTGAGGCTTTAAAGGCACAAAAAGAAGCTGGTCTCAACAGAAGACTTGTCGCTTTTGAGCTTGTAGACAAAGGAGTTCCTCGCGCGGGCTACGATATTGTGGATCAAGATGGAAATCCATTAGGTCATGTTACTTCTGGTACCATGGGGCCTTCTGTAAAGAAAGGAATTGGTTTGGGCTATGTGAAAAAGGGCTTTACCAAGGCAGATAGTGAGATTTATATTGCAGTTCGAAAAAAGAGACTTAAAGCAAAAGTGGTCAAACTTCCATTTTATAAAGGTTAAACTAAAAAAGGAACCCAATCGGGTTCCTTTTTATTTTTGGTTTAATTCTCGATTTCTAATATTTTGCAGCCCCCCTTTTAAGCTTATTAATCTATTTCGAAAACCATTTTCTTTTAATATTGCAATAGCCTTTTTGCTTCTTCCACCAGACTTGCAATAGACAACTAAAGTTTTTTGATTAGGAATTTCTAGTATTCTCTCTTTTACTTGTTTTAAATCTATGTGCAGACCGCCAATATTAAATTCCTCTCTCTCCATTCTCGTTCTGACATCCAATAACTCAAAGTTGTTTTGAGACAACAGATTTTCATCCAAATACCTTTGCTCAATATCCGTGCTATCACAAAAGAATTCGTAGTCTAAATCTAAGCTAGAGATATTTAAATCCTTGTTTTTTTCAAAGTTTAAAGTCTTTTGTTCAAGAGTAAGAGAATCAAATAGGAGAAGCTTACCCGCTAATACCTCCCCTATTCCACAAATCATTTTTATTACTTCATTTGCCTGTAGACTCCCAATAATTCCTGGTAAAACACCAATAACTCCTACTTCAGAACAATTGGGAACTTCATTGTTGTTTGGAGGATCTGGATACAAACACCTGTAAGTTGGCCCATTGTTATAATTAAAAACACTAACCTGACCGTCAAACTTAAAAATTGAACCAAACACCACTGGTTTTCCTGATAAAACAGCGCAATCATTTATTAAATATCTAGTTGGGAAATTATCGGTCCCATCCACAATAATATCATATTTGGAGGCTAAATCCATGGCATTAGTTGTGGAAAATAATTCCCGATAAACATGAAATGAAACAAAAGGATTGAGTTCCTCTAGTTTTCTTTTAGCAACATCCACTTTATATTGACCGAGATCTAATTGAGAATATAAAACCTGTCTTTGTAAGTTTGTTTTTTCCACTTTGTCGGGATCTACAATTCCAATGGTTCCGACTCCTGCAGCTGTGAGATAACTCAAAACCGGGCATCCTAGTCCTCCTGCTCCAATAACCAGAACTTTCGCCCTCTTTAACTTTTCTTGTCCTGAAACTCCAATTTCGGATAAAATAAGGTGCCTATCGTACTGAATTTTTTCTTGAGAACTAAACATATTTATACTAATTATTTTTTTGCCCAATTATTCTCCCAATCTTTCCAAACAACCTCTAATCCGTTCTCTCGAACCATTGTTGTGATTTGCTCCGTTGACCGTTCATCAGAAATTTCAAACTGCTCTAAAGACTGAGGTTCCACCACATAGCCCCCTGGATTGGTTTTGGATTCGGCACTTAACGTTGTGGCACCAAAATGTATAACATTATCTCTAAAAACCTCACTTTCCCTGGTGGAAATGGAAAGTTCTAAATCTTCATCTAAAATTCTATAAGCACAAATTAACTGAACCAAATCAGAATCCGTCATTTCCATCTTTGGATCTAAACCTCCCGAATGAGGTCTCAATCGTGGAAAAGATATAGAGTACTTGGTCTTCCAATATTTCTTTTGGAGATAATTTAGATGGAGGGCTGTAAAGAAGCTATCAACCCGCCAATCTTCTAGTCCAAACAAAGCTCCTAGACCAATTTTGTGAATACCTGCTCTACCCAATCTATCCGGTGTCTCTAAACGGTAATCAAAGTTAGATTTTCTGCCCTTTGGATGGTGTTTCTTATACTCACTTCTATTATAAGTCTCTTGATATACTAA
>JBELHR010000049.1:2259-7695 GCA_042091275.1 Flavobacteriaceae bacterium
TTTTGACATTCGTTACTCAAATACATAGGGGCATACATTTGGATAGTATTTCCAAAACGTTTTTTTGTCAGTTCTCGACTTTTTTGTGCCAGCTGTTCAAGATGTGGTTTTGCCGCCGGAGAAATTAGTGCTTTAAAATCTTCTAAATCACAATTATCCGCAGACAACGCTCTTAAAACATCCCCTTCATCCTTCTCTAAAATACTATTTAGCGTTTCTTCCCAATTATAAGCGTCAAACAAATCCTTAAAGCTATTCATTATATTTACTTTAAAAAACTTGTTAAGGGACTACTAGCGGAAGCGAGATCTCTAATTTCACCTAATTTTGCATTATAAGCCATTCTTCCAGCCTCTACTCCGAGCCTAAAAGCATCTGCCATAAGTACTGGGTCTTCTGATACAGCAATCGCAGTATTTACCAACACAGCATCTGCACCAATTTCCATTGCATGAGCAGCATGTGAAGGGCTACCTAATCCAGCATCGATAATAACAGGGACATTACTCTGTTTTATTATTATTTCTAAAAAATCTAATGTTTTTAGACCTTTATTTGTTCCTATTGGAGCTCCCAAGGGCATAACACATTGCACACCGACATCTTCGAGTCTTTTACACAGGACAGGGTCCGCGTGAATATAGGGCATTACAACAAATCCTCTCTTAACTAATTCTTTGGCTGCCTTTAGGGTTTCTATTGGATCTGGTAATAAATATTTTGGATCGGGATGAATCTCCAACTTGATCCAATTTGTTTCCAGTGCCTCTCTGGATAATTCTGCTGCAAATAAAGCCTCTTTGGCATCTCTTACTCCAGAGGTGTTCGGTAATAAATTAATTCTTGGTTCATTCAAATAGGATAATATATTGTCTTTTTCAGCCCCCAAATCGACGCGTTTCAGAGCTACAGTTACCAATTCACTTTTGGATTTAGATAGGGCTTTTTCCATCATTTCAGGAGAACTGAATTTACCGGTCCCTGTAAATAATCTAGACTCAAAAGTTTTATCTGCAATTACGAGTTTATCCATCATATTACATTATTTGTTAGATTGTGTTTAAAAGATTGAATTTTTTGAAAATCATCTGATATTTCTCCTGAGGCCGCTATTCCAAAAACACCAGTTGAAAGAACTTCTTTTATGTCATTCAACGTAATTCCACCGATAGCTATAATAGGAATAGTTGATTTCAAACTACTAAGGATATTTCGATAGCCATTTATTCCTAATAAGGGACTCAAATTCTTTTTTGTTTGTGTAAATCTATAAGGTCCTAAACCGATATAATCTACATTCTTGTTTATGAGGGCTTCACAATCTTCTTTGGTATTTGCAGTTCCTCCAATAATAAATTCATCGCCTAAAAACCTGCGGACCACCACCGGACAAGCATCATTTTTACCTAAATGAACTCCATCAGCTCTCACCTGTTTTGCAACTTTATAGTGGTCGTTTATTATCAAGATCACATCGTGCTCCGAAGTAATTCTACGCGCCTCAAATCCAGCCTCTAAAACAGCTTCCAAAGAGTAATTTTTTAGTCTCAATTGAACCAATTCAGCACCATTCGAACAAGCTTTTAAAATATTGTCTATATGCTCTGTAACAGAGCTACCTCGAGATATATAATGTAATTTCGGTATTTTCATGTTTTTAGGTAAGGATGAGTACCCAAAAGGGTATTATTTGAATTTAAAAATAACTCGGTATAAGCTTTTGCTCGGTCACAAGAACCAATTAACGTGTTTCCCAATGCTAGATAAGCAAGTATTGCCGAGGAAAGGACACATCCACTGCCGTGCTTTTCTTTTACAATTTGTGTATTTGCAGGGAAGTCATGCTTGCTACCATTTTTCAGATATAACTCGTCAAGTCCTACAAAATCTGTTCTATGCCCCCCTTTTAGAAAAACATTTGTCAGACATTGCATGTGTAAAATAGTTTCTTCCAAGTCCTTATTTTCATAAAGAGATTGGATTTCCAAATAATTCGGTGTGATGAGATAAATCTTTTCCAGAATCTTATCTAGTTCACGCGAATCACTTGAGTGAAATAAAAATTGAGATGAAGAACTTAAAACCGGGTCTAGAACTATAGTTAAATCAGATTTATACCCTAGGAGATAATCAATGATTTTGTTCAGGGTCTGCCAATTTTCAATTATTCCAATCTTAACAAAGTCTATTTCGAAACTTTTAAAAAGTAAATCTATTTGTTGTTTCATAACCGATAGCTCCGTCCAAAAACAATTAATAAAATCCGAATCACTTTGAATTGTGTTTGCTGTTTGGACTGCAAACCCGTAGCACTTTAAATTCTCAAAAGTCTTTATATCTGAAGTCAAACCAGCGCCACTACTGGGATCAAACCCAGCAATTGTCAAGATATTCTTCCTATCACCTAGTGACATAATTCAAATTGGTTTTTAATCTTATTAAATTCATTTATCGGGTCAACTGAATTCCAAACTGCTCCGAGTAAGGCTATTCCATCATAGCCCATATTTCTAACCAAAGAAATATTTGAAGAATTGACCCCTCCAAGAGCTATGATTTTTTTTGAAATCCCATGGACTCTAAAATTTCTACCCTTATAATTGGGTTTAGATATGGAAGAAAATACTGGGCTTAAAAAACAGTAATCATAGTCCTCACTACAATTTATCAAAGAATCTATCTCGTGAAAGGAACGACTCCATGAACAACTATTTGACTCCAAAATAAATTTTTTCCAAACACCTGCACTATACAATGAATCTGCAGAATCCTTGATATGAATTCCCTTTAAACTGTATTCACTAAGGAGTTCATAGCACTGATGTATTACAACTTTCTTTAAAAATCTCGGTGTAATTCCATTCAAATATTCCCTGATTTCTTCCTTGTTTAAAGCGGGTTTTCTCAAATGAAAAACTTGCATTCCTGCTTCAAAAAGATTGTTTACTAAATCCAATTCTCCTGTGAAATTATTCTCTGAAGAAATCAAAATGACCATCTATTTAAATTCTAAAGATAAACCTCGCTACCGTTATCCCTAAACTCCTTAGACTTCTCTTCCATACCTTTTGAAAAAACTTCATCTCCTTCCACTTTATTTTCTGCAGCAAAATCTCTTACCTCCTGAGAGATTTTCATTGAACAAAATTTCGGACCACACATAGAACAGAAATGAGCTATTTTGGCACCTTCTGCAGGGAGTGTTTCATCGTGATATTCACGGGCTAGTTCTGGATCGAGTGATAAATTAAACTGATCCATCCACCTAAACTCAAATCTAGCCTTACTCAAAGCGTCATCCCTGTGCTGCGCTCCAGGGTGACCTTTAGCAAGATCCGCAGCGTGAGCCGCTAATTTATAGGTCACAACTCCGGTTCGGACATCGTCTTTGTTTGGTAATCCTAAATGCTCCTTTGGAGTGACATAGCAAAGCATTGCACAACCAAACCAACCAATCATAGCCGCCCCAATTCCCGAAGTTATATGATCATATCCAGGTGCAATATCCGTTGTCAGAGGGCCTAAGGTATAAAAAGGAGCCTCGGAACAAACTTCTAGTTGCTTATCCATATTTTCTTTTATCATATGCATTGGAACATGTCCAGGTCCCTCAATAAAAGTCTGTACATCGTGTTTCCAGGCAATTTTTGTCAATTCACCAAGAGTTTCTAACTCTGCGAATTGAGCTTCATCATTTGCATCAGCTATAGAACCTGGTCTCAGACCGTCACCAAGTGAGAATGCAACATCGTAAGCCTTCATTATTTCGCATATTTCTTCAAAATGGGTATATAAAAAGCTCTCTTTGTGATGCGCCAAACACCACTTAGCCATTATCGACCCACCCCGAGACACAATTCCTGTAATGCGCTTTGCAGTCATTGGAACATATCTAAGACGAACCCCTGCATGAATAGTAAAGTAATCCACACCCTGCTCAGCTTGTTCGATTAAGGTATCCCTAAATATCTCCCATGTCAAATCCTCAGCTACACCCTTAACCTTCTCTAAGGCCTGGTAAATTGGAACGGTACCGATAGGTACTGGTGAGTTTCTTACAATCCATTCTCTAGTTTCGTGAATATTCTTTCCCGTAGAGAGATCCATAATATTATCTGCTCCCCACCTGCAAGCCCAAACAGCTTTTTCAACTTCTTCCTCTATACTTGATGTTGTCGCGGAATTACCAATATTTGCATTAATCTTTACTAAAAAGTTTCGACCTATAATCATAGGTTCACTTTCAGGGTGATTTATATTTGAAGGCAATACCGCTCTTCCACGAGCTATTTCGTCGCGAACAAATTCCGCCGTAATTTTCTGAGGTATTTCAGCTCCAAAGCTCTGACCTTTGTGCTGTGTACTCAAACGACTCATTTCGTCAATACGTTGATTTTCACGAATAGCCACGTATTCCATTTCTGGGGTAATAATACCTTGTCTCGCATAAAACATTTGAGATACATTTTTTCCTTTTTTCGCTCTTAACGGTTTTTTTAATTCCCCAAAACGAAGGTGGTCTAAAGTCTTATCATTTAAGCGTTGATTACAATATTCTGAAGAAAAAGAATCCAGTTGTTCCACATCGTTTCTATCTAAAATCCACTTTTCCCTTATTCTATCGAGACCCTCGTGAATATTGATATCTTTATTGGTATCTGTGTAAGGGCCAGAGGTGTCATAAACAGTTACGGACTCGTTGGCCTTCTTTTTTCCAGTAAGAGAGTCGATTGTGTCATCTAATTCTATACTTCGCATCGCAACCCTAATTTCGGGGTGTATTTTTCCATTTACATAGATTTTTTTGGAACTTGGAAACGGATTACGAGTAATACCTGCTTGACTTGGAGCTACGTCTTTCTTCATTTTATAAAATTTATTTTGGAATATCTTACCCTCCTTGGGTTGCTTTAATAATTAGAATATTATCATTAGAATTGACCACAGTAGAATTCCATTCTCCCTTGAGAATGATGTTTTCATTTATTGCAATGGCAATGCCATTAGATAAAATATCCAATTGCGATAAAATTTCACTTACGGTTGTGTTTGGTCTTACTTCTCTCGAAGAATTGTTTACGTATATTGTTATCACTGTACTACTCTTTTGAGGAGTTAAATAAAAATAGTTTTCGTAAACTTTAGGAAGTAAAAATGCGAATGCTAGTAAATCTTTTCCCTACGCTGGTATCAACCAAATCAGGTTCAAAGGATATTTCTCAAACTATAAATAGTTACTCCTAAAGTTGTTGTGAAAGTAGTAAAATATTCAGAATACTATTTCTCTTACTCAAATAAAATGGCTTATCTATAATATTTAGAAACTTTCTAAATAATTCCATTTAAGACGAAATAACGATTAAGTATAGGCCTTTACTTTGCCTATACTACTTTTGTAAAAAGCATACATTTTATCAAAATCCTTGTCTTTATCCT
>JBELHR010000017.1:0-41006 GCA_042091275.1 Flavobacteriaceae bacterium
TGGTCAGTGCCGATAGGGCAGGAGAGTTGATAGAAGCCAAAGTGAAACTAATAAAAGATGATACGGTTGTTCTGAGAAAAATCGGAATGGTAGTAAAAGATGTGGATAAAAAAAAGGCACGAGATTTAGATATCGATGGAGGTATTGAAATTGTGGATATGGCGCCAGATTATTTCAATAGGTATGGTATCGAAAGAGGATATATAATTGTTCAGATAAATAATGTGGATGTTGAAAATGTTTCTGATCTGGAAAATTTTCTCAAGGATTTTAATGGAAGACAGGCGCTATTTATGGAGATGTACGACAAGGAGGGAAGTCGTCAAAAATTCGTCTTTAACTAAAAATTTAGATCCTTTTCTCACAGAATTATTTTAGCTGTTAATTTTTTACAAAATCATTAGCGAAATCGATTGAAATGGATACCTTTGCGGAAATTTTTAATAACAAAACACCACAACTATGCAAGATATTTGCAACTACGAAGAGGAATTACAGCAGGCTACCGCTCAGCGTAAATCTGCTGTTGAACTTATTAATATCATCAACGAGCTATGGTATGAGAACTCGACTGAATTGGTTCTTTTTAGAAATACGTTGATTGATAAAACGGTAAGTCAAGTGTTAAACTTGATGAATTATTCTAGAGATTTTGTAAATAAACCAATACAAATTTCAAGAGTGTTAAGCGTTGCGAAAGCAGTAAAGCAAAGTAGTGAGATGCCAGCGCGTATCGATTTGGGGAAGTTATCCTATGAAAGTATGTTAGAAAATATTTCTGAAGAGGATATTTTAGGCTTTGTAAATGATAATATTTCACGCAATGTAAGTTCCAAGGCTATTAGTCCTAAAGATGTGGTCTTATACGGTTTTGGTCGTATTGGAAGATTGCTTGCTAGGGAATTGATGGTAAAGCTCGGAAGCGGTCAACAACTCAGATTGAGAGCTATTGTTACTCGTGGTACAATAAATCAGGAAGTTTTAGAAAAAAGAGCTTCTCTGTTGATGACAGATTCAGTACACGGAGATTTTAATGGTACAGTTGAAGTAGATGCAAGTAAAAATGCCTTGATCATAAACGGAACAACGGTTTATATCATTTCGGCAAATGCTCCAGAAGACATAGATTATACTCAATACGGTATCGAAGACGCCCTTGTTATTGATAATACTGGTGCTTTTCGCGATGACGAAGCCTTGGCTAGACACTTGAAAAGTAAGGGTGCTCACAGGGTGCTTTTGACAGCTCCAGGAAAAGGGGTTCCAAATATTGTTCACGGTGTAAATCATACGGATCACGATCCAGAGAAGGTAGATATTTTCTCAGCAGCATCTTGTACGACAAACGCTATTACTCCAGTTCTCAAGGTAATTGAGGAAGAATTTGGAATTAAAAAAGGTCACCTTGAAACAATTCACGCGTATACAAACGATCAGAATTTGGTGGATAATATGCACAACAAATACAGAAGAGGTCGTGCTGCAGGTTTAAACATGGTTATCACAGAAACTGGTGCAGGGAAAGCTGTATCTAAAGCTCTGCCAGCCTTAGAGGGGAAACTAACCTCCTCGGCAATTCGCGTTCCTGTTCCAAACGGTTCTTTGGCTATTTTAAATCTCCAGTTGAATAAAGAAACTACTAGAGATAATGTCAATGAACTCCTCAAAGAAGCTGCTTTGAACGGGGGCTTGGTGGAACAAATCAAATACGAAATTAACAACGAGTTGGTTTCTTCAGATATCATTGGTAGTTCAGCACCATCGATTGTAGATTCTAATGCTACTATAGCGGATGGAGATACTATTGTTTTGTATATCTGGTACGATAATGAATACGGCTATTCTCATCAAGTTATGCGATTAGCTAAGTATGTTGCCAAGGTCAGAAGGCACACGTATTATTAACAAAAATTCAAAACGCCAATTCTTTAATTGGCGTTTTTTTTTGATTAATTTAGTCCTTTAAATTTTAACATGAAGGAAGAAATTAAAAGGAGTATTATTTCTCTTAGAGAGGAGTTGAATCGTTATAATCACGAATATTATACTTTGGACTCCGCATCGATATCCGACTACGAATTTGATCAAAAGCTCAAGGAATTGGGTAGGCTAGAGTCAGAGAACCCAGAGTTTTATGATCCTAATTCTCCAACACTAAGAGTCGGAGGTGCTATCACAAAAAACTTCGATAATGTAGAGCACAAGCATCGCATGTATTCCTTGGATAACTCTTATTCAGAGGAGGATTTACGAAATTGGGAAAAGAGGGTTAAAAAGGTTTTTGAAGGAGAGGTTTCCTATACCTGTGAATTAAAATACGACGGAGCATCTATAAATTTGACTTATGAAGAGGGACAATTTAAATCCGCCGTAACTCGTGGTGATGGTAGAATTGGAGATGATGTATCTGCAAATATTAGAACAATAAAGTCTATCCCGCTTTCGGTGGATGAGTCTTTTCCACAGGATTTTGAAATAAGAGGTGAAATTATATTACCTCTAGCAGGTTTTAACCAAATGAACCAAGAGCGAGCTCTTCAAGGAGAGGAGTTATTTAAAAACCCGAGAAATACAGCGAGTGGGAGTCTGAAACTTCAGGACTCTAATGAGGTAGCTAAGCGCCCTTTGACTTGTTTATTTTACCAATTAGTGGAAGCAAAACCAACTTATCCGACACACTATGAATCTTTGGAGGCTGCGAGGAGGGTCGGTTTTAATGTGCCGGAAACCATCAAATCAGCAAATAATATAGAAGAAGTTCTCGATTTTGTACATTATTGGGATATAGCTCGTCATCAGCTGCCTTATGAGACCGATGGCGTGGTTGTCAAGGTCAATGAGTTTCGTGCTCAAGAGGAACTCGGCTTTACAGCAAAAGCCCCTAGATGGGCAATTGCTTATAAGTTTAAGGCAGAACGCGTAGAGACAATTTTGGAGTCCATTGATTATCAGGTTGGCAGAACTGGTGCGATAACTCCAGTTGCAAATTTAATGCCGGTTGAGTTGGCGGGTACAATTGTAAAAAGAGCTTCAGTTCACAACGAAGATCAAATTAAAAAGCACGACATCCGAATAGGAGATAGCGTTTACGTAGAAAAAGGAGGGGAGATAATACCGAAAATATTAGGAGTTAATCTGGAAAAACGCAAACCAGACTCTCTCCCTTTTGTCTATGCCACGCACTGTCCAGTATGCAATACTCCACTTGTTAGGGAGGAGGGAGATGCAAAACATTATTGTCCGAATGAATTTGGTTGTTCTCCCCAAATAACCGGAAAGATTGATCATTTTATCTCGAGAAAGGCTTTGCATATTGACGGATTAGGTTCCGAAACCGTGGGGCTTTTATACAGCGAGGGCTTGATTCGAAATTATGCGGATTTATACGATTTGAAAGTAGAGGATTTGCTCCCTTTGGATCGCATGGCTGAAAAGTCAGCAAATAATATTATTCGCGGACTAGAAGAATCCAAAACAAAAAGCTTTGAAAAAGTACTTTTTGCCTTGGGAATACGTTTTGTCGGAGAGACTGTTGCTAAAAAATTAGCCTTCCACTACAAGTCCATGGAGGCGCTTATGTCGGCTTCATTTGAAGATCTTGTTGAGGTGGATGAAATAGGAGTTCGAATCGCCCAAAGTATAGTTGATTTTTCTGGGGATATCGCCGCTCGTGAATTAGTCAGAAGACTACAGGACTCAGGACTTCAAATGCTTCTAAAGGAAAGTGAGGAAACTACAGTTTCTGATTTGCTAAAATCTAAAACTATTGTGGTTTCGGGAGTATTTCACACCATGAGTAGAAACGAACTCAAAGCATTAATCGAATCTCATCAGGGTAAGGTAGGGTCTAGTATATCCAAAAAGACAAGTTATTTGGTTGCAGGAGATAATATGGGACCGAGTAAATTAAAAAAAGCCCAAGACTTATCTACGGTAATATTTTCAGAAACCGAATTTTTAAATAAACTCAAGGATGAAAGTTTATAAGCTGATTCTCTTTTTGTTTGCCTTAGCCACTTATTCGGTCGAGGGACAGGTAAGACTAAAAGTTTTGGGAACCACACAGGATGCGGGAGTTCCGCAACTAGCTTGTTTGAAATCGTGTTGCACTTCTTTGTCAGCAGATCGGATGGCTCAATTAAAAGTAAGCGCATTAGGGCTTATCGATCAGGATAAATCTTATTTGATGGATGCTAGTCCAGATATTGCGACTCAATGGCAAAGTTTGAAGGAGGAAATGGGCTATTCTGTATCTGCTCCTGATGGTGTTTTCTTGACCCATGCTCACATAGGCCATTATACCGGTTTGATGTATTTTGGAAGAGAAGCCATGGGTGCTTCAAAACTTCCCGTTTACGGCATGCCCAAAATGCAGTATTTTCTAGAGAACAATGGTCCTTGGAACCAGTTGGTTGCATTAGAAAATATTGTAATAAAGCCTATTACAAATAACGAAAAGGTAATTCTTTCGGAATCTTTGTCTATTACTCCTCTGCTTGTGCCGCATCGCGACGAGTTTTCTGAAACGGTTGGTTATTTGATTCAAGGGCCAAAAAAATCTGCTCTTTTTATTCCGGATATTGACAAATGGTCCAAGTGGGACTCGGATATATCCAATTGGATTAGACAGGTAGACTACGCCTTTTTAGATGCTACTTTTTTTGATCAAAAAGAATTGCCTAATCGCGATATGAGCGAGATTCCACACCCTTTTGTTGTTGAGAGTATGCATCTTTTTGAATCTTTGAGTAAAACCGATAGAAACAAGATTTATTTTATTCATTTAAACCACACGAATCCCCTTTTAAACGAGCAAAGTTCGGCTTATCAAATTGTTGAAAAAAGAGGTTTTCACATAGCAAAAATAAATACTACATTTGATTTATGATTAAAACATCACTTCCTCCGATTAATTGGAATTCAGGGATTTTATTTCTCGTGTTTTCCGCACTTAATTTATTTGGTAGATATTTTGACTATTTGTTATTAGCAGACCTGTCAAAACCCTTGATTATTCCGAGTTTATTTCTGTTCTATTATATGAATTCGGAAAGGAGAGATCGCAATATTTTTATTGCTCTAGTATTTTCTTTAATCGGTGATATCTTGTTGATTTTTAATGGTAACACCTATTTTATTGCTGGTCTGTTGTCTTTTTTGATAGGTCAAGTGTTCTATATTATATTTTTCTTTCCGAAATCAAAGGGGTTGACGATGAAGTATCGTCTCTTGCTCTGTGTGCCATTCCTCTTTTCTTACAGTTTTTTAGTTTATTTACTACACAAGGATTTGGGAGATCTACTCGTTCCAATTCTCATCTACGGTTTTATTCTATTTGCAATGGGATTGACGACGGTTTGGTGGGGTTTTAAGGAACTTTTTCTAAAATACACCCGCTATGTAGTTTGGGGTGCTGTTTTGTTTCTGCTTTCAGATGCTTTGCTCGCTACAGCCATGTTTATAGGGGGAGATAAATCCATAGATATGTTAGTGATGCTTACCTATATTTTTGCTCAAGGGTTTATTATTTTTGGAATTGTAAAGAATGAAAGATATGAGTTGGAAAAAAAGAATAGTATCAAAAATTAACTCCAATTTTCAAGAGTACAAAGATTCAATTCAAATAGAGAGTATCCAATCTATTGCCGTAATAGGAGGCTCAGAGGATATACTTTCTGCCGAAGATGTGGTCAATTCTCTCTCTAAGGAGTTTGGTGTTTCTAAAAAATCCATAAAGGTTATGGTGTATTCCGATACTAAATCTTTAAAAAACCGCGACAGTTTTGGACCAGAGGATTTTTCGATTCTTGGCAAGATTAAATCTAGTGATCTCGAGGAGTTTACTACAGAAAAAGTAGATCTTTTAATTAATTACCAAAGAATGGCAAATGTATACGGGAATCGTGTAAATTTGTTGTCTCGAGCTTCCTTTAAAGCAGGGTTTGAATCCTCGGAATTAAAGAATTTAAATTTTGAATTAAAGGGGAGGGAACTGAGCAACGAGGTTTTCGATAAAGAGTTGGTTAAATACTTAAATATTCTAAATATTTGTTGATGAGACAATGGAAGGGTACAGGTGTAGCATTAGTTACTCCATTTAAAATAGATAAGTCGATTGATTTTGAAGCACTTATTAAACTAGTGGAATTTCAAATCGATAATGGAATTGATTATTTAGTCGTTTTAGGAACTACGGCCGAAAGTGCTGCCTTGACGGATTTGGAAAAGGATCAAGTGATCGATTGTGTTGTAAAAACAAATAAGAAAAGACTTCCGCTTGTTTTGGGTATAGGAGGAAATAATACAGGTCTGGTATGTCAAGAACTTCAAACTAGAGATTTATCGGATTTTTCAGCGGTGTTAAGTGTTTCTCCTTTCTATAACAAACCCACTCAGCAGGGAATTTATAAGCATTTTGAGGCGGTATCCAAGGCGAGTCCACTTCCTATAATTTTGTATAATGTACCTGGCAGAACTGCGAGTAATATGGGAGCAAAGCTCATTGTTAAGCTCGCTGAAGATTTTAAAAATATCGTAGCGGTAAAAGAGGCTTCCGGTGATTTAGTTCAAGGGATGGAGATCTTGAGATCTGCTCCAGATGATTTCGATGTAATATCAGGTGATGATATGACCGCTTTAAGTCTAGTTTTGGCGGGAGGTTCAGGAGTTATTAGCGTTATTGGAGAAGGAATGCCTGCTGAATTTAGTCAATTGATTAATTTTGGTTTGGAGTCCAATGTCGAAAAGGCTTTTTCCTTGCAATTCAAATTGATGCCGATTATCGAAATGATCTTTGAAGAGGGAAATCCGGCTGGTATAAAAAGTTTGTTAAGTCATTTAAATATAGCTGGTTTGGCTACTAGATTGCCATTATTAGAGGCATCTTTAGACTTAAACGAACGAATAGGAGGGTTTTTAGAAGATTTCAATTCTTAAGCCACCAAAATAAATTTAGTAATTCATTTTAAAATCGTAATTTTGCAAAATGCTAAAAATTAAAAACATACTTGCTGCGGCCTTGTTTTCGTTTGTTGCTATTTCCTGCGGGGAATTTCAAACTGTATTGAACAAAGGAACTGTTGCAGAACAATATAAAATGGCTCAAGAATTATACAGTGAGCAAGAATACAGTAAGGCCCTTCAGCTTTTTGAAAAGATAATACCTGCTTATAGAGGTAAACCTCAAGAGGAACGAATCCAATTTATGGTTTCAGAATCCTATTACAACACGAAGAGCTACGAATTATCTGCGTCTTATTTTGATCGTTTTACAAAGAATTTCCCAAAGAGTTCAAAGGTAGAGGAGTCTAAATTTCTAGTAGCAAAAAGTTTCTACATGGATTCAGACAGATATTCCTTGGATCAACAATTGACTATAGAAGCTATCGATGCTTTTCAATTCTTTATTAACACATATCCGGATTCTCCTAGAATCGCAGAGGCAAATGAATTGATAAATGAATTGCAATATAAATTAGAAACGAAGGCTTTCGAAATTTCTTGGCAGTACTACCATATGGAACAGTATCAAGCGGCTATAACATCCTTTGATACCTTTTTAGAAGATTATCTAGGAACGAGTTACAAAGAGGAGGCGATGTATTATACGTTTCTATCTTCCTATGAGCTTGGAATGAATTCTGTTTTTGAAAAGAAAGAGCTTCGTTTGAGAAATGCAGTGAAATCATACGAGAGATTTTTGAAATATTACCCGGAATCGACTCATCTCGAGGAGATGGTAAAACTCTATGAAAAATTAGAGGAAGAAGCAGGTTTTACAATATAATAGTTACAAATATTAAAGCAAATTAAAATGGATTACAAAAATTCAAAAGCACCGTTATCTACTATTACTTACGATCGTTCAGCGGTTGAGGCTCCAACAGATAATATCTATGAGGCAATCTCAATTATCTCGAAGCGTGCAACACAGATCAACGGCGACTTAAAGACAGAATTGATTGAAAAATTAGACGAATTTGCTACTTACAATGATTCCTTGGAAGAGGTTTTTGAAAACAAAGAGCAGATTGAGGTTTCTAAGTTTTACGAAAAATTACCAAAAGCTCACGCGATTGCAGTTGAGGAGTGGTTAGAGAATAAAGTATACCACAGAAACCCAGAGGAGGAGAGCTAATGTCTGTCTTGAGGGCGAAAAGGATTTTACTCGGCGTAAGTGCGGGAATAGCTGCTTACAAAGTTGCTTCCTTGGTTCGACTTTTTATCAAATCTGGAGCTGAGGTGAAGGTGGTTATGACCCCTTCTGCAAAGGATTTTGTTACTCCTTTGACGCTTTCAACTCTATCTAAAAACCCAGTTCATTCTGAATTTGTAGATTCAGATGATGAGAATGCACTTTGGACGAATCACGTAGAATTGGGTCTGTGGGCAGATTATATGCTCATAGCACCGTTGACTGCAAACACCTTGTCGAAATTAGCTTCTGGCAATGCGGATAATTTATTAGTGGCTGTTTACTTATCGGCTAAATGTCCCGTATATGTGGCTCCTGCAATGGATTTGGATATGCACGAGCACGGTTCTACCAAAGATAATTTGAATCTTTTAACAGAACGTTCCAACAAGATTATCCCTTCCGGATTTGGAGAGCTAGCTAGTGGTCTAGTAGGCCCAGGACGAATGGCTGAACCAGAGGAAATCGTTCAATTTATGGAGAGGGATATCTTGAAGAGCCTTCCTTTGCGCGGTAAGAGAGTTATGATTACCGCAGGTCCAACCCACGAGGCTATTGACCCAGTTCGTTTTATTGGAAATCACTCTTCAGGAAAAATGGGTTTTGCTCTGGCAGAATACGCAGCAAGTCTTGGAGCGCAAGTGGATTTGATCGCAGGTCCTTCTGCCTTATCCGTCGATGGTTCTAATATATCTAGAATTGATGTCAAAAGTGCTGAAGATATGTTTAATGCAGTAGAGTCCGTTTTTGATAATGCGGATTATGCAATATTTTCTGCGGCAGTTGCGGATTATACTCCCGAAATAGTAGCTGATGATAAGATCAAGAAATCAGAAGATTCTCTATCTATCAAATTGCGAAAAACAAAAGATATCCTAGGAACTTTTGGACCCTTAAAATCAAATTCTCAAATTGTGGTTGGTTTTGCATTGGAGACTGACAATGAATTAGAATATGCCCAGAGAAAATTAAAATCGAAAAAAGCAGATTTAATCGTCCTAAATTCTCTAAGGGACAAAGGTGCTGGTTTCTCTGGAGACAATAATAAAGTCACTTTGATTAGTGCAGATTCTCAACTTGAATTTTCTTTAAAACCTAAGACTGAAGTAGCAGAGGATATTTGGCTCGAAATTCTTAGATTGCAGGATGAAGCTTAAAATTTCACTTTTACTTTTATTGTTTTCAAGCAGTCTAATCGGACAAGATTTAAATGCTGAAGTGACCGTCAATTCGGACCGGATTAGCGCGAGCGCTAATCCCGTTTTTAGCAACTTAGAGACATCCATATCTAACTTTTTGAATCAAACTAAATGGACGGATAGAAATCTAAGCGATTTCCAAAAGACCAATTGTAAATTTAATTTTATTCTTACGGATGTCGTAGATTTTACAAGATTTTCGGGTATTCTTCAGATTCAAGCTTCGCGACCAGTTTACGGATCCTTGTATCAAACTACTATTTTTAATTTTAGGGATACCGAAGTTGGTTTTGTATTTAACGAATTCCAATCTTTAAACTATAACGAAAACTCTGTCAACAACAATTTAGAAACAGTTCTAGCGTTTTACGTTCATATTATCTTGGGTCTGGAATCTGAAAGTTTTGAAAGTGACGGAGGCTTGCCTTTTTTCCAAAAAGCCGAACAATTAGCTGGACTTGGACTTCAGTCTGGTTACGCGGGATGGGCAAACGAACCAAATAGCTTTAACAAGTACGCTTTGGTAAATGCACTTTTGGCTTCGAGTCAGCAGTGGTACAGGGAATTGTGGTATGATTATCACCGCATGGCTATGGATACGATTTATCAAGACGATCGGATTTATTTAAAGTTTGATGAATATTTAGCGGAAATGGATCAGCAATCGCGAAGTTCGTATAACAACTTTTTAAAGCGACTGTTTTTTGATAGTAAAATGGATGAAGTTGTATCTGTTCTAAATGTATCTCCTCAAGAATCCAAAAAGAGTGCTTCCAGATATTTAGGTAGATTAGCTCCTTCTTATCGCAATAAGTGGGAGGTATTAACAATAAATTGATATGATTAAAAGTTTATACATTCGAAACTTTGCCTTGATCGAGGATTTGACAATTGATTTCCAATCTGGATTCAATATTATTACAGGAGAAACCGGTGCTGGTAAAAGTATTTTGCTAGGTGCTTTGGGCTTGATTTTGGGTAATAGAGCAGATTTGACAAGTGTCAAAGATTCTTCCAAAAAATGTGTTATTGAAGGATTGTTTTCCCTAACAGAGGACATGAAATCTACTTTTGAAGACTTGGATATTGATTTTGAGCAAGAGACTATTATTCGTCGTGAATTGTTGCCAAGTGGAAAATCTCGATCTTTTGTAAACGATAGTCCTGTAAACTTGTCTGCTCTTCAGGAATTGAAAATTTTACTTATCGATGTGCATTCCCAACATCAAACGCTCGCTTTAAACTCTAAGGATTTTCAATATGATTTGATCGATTTGGTTGCAGGACAAACCAGTCTAAGAAGAGATTATTACAAACAGTGGATCAAACACGAGTCCCTTAAAAAAGAGGAGAATACGCTTTTAATGGAGCAGAGAAACGCTGCAACCCAACACGATTACAATTTGTTTTTGTTAGAGGAATTAGAGAAAATAGATTTGGATTCCTTAGATATCGAGAGTTTAGAAAATAAACAAGAGTTATTGGCAAATGGGGAAGAAATTCAATCCGAGCTCTCTCAAGCTCAAAACCTTCTGGACGACGAAGTGCATGGGGTTTTGGCAAATTTGAATGTGGTTCGACAATCTCTGTCAAAGATTGCAGGATTTGGCAATAGATTGGAAGCCTTTGATTCAAGAGTCGAAAGTAGTCGTATAGAATTGGCGGATTTACTTATAGATTTATCTTCTTATCTAGAAAATATGGACTCTAACCCTCAGGAGTTGGAGGAAATAAATAATACTTTATCTGCTGTCTTTGATTTAAAAAAGAAGCACGGTCTTCTGGAATTTGAGGAATTAATAGTAAAAAGGGAGGAGCTCAGAGAATCTGTTGCGCGAGTGGATGAATTTGAGCAAAGGTTGCTAACGATTAAAAATAAATTGGAGGAGAGTTTTTCTGTTTTGGAGGCTCAGGCTCTTCTTCTAGCAGACAATCGCAGGAAACACGCAAAATCTCTTAAGGAAAAGTTAGAGTCTCTTGTCGCTCCTTTGGGAATGCATGATGCTGGTTTTGAAATTAGTCTGAACGAGGATAATGACTTTAACAGATACGGAAGAGATACGCTCAACTTACTTTTTAGTGCAAATAAAGGTATGGATTTTGGCCCACTGAATAAAAGGGCATCCGGAGGGGAATTGTCTAGAGTCATGTTGGCAATAAAAATGATTCTCGCGGAATACTCTAATCTTCCTACATTGATTTTTGATGAAATAGATACGGGAGTTTCGGGTGAAGTTGCTTTGAAAATGGGTCATATGATGGAGGAAATAGCCAATAATATTCAAGTGATAGCCATAAGTCACCTCCCACAAGTAGCCGCTTTAGGGAGTTCGCATTTAAAGGTTTTTAAAACCGATAATTCCGAAGGGGGAACGTCAACTTTTGTAAAGAGCTTAGACAAAGAGTCCCGTATTTTAGAGCTTGCTGAAATGCTAGGAGGGAAGTCCTATTCCGAATCTGCTATTAATCATGCAAAAGACTTATTGTTGGATTAAATTTTTATATTTGTCCAGCAAAAAATTACAACTATGTACAATTTATTAAAAGGGAAAAAAGGAATCATATTTGGTGCCTTAAACGAGGATTCAATTGCTTGGAAAGTAGCAGAGCGCGCTTGTGAAGAAGGTGCGGAAATAGTGCTTACTAATGCCCCTATTGCAATGAGAATGGGTGCTATTCAAGATTTGGCAGAGAAAACAGGATCTCAGGTTATTCCAGCGGATGCAACTTCAATGGAGGATTTGACTAAGCTTGTGGAAGAGGCTATGGAAATCTTAGGAGGTAAAATTGACTTTGTCCTTCACTCTATCGGAATGTCCGTAAACGTGCGTAAAGGAAGACATTATACGGATTCAAAATATGACTTTACCACAAAAGGATGGGATGTTTCAGCGGTTTCTTTCCACAAACTGATGAATGTTTTATATAATAAAAATGCTATGAATGAGTGGGGATCTATCGTTGCTTTGACCTATATGGCAGCACAACGTGTTTTTCCTGATTATAACGATATGGCAGATAATAAAGCTTATTTAGAGTCTATTGCGAGAAGCTTTGGTTACTTTTTTGGAAGAGATCAAAAAGTTCGTGTCAATACTATATCTCAGTCCCCAACCCCAACTACAGCGGGTAGTGGTGTAAAAGGTTTTGATGGATTCTTAGCTTATGCAGATCAGATGTCTCCTTTAGGAAATGCTACTGCATTAGAATGTGCGGACTACACCTTGTCTCTTTTTTCTGACTTGACTAGAAAAGTTACTCTGCAGAATTTATTCCACGATGGAGGATTCTCAAACATGGGAGTTAGTACCAAAGTTATGGATCACTTTATTGAAGATAGCGAATAGTAGACTTTTATACTTTAGATACAAGCGCCTTTATGGCGCTTTTTTTATACTTTTAAGTTATGAAATTCAGCTTTATCATTCCTGTCTATAATCGCTCAGAAGAGCTGCACGAGCTTTTGTGTAGTATACGCGATCTGCAAACAGAGTCCGAATTTGAGGTTTTGGTTATCGACGACGGTTCCTATGAAGACTTAGGTTCTATTGTAGCTAGGTTTAAAAATATTTTGGATGTGCTTTACTTCAAAAAGGAAAATTCGGGTCCTGCGGATAGTAGAAACTTCGGTATGACAAAAGCCAAAGGAGACTTCTTTATTTTTTTGGATTCGGATGTGATTTTGCCACCGACTTATTTAGATGTTGTTGTCCAAGGAATAGAACAGGAGGAATTGCAGGCTTTCGGTGGACCTGATCGCGCTTCAGAGGATTTTTCAAGTTTTCAAAAAGCAGTGAGTTATAGTATGACTTCTCTTCTGACCACAGGAGGAATAAGAGGTTCTGAATCTAGGAAAAAGAGTTTTTTTGCTCGAAGTTTTAATATGGGGATTTCTTCTGAAGTTTTCAAATTGACCCAGGGCTTTTCCGATATGCGTTATGGAGAAGATATAGACCTTTCCATAAGAATTCAGAAATTGAATTTCAAAAGTGGTTTGATACCCTCAGCTTATGTTTATCACAAAAGAAGAACAAGTTTCTCTGCCTTTTTTAAGCAGACCTTTCACTTCGGAACTGCTAGACCAGTTTTGAATAAACTATACCCCTTTACTGCAAAGTTGACTTTTTGGTTTCCGTCTGTGTTTATATTGGGTCTCGGTCTGGCTTTGCTCTTTTGGGCGCTTAGCGATTCGTTTTTACTTTTATCTTTTTATGGTGTATATGCCCTTCTTATCGCTTATGATGCTACCTATAAAAATAAATCCTTTATCGTTGGGGTTCTCGCTGTTCTAACCACCTTAACTCAGTTTTTAGGCTATGGTAGTGGTTTTTTAAAATCCAGATTTATCAAGGCATAAAAAAACCGCCTTATAAAGGCGGTTTGGATATTATTTCTTTTGTTTCGCTTGTTGCTCTTGAGCCTGTTTCATCGCTTCGTTTAGTCTTGTTCTAAACTTACTTTGTTTTACTGGCTTCTTTTTGTTTTCCTCAATTTGAGCTAGTAATTTGTTCTCGTCTATAATAACGTTTTTAATTACCAACATAATAGTAATAGTCAACAGGTTGGAAACGAAGTAATACAAGGATAGTCCAGATGCGAAATTGTTAAAGAATACCAACATAAACACCGGAGATAAGTAAATCATATACTTCATCATAGATTGAATATCTGGAACTCCTTCTTGAGCGGGTTGCTGCATATTCATCTGTTGAGATTGGTTCATCTTCATATAGAAGAAAATTGCAATCGCAGCTAGAATTGGAAATAAGCTAATGTGATCTCCATAAAGAGGTAGGGTAAAAGGAAGTTCAAAGACACTGTCATAAGAAGATAAATCATCTGCCCATAAGAACCCTTTTCCTCTAAGACCTATAGCAGAAGGGAAAAATCTAAACAATGCAAAAAAGACAGGCATTTGAAGCAGGGCAGGTATACAACCCGACAACATACTTACTCCCGCTTTTTTCTGAACGGCCATGGTCTCTTGCTGGCGCTTCATTGCGTTTTCTTTTCCAGGATATTTTTCGTTAATCTCTTGCATCTCCGGTCTTAGTATTTTCATTTTAGCACTAGACACATAAGATTTATATACTAGAGGCGACATAAAAATTCTAACGATAATAGTCATCAAAATAATGATTAGACCAAAGTTAGCTATGCTGCCACTCAGTAGATTGAATAATGGAATAAAGGCTAAACGGTTAATCGTTCCGAAAATACCCCAACCTAAATCAATAATGTTTTCAATACCAATATCGTAACTTTTCAAAAGCTCGTAATCATTTGGACCAATATAGTAATTGAAGTTGGAATCAAATTCTCCAGCTTTTAATTCTAGCGGTGCTTCAAAAGCATACGCTTTGGTGAATATTGAATCCGTTTCAGCATCTTCGAATAAGCTCTCCGATACCATATCTCCTTTTTCGAAAGCATCGTCAGCGATCAAAATTGTAGAGAAGAAATGTTGTTTAAAACCAATCCAGTTGATATTTTCCTCTTGCTCGTCATCCTCACCTGCAACGGAGAGATAATCGGAATCTCCGTCCTTTAGTTGATAGTGAAGTGCAGATTGTTGGTTTTCGTACTCGATACTTTTCTCTTGACGGTAACCGTTGAGACTCATGCTTAATTCAGGAGTCTGGCTGGCGTTTACAAGAGTCTTTATTCCTTGAGATTTTACAGAAAAACCGAGCATATAGTCGTCTTTCTTCAATTCGTAAAGGTACTCGATGAACTTATCGGCACCCAAGGATAGTTTCATGCTGATAAAAGTACTGTTACCAGATTTACTTACTGTAGGTGTAAAATATAAATCTCTAGTGTTTAACAATCGGTTCTCACTATCTGTAAAAGCGATATTAAAATCCGCATTTTCGTTTTGGATTAAAACTAGTTTTTCACCATCAAACTTTTTGTACTGTGTCAGTTCCGCTCTACTCAAAAATGCACCTTTATTGGAAAAGGTCAATTTTAATAAGTCAGACTCTACTGTCGTTTCCTCTAAAGTATTTCCTGCAACTTCCATAGCAGAGGCAAAGGAACCATATCGATTCTCTAACTCCGAACTATCTATTGTCGATTCTTCCAAAACAGCTACTTCATTTACCGTCTCTTGTACAATCTCCTCTGAAACCGACTCAGTATTTTGAACTTGTTCTGCGTTTGGATCTACCTCTGGTTGATTGGTATACATATACCAAAGCATAATGGCACCAATTAGTAAAAATCCAATTATCGTATTTTTGTCAAATTTATTTTCTTCCATTTCTTGATTTAAAAAGGCTATTGTTTTATAAAGACGCTATCTAGCCTAGAAAATAGCGAAACCAAATGTACTATTTTTTTAAGAATGCTCTACCACTGCCTTTACGAATTCAACAAAGAGTGGGTGAGGATTTAAAACGGTACTTTTATATTCTGGGTGGTACTGAACTCCTACAAACCAAGGATGCTCCTTAATCTCGACAACTTCGACTAGACCCGTGCTAGGATTTTTTCCTGCAGCGATAAGTCCAGCCTCAGAAAGCTGTTTTTCAAAATCACTATTGTATTCATAGCGATGGCGATGTCTCTCTGAAATATTTTCTTTGTTATAGGCTTTAAATACTTTGGAGTCTGTGTTTAGAGTACAGTCCCAAGCTCCAAGACGCATGGTTCCTCCCATATCTTCAATGTTTTTCTGATCTTCCATCAAAGATATCACCGGATTGGATGTGTTCTCATCCATTTCGGTAGAGTTTGCATCGCTCAAACCGAGGACATTTCTTGAGAATTCTATTACTGCCATTTGCATACCGAGGCAAATTCCTAAAAACGGAATCTTTTGTTCTCTAGCATAACGAACGGCGTCGATTTTACCTTCGATACCTCTGTTTCCAAAACCAGGGGCTACTAGAATACCATCTACATTAGCCAATTGAGCAGGTACGTTATCTCTGGTCAACTGTTCCGAGTGAATCCAACGGATATTCACCTTAACTTCATTTGCAGCTCCCGCATGAATTAATGCCTCACTTATGGATTTATAGCTATCCTTTAATTCTACGTATTTACCTATCAGAGCGATCTCTACTTCGCTCTTTGGGTTCTTAAAACGATCTAAAAAGGCATTCCACTCTTTTAATTTTGGTTGAGCGGTTTGGTCCAGGTCTAATTTTTTCAGAACTACGCGGTCCAAACCTTCGTCAAACATAAGGTTGGGGACGTCATATATTGTTTCGGCGTCCAAAGACTGAATTACATCTTCTGGTTGAACGTTGCAAAACAGAGCTAACTTTCTTCTTACCGATTGCGTTATTTCGTGTTCCGAACGACACACCAAGATATCGGGACTCAACCCACTTTGCATCAAGGTCTTTACCGAGTGCTGAGTTGGTTTGGTCTTTAATTCTCCTGCAGCAGCCAAGTAAGGTACCAAAGTCAAATGAATGACAATGGCATTTTGATTTCCAAGTTCCCAGAGTAACTGTCTAACAGACTCTACATAGGGTAGAGATTCAATATCTCCTACTGTACCACCTATTTCTGTAATTACAATATCAAATTCACCAGATTTACCTAAGATTTGGATACGGTCTTTGATTTCGTTTGTGATATGAGGAATTACTTGAACTGTTTTTCCTAAAAATTCTCCCCTGCGCTCCTTTTCAATAACAGACTGGTATATTCTTCCTGTAGTTACGTTGTTGGCTTGTGAGGTCGGTATGTTTAAAAAACGCTCGTAATGTCCTAAATCTAGATCGGTCTCTGCACCATCATCGGTAACATAGCATTCACCGTGTTCGTATGGGTTTAAAGTTCCGGGATCAATGTTGATATAGGGATCGAGTTTTTGAATGGTAACGCTGTAGCCTCTTTCCTGAAGTAATTTGGCCAAAGAAGCTGCCACAATTCCCTTACCGAGAGAAGAGGTTACTCCTCCAGTAACAAAAACATACTTGGTATTTTTCATGTATCTTAGGTTTTGGCAAAATTACAAAGTCTAAATATTGTGGACAAAAAAAAGGCCTTCTAGTTTTCTCTATTTTCGTATTTTTGTGGCTCAGGAGATTGGGCTCGTTTATTAGAAAAAAAAATAAAAAAAATAATAAATCTATTTGCTAGACCTAAAAGTAATTGTATCTTTGCCCACGCTTTTAGCAGCTATCCGAAGGGTAGATATTTAAATAAAAAGAAGATATTTAAGACATAACGAAATGAGCAAAAGAACGTTCCAACCATCAAAGAGAAAGAGAAGAAATAAACACGGTTTCAGAGAGAGAATGGCCTCTGCTAATGGACGTAAGGTCTTAGCTAGAAGACGTGCGAAAGGAAGAAAGAGATTGTCTGTATCATCTGATGCAAGACCAAAGAAATAATGATATTGTTATCATATATAAAGGTGTTACTTTTTTGAGTAACACCTTTTTTTTGATAGTTCCATAAATTTTATATTTTTAAATTACAGACGTTTTATAAAATACCATAGATATGCCTAGAAATGAGAAGATTAAATCGGTTTTAATTATTGGGTCAGGACCAATTGTTATCGGACAAGCTTGTGAATTTGATTATTCAGGTTCTCAATCTATTCGTTCACTTAAGGAAGAGGGAATCGAAGTTACCTTGATTAACTCTAACCCCGCGACGATTATGACGGATCCTTCTTTAGCGGATAATGTATATTTAAAGCCTTTGAAGACTTCTTCTTTGGTAGATATCTTAAAAAAACATCCAAACATCGATGCAGTCCTGCCGACTATGGGAGGGCAAACAGCTTTGAACCTCTGTATTGAAGCAGATGAAAAAGGTATTTGGGAAGATTTTGACGTCGATATCATTGGTGTAGATATTGAGGCGATTAATATTACAGAAGATCGCGAAAAGTTTAGAAACTTAATGGAGGAGATCGGAATCGGTCAAGCACCTTCTACAACGGCTACTTCTTATTTAAAGGGTAAAGAAATTGCTCAAGAATACGGTTTTCCTTTAGTGATTAGACCATCTTTTACCTTAGGAGGTACTGGTGCATCTATCGTTTATAAGAAGGAGAATTTTGACGAGTTACTAAAACGTGGGCTAGAGGCTTCTCCTATTCACGAAGTGCTTATCGACAAGGCCCTAATGGGTTGGAAAGAATACGAACTAGAACTTTTGCGCGATAAAAATGACAACGTTGTTATTATCTGTGCGATTGAAAATATGGATCCAATGGGAATTCATACAGGAGATTCCATTACGGTTGCACCTGCTATGACTTTGTCTGATGCTACTTATCAGAGAATGCGAGATATGGCTATCTTTATGATGCGATCTATTGGAGATTTTGCGGGAGGATGTAATGTTCAATTCGCGGTAAGTCCAGATGAAAAGGAAGATATTATTGCAATTGAGATCAACCCTCGTGTTTCTCGTTCCTCTGCATTGGCTTCGAAAGCTACTGGTTATCCTATTGCAAAAGTTGCTACAAAACTCGCTATTGGTTACCACCTAGACGAATTAGAAAACCAAATTACAAAAACTACTTCTGCTTTATTCGAGCCGACTTTGGATTATGTTATTGTAAAAATCCCTAGATGGAACTTTGACAAATTCGAAGGTTCCGAAAGAACTCTTGGATTGCAAATGAAATCGGTAGGAGAGGTTATGGGAATTGGTAGAAGTTTCCAGGAAGCACTCCACAAAGCGACCCAATCTTTAGAGATTAAGAGAAATGGTTTGGGAGCTGATGGTAAGGGTATAAAAGACTACGATCAAATCATAGACAAACTGACCAATCCTAGCTGGGATAGAGTATTTGTTATATATGACGCTATTCAAATGGGTATGCCGCTATCCACTATCTACGATATTACCAAGATGGATATGTGGTTCCTAAAGCAGTATGAGGAGTTGGTGATGTTGGAGAAAGAAATCTCTACGCATAGCCTAGAAACTATTAGCGAAGATTTGTTGTTGACTGCTAAACAGAAAGGTTTTGCGGATAGACAAATCGCCTATATGTTGGATTGCTACGAAAGTGAAGTTTACAAGAAAAGAGATTTACTCGGAGTAAATAGAGTATATAAATTGGTAGACACATGTGCTGCTGAATTTGGTGCAGCAACACCTTATTACTATTCTACTTTCGAAAATAAGATGAGTTTACCTCAAGGCATGGCTGCGTCTAACGAATCCAAAGTAACGGAGAAAAAGAAAATTGTTGTTCTGGGTTCTGGTCCGAATAGAATTGGTCAGGGAATTGAATTTGACTATTGTTGTGTTCACGGGGTATTGGCTGCGAAAGAAGCTGGATACGAGACTGTGATGATAAACTGTAACCCTGAAACTGTTTCTACGGATTTTGATACTGCAGACAAATTGTATTTTGAACCTGTGTTCTGGGAACATATTTACGATATTATTCGTCATGAAAATCCAGAAGGGGTAATTGTGCAATTGGGAGGACAGACTGCCTTGAAGTTAGCAGAGAAACTAGACAAGTACGGTATTAAAATTATCGGAACAAGTTTTGAAGCTCTTGATTTGGCTGAGGATAGAGGTAGATTTTCTTCTCTTTTAGAGACTTTAGATATTCCGTTTCCTCAATTTGGAACAGCGCAAACAGCAGGGGAGGCCCTTGAAATTGCAGATCATTTAGATTTCCCAATTTTGGTAAGACCTTCTTATGTTTTGGGTGGTCAAGGAATGAAGATTGTGATAAACAAACAAGAGCTAGAGCACCACGTAGTTGATTTGTTGAGAAAAATACCAAATAACACCTTGCTTTTAGACCATTATTTAGATGGTGCTATCGAAGCGGAGGCTGATGCAATTTGCGATGGTGAAGATGTTTATATTATTGGTATTATGGAGCATATTGAGCCTTGTGGAGTTCACTCAGGAGATTCTAATGCGACTTTACCTCCTTTTAACTTGGGAGAGTTTGTAATGCAACAAATAAAAGACCACACGCTTAAAATTGCGAAAGCTTTGAAAACGAAAGGGCTTATTAATATTCAATTTGCAGTTAAAGATGATACGGTTTATATCATTGAAGCAAATCCTAGAGCATCTCGTACGGTGCCTTTTATTGCAAAAGCATACAAAGAGCCTTACGTTAATTACGCTACAAAAGTTATGCTAGGGGTAAACAAAGTGAAGGATTTTAACTTTAATCCAAGATTGGAGGGATATGCAATTAAGCAACCGGTCTTTTCTTTTAACAAGTTCCCTAATGTAGATAAAAATTTAGGTCCTGAAATGAAATCAACAGGAGAAAGCATACTGTTTATAGACAGTCTAAAGGATGATGCTTTTTACGAATTGTACTCGAGACGCAAGATGTATTTGAGTAAATAAACCTTAAAACTTTCTTAAAGGGCGGCAATTTGCCGCTCTTTTTTTATGTTCATACAAAAAATTCTGTATATTTGTTTAACAAAACAATAAAAATGTTAAACAACATTAAATCGGAATTTACCATAAAAGACCTCGAAAGCTTTTCTGGTATCAAGGCGCATACCATTCGTATATGGGAAAAGCGCTACAGTTTGTTTACGCCAAACAGAACAGATTCCAATATCCGCTATTACAATATCAATCAGCTCCTAAAGCTGCTAAACATAAGTATACTTTACAAAAACAATCTCAAAATTTCGAAAATAGCCGCGATGTCTGAAGAGGCAATTATTGAGGAGGCTAGAGGTTTTTTAAAGGTTAAAGTTGAAAATGAGAATATTTTACTAGCCTTTAAAATGGCTATGATTAATTTTGATGAAAAAGGGTTTAATGATGCTTTTAATGAAGCCGTTAAAAACATGGGATTCAGAGAAGTGTTTATACAGATTTTTATTCCATTTCTCTACGAAATCGGTAATTTATGGCAATTACACGCTATAACACCTGCTCACGAGCATTTTATTTCCCATTTGATCAAACAAAAAATTCACGGAGCTATCGAGCTTTTAGATTTTGATGCTCTTCCAGATGATAAACCTTATGTTTTATATCTTCCGCCTAACGAAATTCACGACATAGGTTTACTTTATTTACATTATGAGCTTCTGTCTTCAGGGCGTAAATCCATCTACTTGGGACAGTCTGTTCCCCTATCAAATTTAAAGGATTTATCTGCTATGTATAATGAGATAGATTTTGTAACTTATCTCACAGTCGAGCCCTCTAAGGAATCGATTGATAGTTATGTGACAAGTTTAGAGGCTTTGGTTCTAGACGGAACCATAGGTAAACTGCATATAATGGGAGCAAAGGTGCAGGAGTATTCTGCAAAATTTAATAATGTACACAGTTATAAAGGCGTTGAACAGTTTTTGTTAGGCTTTCGAGAAAATGAATAAAACAATTAATATTATAGGTTCCGGTTTGTCTTCACTTGCGGCTTCCTGCTATTTAGCGAAAGAGGGAAATAAGGTTACAGTTTTTGAAAAAAATGATCAAATAGGTGGTCGCTTACGAGTTCTAAAAAAAGATGGCTTTCAGTTCGACATGGGACCCTCTTGGTATTGGATGCCTGATGTGTTTGAGAAATTTTACAAGGATTTTGGTTATACTACCTCTGATTTTTATAAATTAGATCGTTTAGATCCCGGATATCAAGTCGTTTTTGAAGAAGGTGAATGTATTCAAATCTCAGCCCGACTAGAGCAAATCTGTGAAGTCTTTGAGAATGAAGAAAAGGGAAGCTCAGTGTTTTTGAGAAAATTCATAAAACGAGCGGAGAAAAACTATGACATTGCGATAAACGACTTAGTGTATAATCCAGGAAAATCTGTTTTTGAGCTCGTTCGTTTAAAGACCGTGGTAAACGTCAACCAGTTTTTCTCGAGTATCGCTAAAGATGTACGCAAGTCTGTCAAGAGCAAGAAACTTCAACAAATACTAGAATTTCCAGTTCTTTTTTTAGGGGCTAAAGCTTCAAATACACCTTCTTTTTACAGTTTTATGAACTTTGCTGATTTTGGTTTAGGTACATGGCATCCTGAAGGGGGTATGTATGAAATTGTCAAAGCTTTTATGAAAATTGCGGAGGAGAATGGTGTCGTTTTTAAAACATCCGCTGGAGTTGAGAAAATTATAGTTGAAAATAAAACCGCCGTCGGTCTTCAGGTAGATGGGGAAATATTTCCTGCAGATATCGTTTTGAGTGGCGCAGATTACCACCATAGTGAACAATTATTAGACGAGAAGTTTAGACAGTATAGCCAGAAATATTGGGCTTCAAAGACTTTTGCTCCCTCTTCATTGTTGTTCTATGTCGGTTTTGATAAAAAGGTAAATAACGTGTTCCATCACAATTTATTTTTTGATACAGATTTTGAAAAACACGCAGAAAGTATATATGATTCTCCGAGTTGGCCTAAAAATCCATTATTTTATGCTAATTTCCCTTCGGTAACCGATGCGAATTTTGCACCAGAAGGTAAAGATGGAGGTTTCTTTTTGATTCCTGTGGCACCGGGTATTGATGATGATACCAAAAATTATGATTATTATTTTGATTTGCTAATAGAGCGATTAGAGCGAATTGCAAAACAAGATTTAAAAGATAGTGTACTCTTTAGAGAGGTTTTTAGTATTAGAGATTTTGAGCAGACCTATAATTCGTATAAGGGTAATGCTTACGGAATGGCTAATACCCTGCTTCAAACTGCAGTGTTAAGACCAAATTTAGAGAGTAAAAAAGTAAATAATTTATTTTTTACCGGACAGCTAACTGTTCCAGGGCCAGGTTTACCTCCTGCCATTATATCTGGAAAAGTAGTTTCTGATTTAATTTTAGCGAGTTAAACTTATTTATTATGAAAGAATTATTTGATATTTCATCCTTTAAGTGCAGTCAAACTATTACTAGAGAGTATTCTACCTCTTTCTCTTCTGCAGTAAAAATGTTAGGTCCTAGTATTAGAATGGATATTCATGCAATTTATGGTTTTGTCCGTTTGGCGGATGAAATTGTGGATACCTTTCACAATTATGACAAAAATGTCCTATTGGATGAGTTTGAACAGGAGTATTTTAAAGCAAAAGAGCGCGGTATAAGTATGAACCCGATTTTAAACTCTTTTGTCTTGACCGTTTTAAAATACAATATTCCAGATCAAATGGTATTAGATTTTCTAAGGAGTATGAAATTGGACTTAGAAAAGACTGTTTACCACACCGAGGAAGAATATAAGAATTATATCTATGGTTCAGCAGATGTTGTCGGTTTGATGTGTTTGAAAGTTTTTGTCGAAAACGATCAAGACATGTATGATAGGCTCAAGGATTCTGCCATGCGTCTGGGGTCGGCTTTTCAAAAAGTAAATTTCTTAAGAGATCTCAAAGATGATTATGAAGTTCTAAATCGAAGCTATTTTCCAAACATCAATTTCGAGAATTTGTCCAATGAAATGAAGCAGCAAATTATAGACGAAATCAATGCGGATTTTGAAGCTGCGTTATTTGGAATCAAGAATCTACCTGCCTCATCGAGATTCGGAGTTTACACGGCATTTAAGTATTACAAAAGGCTTTTGCACAAATTGAGCAAAACTCCTTCTGAACATATTTTAACTACAAGGATTAGGGTTTCTGACCCAGTTAAGTTACTTTTATTGACGAAATCTTATGTCAATTTTAAACTTAACCTCATATGATGCTATTCGGACTTTTCTTAAGTCTATTTTCAATTATTAATGCAGCCCCGGAAACGGTAATAGACGAGTTGCGGAGCGGTCTAACAGATAATTATACTACCAAGCAGTTAGAATCTTTTGAAGGAGATTTGTCTCTTGAGAAAGACGATTTGTCCCAAGCTTACTTGGGCGTAGTGACTATGTTAAAGTCTAAAAAAGCGTTTTTCCCTTCTAATAAATTGAAATACTTTAACAGAGGTTCTAAGCTTTTGGATCAAGCAATTTCAAGGGATTTAGAGAATATAGAATTTCGTTATTTGCGATTTATATTTCAAATGGAGGTTCCAGGTTTTCTGGATTACAACGCTAATATTTTTGAGGATTTTAATCTATTCAGCTGTAATTTATTAGCGAGTAGTTACGACCTAGAGTATAAGAAAAAAATGGTTTCGACATTGTTAGAAATCAAAAGTATTAAATCCGAACACAGAATTATTTTAAACGATTTACAAGCGAAGTTATGTTAACATTTATAGGCACGACAGTTTTGACATTTTTGATAATGGAAGGTATAACATGGTGTACCCACCGATTCGTAATGCACGGTTTTATGTGGTATTTTCACGCAGATCACCACCAGCCTAAATACGCCAATGTTTTTGAGAGAAATGATATTTTCTTTGTGATTTTTGCCTTTCCGAGTATTGCCTTATTTTATTTTGGCTTGGAGGGTGGACTGAATTTTTGGTTTTTTATAGGTTTAGGGATATTTTTTTATGGCTTGGCTTATTTCTTGATTCACGATGTTTTAATCCACCAACGTTTTAAATGGTTTAAAAAAACTAAAAATAAATATCTGATTGGTTTGCGTAAAGCGCATAAGGTGCATCACAAACATTTAGGAAAAGAGGACGGAGAGTGTTTTGGTATGTTGTGGGTACCTAGAAAATACTTCGGTATATGAATGATCACTACCTGTATTTATTTCTCAATCTCGGTAGTATAACTTTTCCATTTCTCTTTAGCTTTCACCCGAAGATGCAGTTCTACAAAAAGTTTCCTGCTTTCTTGTTGAGTATAAGTATAGTCGCTTTTGTTTTTTTGGTTTGGGATGAGTTTTTTACAGAAATAGGAGTGTGGGGTTTTAACAAGGCCTATCTCTTAGGTATATTTTTAGGTTCACTGCCGTTGGAGGAAGTGATGTTTTTCTTTTGTATACCTTTTGCTAGTCTCTTTATAAATTATTCTTTAGAATACTTTTTTCCAGATCTTCTACTTTCTCCGAAATCCGTTAAAACTATTAGTGTTTCCCTTTTTGTACTCGTTTTAATAGTGGTGGTATTTAATTTTCCGGCTTGGTATACTTCGGTTAATGGTATTTTATTTTTGATGATAATTGCTTGGACTTTAAAAAACCAAAACAATTACTTAAACCGATTTTATATCAGCTTTATTTTTATTTTAATTCCATTTTTTATCGTCAATGGTATTTTGACCGGTAGTTTTATCACAGACCAGGTGGTTTGGTATGACAACCAAGAAAACCTTGGACTAAGGCTTGGGACTATACCAGTTGAAGATACTTTTTATGCCTTTAACATGTTATATCCCGTATTGCCTTTGACCTCCTACTTTGAAAAGAAGTTTAATCTTAGCCGTTCGTGATATTATTGTTTCTAATCTCTAGGATTTCGTCAATGTCTTCATCCGCCTAACTCTAACAAAATTAATATAGTATGGTAAGAAGTAATTTATTTATAATAAGTTTTTTCAGAGCCCTTATCTTTACAGATTATAGATTAAATTCGCTAAAAATCAAAAGCCAAATCTAATATGAATTATATCTTATTCGATGGACCCAATCGAGAAGCTTTAAAGCCCTTTACTTTTACGCGACCTGTAGCAGATATTTTTATTGGTATGCGGACATTAAAGGATCGGTTTGAATTCTATTTAGAGACTACTTGCTCTATTATAACTGAGGATTATTTAGCTGGAAGACATCCTATGGTTGAATTGGAATTCAATGTTTTTATAGATTCCAGTTTTGTGGCGAATGCTGCTTTGGCATCTGCAATCAAAGATCTCCGTTCCAGTGAGAAATTAGTTTATAAAGATCGTTTGGTCGCTTTTACAGCTCAAGAGGACGAGGAGCCCGATTTGAGTTCATATAAGACGGTTTCTTACCAAGAAGAACTATTCGAGATAACTGGTCCTCATAATATTTTTGAATACAATCAGCATGTTCTAGTCGAAGATTTTCAGTCTTTTACGGAAGGCCTAACTTCTGAGCCACTAGGTGAAACCAATACGATAATTGGTTCTCATGATGTGTTTATTGAAGAAGGAGCTCAAGTTGAGTTTGCACATATTAATACGACTAAAGGTCCTGTATATATTTCCAAGGATGCATTAGTTATGGAAGGTACCTGGATTCGCGGGCCGCTCTATTTGGGTGAAAAATCTGTTCTCAAAATGGGCGCCAAGATCTATGGTCCCGTAAGTATTGGTAACAGGTGTACCATTGGGGGAGAGGTGAAAAACTCCGTTGTTTTTGGTAATTCTTCCAAAGGACATGAAGGATATTTGGGAGATTCTGTAATTGGTGAATGGTGTAACCTAGGAGCAGATACAAACAATTCTAATCTAAAAAACAATTATTCTGAAGTAAAGTTGTGGAATTACGAAACAGAACGATTTACTAAAACCGGATTACAATTCTGCGGTTTGATAATGGGGGATCACTCCAAGTGCGGTATCAATACCATGTTTAATACAGGGACTGTTGTGGGAGTATCCGCAAATATTTTTGGTGCCGGTTATCAGCGTAATTTTATTCCGTCTTTCGGATGGGGTGGTTCCGGAAAATTTGTCACTTATAATTTAGTTAAAGTACTCGAAACAGCGCGTCTTGTTATGGAGCGCAAAGGCAGCTCTTTGGACGAGGAAGAGGAAGGTATTTTAGCTGCAGTTTTTGAAGAAACTGCTAAGTTTAGAAATTGGGAATAATTCAGATCGGAGCAAGAGCTCCGATTTTTTTTTACCGATATCCTCAGCTTGGCATAGGAATTGAAACTTATAGTATATAAGATGAATTAAATTAATTAAAACATTGGTGTTCAGCTACTTGAGTTTTGTGTTACAAACTAAAACCCGGAGCTAGTGTCAATGTGGCAGATATATGACGTATGAAAAAACCTAAACTATTAAATATAGACAGTTTGTCTCTTCAGAACATATTGGACGATGAATCGGAATTGATTCCGTTGATGACCCCAGAAGACGAAGAAGAGATTAACAGAGAAACCATACCAGAGAAACTTGCTATTTTACCTCTGCGGAATACGGTTTTGTTTCCCGGTGTTGTTATACCAATAACGGCAGGAAGAGACAAGTCCATTGAATTAATCAAGGCTGCGAATGAAGGGGATAAAATTATCGGAGTTGTTGCTCAGAAAAATGAATCCACGGAGAATCCTGGGCCAAATGATGTCTTTAGAGTTGGAGTAGTCGCTCAAATTTTAAGAGTTTTAAAAATGCCTGACGGTAATACTACGGTTATTATCCAAGGTAAAAAGAGATTTGAAATTGATCACTTTACCACAGAAGATCCTTATTTGGAGGCTGTAACAAAGGAGTATCCAGAAAATAGAGAAATCGATAATAAAAAAGAATTTTCTGCGATTATTGATTCGGTAAAGGAATTAGCGCTTCAGGTTATTCAAGAGAATCCGAACATTCCATCGGAAGCATCTTTTGCAATCAAGAATATTCAAAGTGATTCTTTCTTGGTAAACTTTATCTCGGCAAATATGAATCTTTCCACACCGGAAAAACAACGTATTCTAGAGGTCAATGATTTAAAAGACAGAGCTTTACTTACTATTAAGCGTTTAAAAAAGGAATTACAACGTTTAGAATTAAAAAATGATATTCAAAGTAAAACTCGCGTTGACATGGATCAGCAGCAAAGAGAGTATTACTTGAATCAGCAGCTAAAAACAATTCAAGATGAATTGGGTAATACCAATCACGAGGCAGAGATTGAAGAGTTGCTATCAAAGTCTTTAAGTAAAAAATGGTCCAAAGAAGCTAAGGAAACTTTTGAAAAAGAGATTTCTCGTTTGAGACGAATGAATCCACAAGTTGCAGAATACGCAATCCAGCGGAATTATTTGGAACTCATGCTCGAGCTTCCTTGGTATAGTTATAGCGAGGATAAATTTGACTTGAAACGCGCCCAAAAGATATTGGATCGCGATCATTCTGGTCTTGAGGATGTAAAGGATAGAATAATCGAACATTTAGCGGTTTTAAAATTAAAAGGGGATATGAAATCTCCTATAATTTGCCTTTACGGACCTCCAGGAGTTGGAAAGACTTCTCTTGGGAAATCTATTGCGGAGGCCTTGGGTAGAAAATACGTTCGTATGGCACTTGGTGGATTGAGAGATGAAGCTGAAATAAGAGGTCATAGAAAGACCTATATCGGTGCCATGCCGGGTAGATTGATTCAAAATATTAAAAAGGCTGGAACCTCTAATCCTGTATTTGTCTTAGACGAAATTGATAAGTTGTCTTCGAGTCATAATGGAGATCCTTCTTCGGCTATGCTTGAAGTTTTAGATCCTGAACAGAATTCTTCTTTTTATGATAATTATCTAGAGGTTGGATACGATTTGTCGAAAGTTCTTTTTATTGCGACAGCAAATAATTTAGGACAAATTCCTTGGGCCTTGAGAGACCGAATGGAATTGATAAACGTCTCCGGTTATACTCTAGAGGAAAAACTAGAAATTGGAAAGAGACACCTTTTGCCAAAACAGTTAAAGGAACACGGCCTAGAGGCTAAAGACTTGCAAATTGGCAAAGCACAGATGCAAAAAGTTGTGGAAGGCTATACTCGGGAATCCGGTGTGAGAACTTTGGAAAAGAGGATTGCTAAATTGGTTCGATTTGCAGCTAAATCCATAGCGATGGAGCAGGAGTACGATACCAAACTATCCTCAGATAAAATTGAAGAAGTTCTCGGTGTACCGAGAATGGAGCGAGATAAGTACGAGAATAATAATACTGCAGGAGTGGTTACCGGATTGGCTTGGACTAGTGTTGGTGGGGACATTCTTTTTATTGAATCTATTCTCTCCAAGAGCAAATCGGGAGGACTAAGTATTACTGGGAATCTCGGTAAGGTGATGAAAGAATCGGCTACTATTGCCATGGAATATATAAAGGCTAGAGGAGTAGATTTTGGAGTCGATCCGAGTGTGCTAGACAATTATAAGGTACATATTCATGTGCCAGAAGGAGCCACGCCAAAGGATGGACCGAGTGCTGGTATCACTATGTTGACCTCTTTAGTTTCTGTTTTTACCCAGAGAAAAGTCAAATCCAAATTAGCAATGACTGGAGAGATTACCCTGAGAGGTAAAGTGCTTCCAGTTGGTGGTATAAAGGAAAAAATTCTAGCAGCGAAAAGGGCTGGGATCAAGGAGATTATTCTCTGTAAAGAAAATAAAAGAGACATTGACGAAATCAAAGCCAGTTACTTAAAAGGTTTGACGTTTCACTACGTCGAAGAGATGAAAGAAGTAATTGATATTGCTTTGACCAAGCAAAAAGTAAAAAATGCCATTAAGTTCTAAACAGAACTAATAGTAAATATTTTATCCCTCGAAACATCAATTGTTGCGGGGGATTTTTTTTAAATACAATTGGAGATTAATTCTCTTACCAGCTCTTTATTTAGTTTTCTCCCATCTGCCAAACTTTTTATTTTGTCGAATGGCATAACAAAATCACAAGTCTTTTGATATTCACTACATCCAAAAGCAGTCTTCCCTTTTAAAACTTTACCTTTTTTACACTTGGGACAGGTGAGGTCTTTTTCTGAATTTTCAAAAATTAACTTAAAGTCGTTGTCCAAACGCAGCAATCCATTCTGCTTTCCATCAGGAGTTACAAAACCTTTGAGTGAGTCACTTTTGCCTTTGGTGAGAATTTTTTTGAATTGGGAATCGGATATCTTCTTTTTTAGAAAGACCATAGGTAATCTAAAATCGCAACCTTCCTTATAGTTGGAACAGCCTATATTTTCTTTTCCTTTCAAAAGGGTTCCTGATTTACATTTAGGACAAGGGATACCCGCCAATACAGACTTTGTTTTTTTATTCTCAGCCGGTTTTTCAGAGCTTTGACGAATACCTCGACTTTGTTCCATTCTGACTTCTACCACCAAATCATCTACCATTTGCTTCATCTCTCGAATGAATTTTGCAGCGGAGTATTTTCCCGTTTCGATATCTTTTAGCTTGCGTTCCCATTGCCCTGTTAATTCTGCTGATTTCAACAAGTCGTTATTGATGGTTTGAATCAGCTGGGTCCCCACAGAAGTCGGTACTAGATTTTTTTTCTGTTTTTCTACATATTTTCGCTTAAAAAGAGTCTCAATAATGTTCGCTCTAGTCGATGGTCTGCCAATACCATTGGCTTTCATGAGTTCCCGTAAATCCTCATCATCTACTCTTTTTCCAGCAGTTTCCATCGCTCTTAGAAGAGTAGCTTCGGTAAAGTATTTTGGTGGACTAGTCATTTTTTCCGAAAAGCTGGGAATATGTGTCCCTTTTTCACCCTTTGAAAAATCCGGTAAGAGTTTGTCGTTACTCTTGGAAGAGAGAACCGTTCTCCAACCGGCTTCCTGAATTACTTTTCCAGAGGTTTTAAATTCATAGCGGTCTACTTTTGCCTTCACGTTGGTGTTTGCCAATATACAATCGGGATAAAATGCAGCAATAAATCGTTTTGTTATAATCTCAAATACCGGTTGTTCCAGGGAGCTAAGACCTACCTCATAACCAGTAGGAATAATGGCGTGATGATCGGTTACTTTTTTGTCGTCAAAAACCTTTTTTGATTTTTTAATGGGTTCTTGCAAAAGCACTTGAGTCAAGTTTTCAAAAGATTTGAGTCCTCTTAGAATATTTGGAATCTTTGGATAGAGATCAAGTGGGAGGTAGGTGGTATCTACTCTAGGATATGTAATTGCCTTTTTTTCATACAAGGATTGGGCAATCTTTAGGGTTTGATCTGCACTGTAATTGAATTTTGTATTACAGTATACCTGTAAGCTGGTCAAGTCAAAAAGAGGAGGAGGAAGTTCTTTTCCTTTTTTGTGCTTAACCTCAAGTATTTCGAATTCTTCTTTTTCTATACTTCTCAGTACGGATTCTCCTTTGATTTTATCTAAAAACCGACCTTTTTCAAACGTAAAAAGAGTCTCTCTATACTCCGTTTGTAATTCCCAATACGGTTTTGGCTGGAAGTCACGTATTTCGAGAAACCGTTCTACAACCAAGGCTAAAGTTGGGGTTTGTACACGCCCTATGGACAAAACTTGTCTGTCTCTTCCGTATTTTAAGGTGTAAAGTCTTGTGGCATTCATTCCCAGAAGCCAATCGCCAATTGCTCTTGAACTTCCAGCGTGAAATAGCGTATCGTATTCTTCGGCAGATTTTAAGTGCTTAAAACCATCTTTAATTGCTTCAGATGTCAAAGAAGAAATCCATAGACGTTCCACCGGTCCACCATAGCCCGCTTTATTTATCACCCATCTTTGAATGAGTTCCCCCTCTTGCCCCGCATCTCCGCAGTTTATCACCACATCGGCTTTGTCAAAAAGAGATTTAACAATATGGAACTGTTTTTGAATTCCGGGGTTATCTATGATTTTGGTTTCAAAGCGTTCTGGTAGCATCGGAAGGGTATTAAAATCCCATCGCTTCCAGTGTGGTTTGTAGTCGTCCGGTGTATACAACGTGCAGAGGTGTCCAAAAGTCCAGGTAACGGCGTAATCATTTCCCTCGAAATAACCGTCGCGTCTCGTATTTGCTCCCAGTATTTGGGCAATTTCTTTTGCTACACTTGGCTTTTCAGCAATACATACCTTCATTATTGTTTATTAGGGCTAAAGACAAAAATACAAATCCAAAGAAGAATTCAAAATAAGGGCCAAACTAAAATATCTTAGGCTCCGTGTTTTACTTCAACCCGCTTGATAACGGTTTTTGCCGCGATGTGAAAAATAACAACACCTAACCACGGAAGCAGCGCTATACTAAGCAAAACGCCATTCATCCCCATATCTAGATAGACTGCAAAAAATTCCATTGCGACCCACAAGAGAACGAGTCGTCTAAATACACTTATAAAAAGAGGGACATTCGGATATTGAAGGGCTTGAAGTGAGGCAGTCGCGACATTAGTGACTACATAGGAAGGCATAATAAAAGCGGATAGAATCAAATATGTCGAGCCAAAATCAACTACTGCTGGAGTAGGATCGAAAATCTCTATGATGTATTTTCCCAAAAGGGCAGAGGCAAGTCCACCGGCCACTACAATACTAAAGCCAATAATATTTGACTTTAAATAAGTTTCTCTAATTCTAGCAAACTTGTGGGCTCCAAAATTCTGTCCAATAATGGTCATCGCTGCTATACTGAGCGCGAAGGTTGGAACTATAACAATTTGCTCTACTCTAAATCCAGCTCCCATACCTGCTACAGCGTAATCTCCCCCAAATAGTCTGACGTATTTGTTCATTATAAAAATCTGAGAAGACATGGTGATAATATTGACAGATGCCGGTATTCCTTGTTTTAGAATTTCAGATATATAAACGTATTTGATTGGATAGATTTGTCCGAGAAACTTTTGGATTAATTCGCTGTGATAGGCCTTGTAGGCCAAATAACCGCATGCCATTGCTTGTACAACTAGAGTGGCAAAAGCCAAACCGTATACCCCAAAATCAAAATATAAGATAAATAATGGATCTAAAAATAGATTCATAAAAAAGGCATACATCAGGGAGTTTCTAAAAGATTTGGTATCTCCTTGAACCGTTAGAATCCCATTAAAAACAAAAGAACCCAAGCTAAATAGCAACCCGAAAATATAGGTCCTCATATAGGCTATACCCGCTTCACTACTATCGGGTCCCGCCCCTACAAAATCCATCATTACAGGAGTTAGGTACCAAAGCGCTATAAAGAGGAGAATTGCTAAAAAAACATTGAGATACAATCCTTGAAGAGCGAGCTTATAAGCCCTTTTCTTCTTTTTCATTCCCAATGCCTCGGACATCAAAGCAACTAATCCGTTGCTCATTCCGCTACCGACTGCCATTGCAATAAGAAAAATTGGAAATATATAGGTAAGACCTGCTAAGGCGTCAGAAGATAGAAACCTACCCGCAAAAAAGGTGTCGACAACGTTGTAAAGAGTTGAAAATATTAATCCGATACTAGCAGGAATTGCAAGTTTTCGGATTAAACTGTAAATATTATCTTCTACTATATTCATTTAATCAAAAATACAGTAAAATATAATCATCTTCTAGGGTAATCTTTTTATTTTAATATTTCTGTAGTAGACGGTATCATCGTGATCTTGTAAACCAATTTTTCCTGTATCTGTTTTTGCAAACGCAGACCAGGTAGCAAATTTACTATTTGAGACCATTTCATCCCATTCTGGACCTTTTACAGGGAATTCTACAACCGTAACATCGTTGAGAACAACGAGGCCTATATTATTTTTATAATCTATTGTGATGTCAAAAGTATTCCATTCACCTGCTGGATTTGCACTCTCAGGTAATGCTTGAATCATATCGTATAAGGAACCAGCTCTGTGACTCAGGATTTTACCATCTGGGTGTTTTTCATTGTCTAAAACTTGAATTTCTGGACCAGTTTCATATGGTTCTCTATACTTTTCATCTTCATCTATGGCCCAAAACACACCGCTGTTTCCTCCAGATGAGATTTTCCATTCCAGGTGTAGAACAAAATTGGTATAACTCTCCTTTGTAATGATGTTATTTCTGACAGAGCCTCTATTTTCCTTTGGTGTAAAGACTAGTGTATTGTCTATAATCTCCCATTCATCAGAAGGAGTATCTTTTAAATATCCTTTCCAAGAGTTTAGATTACTGCCATCAAAAAGAATGTTCCAATCCTCCTTTTTTTGACTACATGATATTAGCAATAGAGCCAATATCAAAAGAGAAAACTTAATTTTCATAGTTATTCATTTATTGTTGTACTTAGTTGGGAAAGTCGGAATTCATTGGGAGAACACTTTTCACTTTTTTTGAATACAGTAGAAAAATATTGACTAGAGGCAAATCCGCAGATATAGGCAATTTCTGTGGCGGTTAAATTCGGTTGCTCTAAAAGAATTTTTTTTGCCAATGCTATCCTTTTAATCATTAGGTAACGCATTGGTGTTAGATTTGTTATTTGTTTGCAATGATGGGTAAATCGCGTTAGGCCTACTCCGGAACTCTTGGCCATCTTTTCAATAGTCCAAGCCTCTCCGAGGTTTGAATTTAGTTCTTCCAAAAACAGCTTTACACTATGTGAAGAATCGGTTAGTGCCTCATCTAATTCTGTTTCATCTTGATCAATAACATCGAGCAGTATCAGTAACAGTTGGTTGATAAGTAGTCTGATTTTAGAAGAATTGCTGCCAGCAATATCGGTCTCGACTGCATTGGCAATTTCACTGAAACATTGGCGCATTTGCTTATTCCCCTTCCAAACCGCTTTCTTATTTTGACGAATTATTTTAGTTAATCTAAAAAGATCTTTTGGGTTTAAAATCACCCAATCTGGCCATTCCCACTGTTGATGTGGCCTGCGAACATTCAAATCAATAATTACCCAATAGAACTTACCCATTCCGATATAAGGGTTTCCAACTTTATGTTCTTCCCATGGACGGGTTAATGTAAAATGATTTGGTTCCAATTCCAATTCTTGGTCTCCTTGGGCATAAGGCATTTTACCAGATTCTAAAAAATGAATTTCAATTCCTTCGTTTCTGTGCCAATCTAGTCCCCAATCTTGAGGTTCATTCGCATCCCAATATCCAATACTGTTCAAACCGTGGGTATCCGAGGTAAGTCTTTCCCCTGGATAAGTATATCTGGCTAGTGCTTTAAATTTTATTTTATCCCTATTTGCAGCATCTATAAGGGGCAAACAGGTATCTGCATGATACACTTTTCCGTCCACTTCATAGGGTTGAATTTCGTGTATATTTAGTTTCATTGAAAAAAATTGAACAGTTCAGTTATGCAAAATAGCTATTTTTCTTTTGAACAAAAATTTTCATTGTAAAAAACTTTTTTTGAAGTTTTATTTGGATAGATTTTAAATTAAATAAGGATTATGGCGAGTATTGCTCGAAAAGATTTGACTAAGGAGAAGTTTGATGCTATTGTTATCGGTACAGGTATCAGTGGAGGATGGGCTGCAAAAGAATTATGTGAAAATGGTCTAAAGACTTTGGTTTTGGATAGGGGAAGACTCGTGGAGCACATTAAGGATTATCCTACGATGAATATGGATCCTTGGGATTTTGAACATCGTGGTAGAGCTACGAGAAAAGATGTAGAAAGACAAGAAAAGCAATCTAGAACTGGTTATACTACTGGAGAAGCCTCAAAGCATTGGTTTGTCGATGATATTGATCATCCTTATTCAGAGACAGAGCGTTTTGATTGGATGCGTGGATATCACGTGGGAGGTCGATCCATTATGTGGGGACGTCAAGTATATCGTCTAAGTGACATAGATTTTACTGCAAATCTAAAGGACGGACACGGTGTAGATTGGCCAATACGCTATAAGGACTTGGAATCGTGGTATGACAAAGTAGAAGAATTTATCGGTGTAAGTGGAGAAAATTTAGGTTTAAAACAGCTTCCTGACGGTAAATTTGGACCGGCGATGGAGTTAAACTGTGTCGAGGAAGATTTTAAGGAGAAAATCAATTCTTCTTTTGACGATAGGGTGATTACTCCGGGAAGAGTAGCTCACAAAACTGGTAATGCAGTACACGAGGGCAGATCAAATTGCCAATATCGTAATCGTTGTATCAGAGGTTGTCCTTTTGGGGGTTATTTTTCTTCCAATAGTTCCACTTTGCCAGCAGCCGAAAGGACTGGTAATATGACATTGAGACCCAATTCGATTGCCTATGAAATTGTATACGATGACGAATTAAAAAAAGCGACAGGTGTTCGCGTGATAGATGCGATTTCCAAAGAAACCATGTTTTTTAAAGCAGAAATTATCTTTTGTTGTGCTTCGGCTTTAGCTTCGGCTTCGATTTTGATGCAATCCAAATCAGATCGTTTTCCGAATGGACTTGGAAATGACTCCGGAGAGTTAGGTCACAATATAATGGACCACCATTTTAAGGTTGGGGCAGTTGCTTTTACGGACAAGTTTGAAGATAAATATTACAAGGGAAGAAAACCTAATGGATTTTATATTCCTAGGTTTAGAAATTTAGATAGCAAGACCAAGCAAGAGGAATACATCAGAGGTTTTGGTTATCAAGGCGGTGCGCAGAGAGAAAATTGGCAGCGTAGTGTTGGTGAAATGTCTTATGGTAAAGAATTAAAAGAAGATTTGACTAAGCCTGGAATGTGGCAAATTGGAATGACTGCATTCGGAGAGTGTCTGCCTTATCACGACAATAAAATGACTTTGAACTACGACAGTTTGGATCAATGGGGACTGCCGACAATTGATTTTGATGTCAAGTTTAGAGAAAATGAAAAACGCATGCGAGTGGATATGAAGCAATCAGCTTTGGACATGCTCCGTGCTGCTGGATTTGAAAATGCCTTTCCATATGAAGAGGAGAGTTACCCTGGAAACGGTATCCACGAGATGGGTTCTGCTCGTATGGGTAGAGATCCAAAGACCTCTGTATTGAACGCGAATAATCAAATTCACGCCTGCCAAAATGTTTATGTAACGGATGGGGCCTGTATGACCTCGGCCGGATGTCAAAACCCTTCATTGACTTATATGGCTCTTACTGCTAGAGCTGCAAATCATGCCGCTAAACTCTTAAAAGCAAATAGCTAAAAATATTGTTTTGTTTTATTTTTTTTGAATGTTGAGTAAAAGGCCTAGAAATTTTCTAGGCCTTTACTGTTATAGTGCTTTAATATATTGAAGATAATCTTGGTTTTTTCCAACGATAATCAAAGGCGATCCTTTGAAATCTAGTTCGATCATATCTTTTACATCACCTGGAGCGTAGAATCCACTTTGTCTGGCAGGTATGCTTTTAAAATTTCCTTTGCCATCTCCTTTTAGAAAGAGTCCAATTCCCGCGTCATTTCGCGGAGTCTCTACTTCGGATTGATATAAGTTTCCGGCAATCAGAGCGTCTAAGTGGCCATCGTTATCGTAATCTCCAGTCAAAATTTGATTTATATTGGACATTTGAGCCTCTTGTGGTAATTCACGAGCGACAAGCTTACCATTTTTATTTTCTAAATAAATCGAAGCAAAGGATTCTATTTGATAGTGGAGCGCCTCGTCTAATTCTTTTTCGGAATATACATCTACTAGTGTAGCGGTACTAAAACTCTCGTAATTTTTAAATTTTTGTTTGATGGTAGGTATTTGTTGGGAGGAGCATTCTCTTCCTCTTACAGGGAATTGTTCTCCGTTATTATAATAGCTCAAAACAATATCGTCTTTCGTATTATTGTCAAAATCACTGACAAAGACATCAAAAGTTTCTTCCTTGGATGCCTTGTATTTATAATTTAGACCGTTGTTTCCAACTATAAAGTCTATATCTCCATCTGCATCAAAGTCACCAGATTTGATACTCCACCACCATGCTCTGCTATTTGATTTCAGACCGTATTGCTCCGACTTATCTTCAAATTCCTTACCGGAGTTTATCAAAAGAGTCAAAGGCATCCATTCCCCGACGAGAAGCATGTCAGGTTTGTTATCTTTATTAATATCCATTATACTAACGCTAGTAACCAGTCCAATATTTAAAAGATCCGGTGCCTTATCTTTTGTGACGTCTATAAATTTTACGTCTGAATCAGAGCTTATATTCTCCAAAAGGGTCGAACTAGCAGCGCTCGGATAATTATCAGGAATTAGACGGGAGCTGACCAAAAGATCTAAATCGCCATCCAAATCAAAATCTAGGGTATATACTTTTCCAGAGCTATAGTTTAGCTGAGGCAAGGACTTTAGGTCTCTTTCAAAAACTCCTTCTCCTTTGTTCAGGTAAAGACGATCTTGATAGAGGGTATCATTTACTTCAAATTCATTACCGCCACTAGAAAAATAAAGATCCATTAAGCCGTCGGAATTAGCATCTAAAGCCGTTATTCCAGTGTCTTCGTAAATTTTATCTTTTTCAAAGGATTCTACTTGAATTGCTTTAAACCCGGTTAGGGTTTGTTGCATAATTTGAGCAGGATAGCCGTGGGCTCCTCCCAGAACAAAATCCATAAGACCGTCATTGTCAAAGTCAATTTTAGCCATAGCAGGTCCGAATTGAGACAAATTGTGAGGCAGTAGTACTTGAGTTGTATAGTCGTCGTAGTAGTTCTCCTCATAAAAAGGACTTTGAAGGACCGTGGAGTCTTTGAGAATTTCAAATAGCTTTGGTTCTTCTCTTGTGTTTTTGACTAAAGTCAGTTCTGTCGCATTTTTTTCGAGAATTAAGATCTCTTGGTTGCTTGCTATATCGGTTAAAACTTCACTTTTCCCACTAGGCCATAGTATTTTAAGTTCTTGAATTGTTTCACTATTCCCAAGTCCAAAGTGCATTCTAGGGGATACTGAGGATTGAAAACCTCTGCTCAAGGTCAATTCTTGCATTTGGTTTTGATCGTTCGCATTGACATAAACCCGAACGCCAAGACCGTTTAAGTTTTTATCTAGCCCTCTAAATTTTAGACTTAAATAGTTTGTAGATTCGGATGAGGTGTTTTCAAAGAAACTTATTTTATCATCGATGTTATTCGTTATTATTTCTAAATCTCCATCGTTATCTAAATCTGCGTAAACACAGCCATTAGAGAAGCCTTCAAAACTAATTCCCCATTTATCATTTGCTAAAATAAACGGGAAGTTACCTGGGTTTTCGTATACAAAATTGTCAATTGGTTCGGAGGGTATAGCTAAACTCTTTTCAAGTGAACTTCCTTCTTCATCAATATTTTTATCCACTGAATTAAAATAATCTCTATTGTTAATTTCTCTTCTAGTACCATTGGAAATAAACAAGTCCTTTAAACCATCATTATTTAGATCTGCAAAGAGTGGTCCCCAACTCCAGTCCGTTGACGAAATTCCTGCGAACTTGGAAGTATTCGAAAAGGAGGGAAGGTCTCCGTTTAGATTTCCATTGTTCATTTGTAGCATATTGTGCATATACTGATAGTGAAAACCAGAATTGACCGCCCCCCAGAACAAACTAGGATTCATAGAAGCCATATTCGCTTTCGCTCTTCTGTTGTCTTTGGCCATCATATCCACTTGAACGATATCCAGGAGCTGATCGTTGTTAAAGTCCGCTATGTCGACTCCCATTCCGTAAAATGCAGTCTGACCAGTAGTATTTTTTACCTGATTTTTAAAAGTGCCATCTCCTTGGTTTATATAAAAGAAATCAGGTGTTGAAAAGTCGTTGGATATGTAAATATCGGGCCAGCTGTCGTTGTTGACATCGCCAATAGTAACGCTCAACGACAAACCAAAATTTAAAACTCCTGCAGCTTCCGTTATATCGATAAATACTCCATCTCTATTTTCCATGAGTCGATCCCTCTCATGCTCCTTCCCGTATTTTTGTTTAAAGGCATAAAGTTGATTGGGAGCGTTAAATGGTGTAATAGGATAATTTGCAATGTAAACATCGAGATCTCCGTCTTTATCAAAGTCAAAAAAACTAGCTTGAACAGAATTTGCCTTGTCAGCGAGTCCATATTTTTCTGCTTGCTCTGTAAAGGTTAGATCTCCATTATTGATGTAAAGTTCATTGGATTTATCCCCAAATTTACCCGCTACAGAACAATAAATATCGAGAAACCCATCTGCATTGACATCTGCCATTGTAACTCCAGTATACCATTTGTCACTACCAGATACCCCGGCTTGGGAACTAATATCTTCAAATTTTAAATCCCCTTTGTTTAAGTAGAGCTTATTTTCTACCATATTACCTGTAAAAAACAAATCGTCGAGCCCATCATTGTTCAAATCTCCGACTGCAACACCACCTCCCATATACATATAGGCATAAGTGAAGTAATTAATACTGTCATTTTCCTTGAGGGTGTTCTGAAAGTCAATGCCTGATTTGTCAGAAGATACTTCCTTAAAGATCTTTTCAGTAGAAGATTGACAAGAACTGAAAATTAGGAAAAGTGCAAGGTATATATATAAATTTTTCATGGATAAATCTCTAAAATAGAATCTAACAATAATATTAAAAAGAGCCGATATTTACTAGTATTTGCCTTGCAAATTGCCCAGATATTGGACATTCTGAAACAAAAAAAGGGTATCCTTTCGGATACCCCCTTCAATTATCTATTTACTAATGAAATTAGTACCCAGAATTTTGTTGTAATGTTCCTGTACTCGCATCGATAGCACCAATTGGAATTGGCATTAAATCGTGCTTAGACTGGTATGATTTACTTGCAGCTTCATCCGCAAATGAAGGAATAGATATAGCTTCAGCAGCCATATATCTGTTGATAACCTCAATAGAGTTTCCATATCTTCTCAAGTCAAACAAACGCTTTCCTTCCATAGCTAATTCTAGTCTACGTTCCATTGCAACAGCTTGACTAGCATAGCTTGCATCTGGAAAATTTGAGTAAAGTTCGATAGAATAGTTGGCCGCATCTGCTCCGTCAGCATCTTGTAAGTAAGTCATATTCTTTGCTCTACTTCTAACTTCATTTACATACATCATCGCTTTTGCTAGATCTCCTGATTCAACAGCAGATTCTGCAGCTAATAATAAAACATCAGCATAACGAATTATATGGTAGTTGATTCCAGAGCGTTGTTCTCCCCAACCACCAGTACCGCGCTGACTATCTTCACCAGCCCAATAGAAGTTTTTCTTAGCTAAATAAGGTCCTGAAATATCTGC
>JBELHR010000017.1:41106-43525 GCA_042091275.1 Flavobacteriaceae bacterium
CTTCACCAGCCCAATAGAAGTTTTTCTTAGCTAAATAAGGTCCTGAAATATCTGCAAAATCTGCACGAATCCAATCTTTACCTGGGTTAACTCCCCAAGCATTGAAATCAATTCCTCTACGTCCAACTGTATAATCCACACGTGGATCTAAAGTTTTATCCGTTGGGGTAAAGTCCTCCGCACTAGTAATACCGTAATCAGAAGCCAAATCTTCTACGCCAACAGAACCACTAGTTCCTAATCTTAAAGGAAGTCCTAGGGCATTTGTTTCGTATGCGTTAAATAAATCCTGAGTTGGTTGGTAAAAACCACAACATGATCCAATTGGTCCACCTCCTGGCATAGCTAAGGTTCCACCTCTGTTTCCATTATTTGAAACTCCCGCATCCGCAAAGAATTGAATAGAAAATAAAGCTTCGCTTCCAGCATCTCCAGCTGCTCTAAAGTTATCTGCAAATTCTGGTAACAAGCTAAAAGCTCCACTGTTGATTACTGCCTCCAATTGTGGTAACGCAGAAGCGTAATCTCCTTGCTGAGCATGAGCTTTACCTAAGTAAGCTTGTGCAGCATATTTATTAGGTCTACCTACATCTCCTTGAGAAGCTGGCAAGTTATCTGCAGCATATTGAAAATCCGCCTCTATCGCATCCCAAATAGGTCCTGGATTTGGCTGGTTAAACTCTTTGTCTGCATAGTTTTGATCGGAGATATAAGGTACATTACCCCAGATCTTTTGAAGTTCGTAGTTAAAGTGACCTCTCAAAAATCGAGCTTCTGCCATTTGAGCAGAATAATCTTTACCATCATCGATGGAATTGATTGTCGTTATAACACCATTTGAACGGTTAATACCTGCAAAAAGAGCATTCCATTTACCACTGAAATAAGCATTGTTCGTCGTCCAGTCATAGACCTCTAATTGGTACAAATCGGCTTGATCTCCATCTGTCGATCCCTTGTGGGCGTCATCAGAAAGTGCATCAAACCACCAGTTGTCACCAGTCACATGCCAATCTGCTCCACCTCGAGCATTTATTCCATCTAAAGCTGAATATGCCGAAATTAATAATAATTCAACTCCTTCAGCATTCCCTAAAGTAGAGGGGTCCAAAGTACCGTAGTTTACGGTTTCTGTAAACTCTTCGCTACAACCTGTTGCTAAAACAGATGCGGCTAGAGTCATACCTAAAAGTAATTTTTTCATTGTCGTTTGATTAGAATTTTAAGTTTAGTCCAAGTGTATAAATTGCGGAAACTGGATAAGCTTGATCATAAACCCCTTGGCTTAAACCGAATCCTTGAACCTCTGGATCAACTCCAGTAAAATCTGATATTGTAAACAGATTAGAACCTTGTGCGTAGAATCTCAATAGGCTTAGTCCCATTTTCTCAGATACCTTACTGTTTAGAGTATATCCAATTTGGATATTCTGTAATTTAAAGTAAGAACCGTCCTCTACTAAGTAACTATTCACTTGTCCTTCTAAGCCTTGAATAGTGTTAGAAAGAGCTGGAACGCTAGTGTTTGTGTTTTGAGGAGTCCAAGAATTTACTAATCTCGTAGATCTATTGTTGTTAAAGAATAGAGGGAAATCAGTAAAGAATCTATCGTAGTTGTAAATATCGTTTCCACCAACTCCTGTGAAGGTAGCTGCTAAATCAAATCCTTTATATCCTAAGTTTAGGTTTATACCGTAAAAGAAATCTGCATTAGGATCTCCGATATAAGTTCTATCGTCATCGTTAATAACGTTATCTCCATTTTGATCTACGAAGTTTAAACGTCCGTTAGAATCTAGACCATCTGCCTCTAATCCGTAGAAGTTAGCAAAAGATCTTCCCGCTTCAGTTCTGTTTACATCTCCCATACGAGTATTTCCACCCGTTAAGAATTCTGCTCCTAATTCCTCAACCATATTTTCGTTTGTACTGAAGTTTACATTAACTCCATAACGGAAATCTTTACCTGGTTTGCTAGCTATTCCTAAGTTAAATTCTAAACCACTATTTCTAACAGATCCAATATTAGCTAAAGGAGCAGGAGCTTCAATACCTGTAGATGGGTTAGCTGGTACAAATTGGTTTAAGATATCCTCATTTAAGTTGTTATAGTACTCCACTCCAAATGAAACACGGTCGTTAAATAAGCTACTTTCTAAACCGAAGTTTAAAGCAGTCATCGTCTCCCATTTCAAATCTGGATTACCATAAATTTGTTGAACAGCACCTTGAGAAATACTTCCTCCATTAATTGCGTAATAAGATAGAGCTTCATTCAAAGCAAAAGCGTCAAACAATAGGTTAGGATCAATATTATCAAATCCTAATTGTCCGTAAGAACCTTTTAACTTCAATCTATTAACTACATTGTTCTCAGGCCAGAATCCAGCATTCGAAATCACGTAACCTGCAGAAGCAG
>JBELHR010000050.1:0-7478 GCA_042091275.1 Flavobacteriaceae bacterium
ACGACCTGCTGATTACAAATCAGCTGCTCTAGCCAGCTGAGCTATATCGGCTTTTTGTGTCAAACAAACAGCCCGCTATTTCTAACGGACTGCAAATTTATAAAGTTTTACTTTTAGAACAAAACTTTTTGTGTTTATTTTCATTTTTTTCTAAACTTGATGCGATCGGGACTTCTCCTTGGACTTAAGCAACTGTCTTTTAAGCGAATCGACACAGAGCACCACACCTTCTTCAAAGGTCTTACTTTGCTTTTTGACCATCAATTCTGATCCTGGGATATTCATTTTAATTTCCGTGATTTTATTCTCTTTTTCCGATGTTTTTTGAACTTTCAAAAATACTTCGGCATCCACTACACGGTCGTAGAAGCGCTCCAAAGAATCCAACTTTTCATTTACAAAAGACACTAAGTCTTTATCTGCATTAAAATTAACTGATTGCACCATTACTTTCATACGCTTACTTTTTTCTCCCCTTGGATGGGAAAGGTTATACACTTGTTTGAGTTTCGCCAAACTCGAATGGGCGTAAATTTGTGTTGCTGCAAGACTAGAATGTCCAAGTAATTCTTTTACAGTATTCAAATCCGCACCCTCGTCTAATAAGTGAGTAGCAAAAGAATGTCTCATCATGTGAGGACTCTTTTTTAGTTTGGACGTAACGTTACTAAGATAGCTATTTATAACCCGATAAACAAGATTTGGATAGCATTTGTTCCCTTTCTCGGTTATCAGCAGCTCCTCCGCTTCTGTTGGAATTTCTTTTCTGAATTCTAAATATTTTTTGATTTTTACAGCTGTAGCTTCGATAATTGGGAGGATTCTATATCGGGAACCTTTTCCCAACACCTTCAATTGCCTTTGTTCCCAATCTAAATCTTTTAAACAAAGCGAAATCAACTCCGCTCGTCGCATACCTGTTGTATAAAGCAAATCGATGATTACTTCGTTCCTACTCGAGGTGAAACTACTAAAATCTGCATCCCGATTTAAAAGTTCTAGTTCCTCTTTTGAAAAAGGGATTTGTACCTTTTTTTCGGCCTTTAAGACTTTGTGGCCCTGCAGAGGATTGGAGGCGAGCTCTTCAATATTGACTAGAAACTTAAAAAAGCTCTGCATAGCACTCATTTTTCTGTTGACCGTTCTGCGCGACTTACCTGACTCTAGAAGAAATATCATCCATGCTCTCAGATCGTCGTAATCCACTAATTTCAAAGATTGTTCTGAAAAACTGCCATCCTCCTCAAAACCCGACATAAAGGAATAAAAATCGAGAACATCTTTTCTATAAGACGAAATAGTATGTCTAGCATAATTTTTCTCTAGACTGAGATATTCTAAAAAAGATTCTAACATATATTGTCTTTTCTCAAAAGTACAAAATGGAGAATAAAAAAAGCTGCCTAAATAAATTTAGACAGCTTTGTGTGATTTGAAAGCAAAGAGCTTAACTCAATTCTTCTTTTGTTCTAAGGTTTTGAACATAAGTAGCTTTAATTTTCTGAGCTCGCTTTACAACAGACGGCTTATTGAACTGCTGACGTCCTCTTAATTGCTTCATAGTCTTCGTACGATCGAATTTTCTCTTGAAACGTTTTAACGCTCTATCGATATTCTCTCCTTCTTTGATTGGAATAATTAACATGTGTATGCACCTCCTTTCATAATCTCTTCTATATTTTAGAGTCAAATATTTCTATTAGACTGGTTTATCATTTCTTTTGGGGTGCAAAGATAGTCTAAAATTCTAATTCACCTAGTAAAAAAATTATTTTGTAGCAGGTTTATAAGACTTCTTGTCGATAACCATTTTTGCAATAATCTCTTTTAGAATCTCACTAGTTCCTCCTCCGATAGGCCCCAATCTGGAATCTCTAAACATACGAGCCAATGGATAGTCCTCCATATAACCATATCCTCCTAAGAGTTGAAGGCATTCATACATCACCTTATCCGATATCTTGGTAGCATTCATCTTGGACATACTAGCCTCTTTGACAACATATTCACCTGCATCTAAACGGGCTGTGATTAAATAGTTGAATTGCTTTACCATTTCAACTTCAGATGCCAATTCAGCAACTTTGTGACGAAGGGCTTGAAATTGATCAATAGATCTTCCAAAAGCTTCTCTCTCGCTCATATATTGAATGGTATATTCTAGAGCATACTCCGCGCGTGCATGTGCGTTGATACCCATGATCAAGCGCTCAAGAGCAAAGTGTTGCATGATATAAGGAAATCCTTTACCCTCTTCGCCCATAAGGTTTGAAACTGGTATTCTGACATCCTCGAAACTCAATTCCGCAGTATCTGAAGCGCGCCATCCCAACTTGTTCAATTTATTTGAAGAAATTCCTGGTGTCTTTGCATCTACCAAAAAGATACTAATTCCTTTCGCTCCAAGTTCCGGTTGAGTTTTTGCTGAAACGACATAGTAATCTGCATAGACTCCGTTTGTGATAAAAGTCTTGGAACCATTAATGACATAATGATCTCCTTCTTGAATCGCCGTTGTTCGCATTGCAGAAACATCAGAACCTCCAAAGGGCTCCGAAATACATAGAGCTCCAATCATTTGACCAGCAGAACTAGCATTGAGATAAATTTCTTTAAGTTCCTGAGACGCCTCGGCTTGCAGGTGAGTCATTGCCAAATAAGCATGTGCCCACATAGCGGCAGCAAAACCTCCAGAATTGATTCGCTGAAGTTCCTCTAAAAAGATAAGAGTATAAAACAGATCCAAGTCCATACCTCCAAACTCTTCCTTGGTTCGCAGACCAAAATATCCCATTTCACCGAACTTTTCCCAAATGAATCGTTCGATTGTACCATCGCTCTCCCATTTATCAATATGAGGAACCACTTCCTTTTGCAAAAAGGATCTAAAACTCGCTCTAAAAGCTATATGTTCTTCTGTAAAAAAATTCATTTTATCCTAAGGATTTTTGTTGTCAAGTTGTAAATATAATGCTATTCTTTCAAAACGGATAGAGTCAATTTCTTCAAATTTCATCAAATCTCGTAAATTTTGAAAACCTCCATTATTACGTCGGTATTCGATTATACGGATTACAGAAATATAATCTAAATAAGGGACTTCTAACAAACTTTTAAAATCTGAATCGTTGAGGCTGATTTTGGATAGGGAATCTTTGCGCATCACAAAAAAACGCTTATTTAATTCTTCTAAATTATCTTTTGACAATACTTTGATTTCCCGCAATTGATGCATGGTTGAAAATCCTCGAATCTCTTGCTTGTAGTTTAAAATATGCTGTGCCTTAAACGGTCCTATTCCCCTAACAGCAATTAAAGATATGGAATCCGCTTGATTTAAGTTTTTTCTGGGCTCAGGGACCTTGACCTTTGTCTTTCTGAGATATCGGGGGAATTGAAAATACGGTGTGAGGGATAGCAATAAACTATCTGAAACCTTCGTGACGGCTTGAAAGTCTGCGAGGGAATTGATGTAATTCCCCTTCTCTCTATATGCAAAAAAGAGATCTAATTGAGCGACACTTAAACCGATTCTATATCCTTTGTAGTCGGTTAGATAATTGGGATTAAAAGGCTTTATACTGTCGTATTTCAGCTTTTTAATAGAATCCAAATAACGCATAGAATCCAATTGTTGCTGATATCTCTGATTGAGATCATTTTCCTCAGCAGTAAGTCTGGACTCCCTTCCGTCTCGATAATAATAAAAATAACAGAAACGACTAAAAGCAATTAACAGTATTAAAAAGAAAATCCCATTTCGCTGTCTCTTACTATAGACGAAATGGGATTTTCTAAAAAGCATTTAAATCATATTATGAAGCTTTGGATGCTTTCCAAGCTTTGATGTCGTTTAGATAGCGGTTTAACTCTCTTTTCACTTCAGGGAATAAGAAGAATAGACCTACCATATTTGGAAATACCATAGCGAAAATCATCGCGTCTGAGAAATCCCAAATAGACCCCATATTAGCAGCAGCTCCGATTACTACAAAAGTCAAAAACAATAACTTATAAGCCATATCAGCGACTTTACCTTTTCCAAATAAATATTTCCAAGACTGCAGTCCGTAATAAGACCAAGAGATCATAGTAGACACTGCAAATAGCACAACTGCTACTGTTAAAAACACATCCGAATAAGGAATGTAATTTGCAAAAGCCTTTGAAGTAATTCCTGCACCTTCGTACATTACTCCTTCGATCATTACTCCACCTTCACCACCATAGGTAAACATAGCACCGCCATCATTAAAGATAACGATAACTAGTGCAGTCATAGTACATATCAATACCGTATCGATAAATGGCTCCAAAAGAGCAACAAGTCCTTCCGATGCAGAGTACTTTGTTTTTACAGCAGAGTGCGCGATAGAAGCCGATCCTGCTCCTGCCTCATTTGAAAATGCTGCACGCTTAAACCCGACCAAAAGAACCCCGATAAAAGATCCAACACCAACTGCTCTTGGAGAAAAAGCATCCGATAAAATAGTCATAATTGCGTCGTCTAGTATAGAGAAGTTAGCTCCCATAATATAAAGACATGCCAGTACATACATAACTGCCATCAATGGAACTACTTTTTCTGTAACAGAGGCAATACGTTTGATTCCTCCAATTATAATTATACCTACTAAGATTGCAAGTACGACACCAATAATAGATCCAGAAGCTGTACTTGTTAAACCGAATAAATCTTTGATAACAATGGTAGCTTGGTTCGACTGAGCAGCGTTACCACCCCCAAAAGAACCTCCAATTGCAAAAATCGCAAAAAACACAGCGGCTACTTTACCTAGCTTGGCAAATCCTCTGTTTTTTAATCCTTTGGAAATATAGTACATCGGACCTCCATGTACGGTTCCATCTTCGTCCACATCTCTGTATTGAACCCCTAAGGTACATTCCACAAATTTTGTAGACATTCCTAATAAACCACATATAATCATCCAAAACGTGGCTCCAGGACCTCCCAAAGCGATTGCAAGTGCTACACCGGCAATATTTCCGTTTCCAACTGTTCCGGATACGGCAGTCGCTAGTGCCTGAAAGTGAGATACTTCTCCATCCTTAGACTCGTTTTCTATTGTTCCTTTTATATCTCCGTCAATAGCCATAGCTGGATCTCCAACTTGATGATGATCCAACTCGTCATATTCTCCACGAACAACATTGATAGCAGTTCCAAATCTTCTGATATTCACAAAACCAAAATACACGGTAAAAAAAGCAGCGGATCCAACCAATAACATCAATACAAAAGGAATTTCTCTTCCTCCTGGAACGGTTATGGTAAAAAAGATTACCTCAGAGAAAAAATCAGATATTGGTTTAAAAGCAGCGTCAATACGTTGATCCAATCCCATCTCTTCTTGAGCAGAAGCGAAAAAGGGAAAAATCAAAGCTAGTGTGGTTAGTATTTTGTATTTCATAATGTTTTGTGCTAATTGTTTTTAAGAAAACGCAATATGCAGAAAAAAGATAAGTTCTCCTTATAAAAACACCAAAAATAAAGGCTAAAACTAGCTGTAATCTAAAATAGATTTAAGTTCTCTGATTTGACCTTCTTCCCCGAGAACGATAAGACGAGCATTTGCCTCTAAGATGATCGAGGCATCGGGATTTATAATATACTTTTGATTTTGATCGATATAGCCGATAACATTACACCCTGTCTTTTTTCGGAGTTCCAATTCACTAATAGACTTGCCTATATACTGATCGGGAAGGTCATTAATCGAAATCTCTTTTAAATTTGCAGACTGCTCACCATCTGTAGAAATACGCGTCACAAACTCTACCAAATCCGGAGTAACTACCAAAGAGGCCATATAATCTCCACCGATGTGTTCTGGTAAAATAACATTATCCGCTCCTGCAATTTTAAGTTTCTTTACCGAAGTATCCGCAGAGGCTCTGCTTATTATCCTTAGGTTTTTACTAATCTGTCGCGCGCTGAGAACCACAAATAAGTTATCTACATCAGAGGCCAAGGCCGCAATAATACTTTTGGCCTGTACCAAATTGCAATTATCTAAAATAGAATCCTGGGTTGCATCCCCTATAACGGGAATGTGACCGAGATTTTCAATTTCCTCCTTCAAATTAGGATTTCGCTCTACAACAACACATGTTTGATTGTAATTATTCAACTTTTGTAGCGCCTGTCGACCATTTCTTCCAAAACCACAAATAACGATATGACCCTCCAATTTTGCTATTTTCTTGATAGCTTTTCGCTCTTGTAAATCTTCCATAAGTCTAGAATTAGATAAATAATCAGTTATAACAGCAATGAGGTAACCAAAAGAACCAATGCTCAATAAAATCAATACTATAGTAAAAAGCTTGCCAGTTTGTGTCAATGGTACAACTTCACCAAAACCAACAGTACTTATAGTTATCATGCTCATATAAAGAGCATCCGTTAGGTTGAGATCTTGAATACTAATATAGCCAATAGTCCCAAAGCATAGAATAAATAAGAAAAGGGCAAATGCTCTAAATAAATTTGTTTTTAGAAAAGCCATATTAAATATCAAATACAGAACTTCTCTTGGTATAAACAAGATCCTTTAGACGCAGGACAAAGGCGAGGATTAAATAAAAAATAAAGCTAAGTCCAAGGGTGGCAAAAGAAAAATAAATAAAGAACAGGCGTACATTGGAAACATTCATCCCAAGTCTATCTGCTAGTCTACTCGATACGTAAAATCCGTTCTCTTCAAAAAATCTTCGCGTACGATCAATCACAATTGTTTTTTATCTAAAATACAGGATATAATCCAAAATAGTCGAGAAAATAAATATTTTATGAATGGAATCTTCTTATGGCCTTAAAAGCCTGGGATATATTATCAAATCCCCGTAAGTTTTGGGATTTATCACTAGACGGATTACCATTTCTATCCGATCTCACCCATATTCTTGACTTCTTTCTAAATAGCCACCAGATGGCCTTGACACGGAGCTCTGTCATAACCACATATTTTCCATTTCTCTGTGAAATATGATAATTCATATTATTCTAACCTTTATAAGGCCTAATCACAAAGCTACATACTTATAACAATGATAAAGTTCGCAACCCATAATTAACCTTGAGTTATATGGGACAGGAACTTAAAGATAAGGATAATTTAGATGCTGAGCTAATAGGGATAGCAAAAGGTAAGTTCTCTCGCAAGCGCTCCTCAGCCTAAGAATTGAAGCCCTCTATCACTTTAAACGCCTCATCGATATTGTCAAAACCCTTTAAAGGCTCATTGGCCTCATCAGAAGGATTACCATTTGCATCTGATCTAACCCATATCCTCGACTCCTTTCTAAACAACCATAAATTTGCCTTTTTAACGACTTTGGTCATTATCAAATACTTCCCACTCCTATGCGAAATCTTATAATTCATTCTATTTTCTGTTTCTTAGCTGAATGCGCAAAATAGATTAAAAGAAGAATTTTTACGACTGTTTAAATCA
>JBELHR010000051.1:0-7222 GCA_042091275.1 Flavobacteriaceae bacterium
ATAAAAAAAGGCTACCAAAATTTGGTAGCCTTTTCAATCAACACACGAGGTGTTTAATTATTCTATCTCTATTCGAAACATAGATTCAAAGAGATTGGTCCATCAGCAGGGTTTGGTCCTCCAAAACCAATAATCCCACCACTGTTTGGTCCATATATATCGAAAGTAACTTCGCTATCCCAAGCACCACCAACAAATCTAAACTCAAGATTTACAGTACCAGCAGGAACAGTTACAGTTTCAGAACCACTAAAACCATCGGAGATACTAACCTCAGTTATTGTACCATCCATATCAACTTCAATTTTAGCTCCATTCCAACCATCACCGTAAGAATCAAACATATCGATCTTATAATCACCAGCAATAGCAGTGTCAGGAATACAAAGAATAGTTGAATTATACACATAAGGCGAAGCGAAGAAAGACCCTTGCATTGATCCAGTTCCATCAGCTTCACTGAAAGTTCTTCCGTCAGTCAAAACCGCTTCAAGGCGATAAGAAAAACGACTACCTCCTGTATAATTTGCACCGGTCAAAGCAGCAATTTCTGTTAGAGTATAACGAATTGTCGTACTTGGTAAACCATTAGCACTTGTAGTCATCTCTGAAACTGGAATAGATTGAACTAGTATTTCAGGTACATTCTGACCAGTATCTCTACCGTCGAAATAACTTACATACACATCTAAACTTTGTAACAACCCGCCAAACTCTTCATCTTGTTCTTCAACAACGATCTCAAAAGTTGAATTTGGGTCAAACACATTATAATTGGCACTAACAATCTCTAAGGTACGAATGGCAGCTCCACGCTGAACACCATCCAATACATCATAAATTGTATTGTCCACATCCTCACAACTAAAAACGCTTACTGCAAGGAAGAACACTAGAAATTTATTAAATATTTTTTTCATTGTTTCTTAATTTTAAATTAGTTAGCAGCAGGGAATCCAGGTGAAGCTGGGTTAGTATCCCAAAATATTTGTACACCAACACCTGTCTTTTGAGTTGCATTGACATTATTGTTCGCATAATTAGCAGGATACCAGAAAGATCTGATAAATCCACCTGGATTAGGCTCTAAGTTTGGTTGCAACGTAGTTGGAAAACCAGTTCTTCTGTAAAAGTTATAACCTTCAGCTCCATTTCCATATAAAGAAATTAAGAATTGCTCTGCAACGATATCCATTTTAGCCGAGTCAGAAGATGCAGCATCAAAAGCAGCTGCAACTACATTACTGTGCTCCGAAACAAGTCTCTCAATATCAGCATCACCACTATCGTAAAATCCAGTGACTTTATCCATAGACGCCGCCAAACCATTTAACATTTGAGTTTTAGTTTCTGCTAAATTACCAGACTTATACGCTAATTCAGCTAACCAGAAATTAACCATAGAAGAATGAAGAATTGGTGTAATACCAGCACCATCTAATCCTGCAAGTAAAGTTTGACCTCTAAAAGATCCATCGTCATACTTACCTCCCGCTGGATAAACTCCAGAAAGCGTTCTTAAGAAACCATCTGGTGGAATACCATTATCATTTCCATGATCTCTACCCCAGTAACCGTCAGCTACTGAACAAAACACATAACCTTCATAATGCAAAGGAGCAGTCTGTAAAGAACACTCTAAAGTCTCCTCATCCGGCGCAGCACCCGCACCTGGTGTCGCTGAATTTTGTCTGTAAAAATAGTATAATCTTCTAGGATCACCTGAATTCAACATGTTATTCATCAACCAGTTAGACCTGTATGAGTTACCACCAGTATTAGTGTAATCCGTCGAATATCTTGGGCTACGAGTATCCGGTTGGTTTGCATTTGAACCCCAATAGAACTGAAAATCATCAGCAGTAGAGGAAATGTAGTTCCCAGAGCTCACGATAGCTTGAACTGCCGCAGCTGCTCCACCATCTACGAGATTAGTAGTCATATATGCTTTAATTTTCAAAGTATTCACTGCCTTAATCCAAGATGCAGCATCACCACCGTAGAAAAAATCATTCTGAGGTGCCGCTGAACCACCATCTGCAAAATTAGCAGCTGCCTGATCTAAAAGCGCCATTGCCTGAGCATAAACATCACTTCCAGAATCTGGAATAGGATTCAAGTTAGTTTCATCTAGAGCTTCCGAATAAGGAATAGCTCCAAAATAATCCACTAAGCTCAATAAGACGTGAGCTTCAATAAAATCAGCAACTCCAAGATGATAATTCAAACCAGCAGCCTCAGCTAAAGGTCGCATTACTTGAATATTTTGAAGAATTGATTGGTAAGATGACGACCAAAGACCATCAAAATTTGCAGGAGAGAACGCATTAGTGTAATCTCTTCCCGCTAATTGATCTATACGGACCATTTCAGAACCTAAGCTTCCAAAATCCTCCATTAAATACCCATAATTTACTTGAATTAAATTCAAAAGAAAATCAGGATCAGCTTGATTAGGAGAAAGCGCATTTGGATTCTCCGTCATATCTAGTTCCAGGATATTATCATTCGCACAGGATCCCAAAAGAAGCCCTAGAGATAATAAACCCAACTTAAATATATGTATTGTTTTTTTCATATCTGTTTCGTATTATTTAATTAAAACGTCGCTTTAACACTGAAACCATATCTCTTAGAACTTGGTCCGTTCAAATAATCAAATCCTTGACCATTCCCAACTCCAGTACCTGCAACATTTGGATCAAAGTTTGTTCCTTTAGGAATATTTGGAGCGTAGAACCACAAATTGTTTCCCGTCAACGTAAAGCTCACTGCACCAAAAGGTGTTTTCTCCAAGACTTTCTGAGAAAGTGCATAAGATAATGAAACTTCTTGCAATCTAAAACGAGTAGCATCGTAAATACGATTTTCGTCAGGCCCATAAAGCACATTGAGGAAGTAGTAAGTAGAGTTATTAATTTGAGCAGTGTTTGGTTCTCCTTGAGGATTAACACCAGGTAAAATAAACGAAGCTTCACGATTAACACCTTCTTCACTAACAACACCACGACCTAACAACGTTGCAGTAGTATAAGACATAATATCTCCACCTTGCACCCAAGTCATCAATGCGTTAAGAGTCAGTCCCTTATAGCTTACACCATTACTCCAGTTAAATTGGAAATCTGGAGTTGCATCTCCAATAATAACTGCTTCTGGATTCTCAATATAACTACCTGCAGCATTAACTTGTTTATTACCATTCTCATCACGCTGAATTGCAGAACCTATGATAGTTCCAAGCGGCTGATCTACGATGGCAGCATTTCCTAGGTTATCGAAACCTGCATAAACCACACGATCCGTATCTAAACCTAAATCCACAACAATTGGATTTGATTTTGACATATTAATTCCAGTATTCCAGTTTACCCCATTTGGATTTCTGAAAACATCTAAATTCATGTCAACTTCAAAACCATTATTTTTAATTTCTCCAACATTTGTTTGAGTTCTAGTATATCCAGTAGAAGGATCTAATGGTCTTGAAACAATCAAGTCATTAGTTACCCTATTATAGAAAGAGAAATCTACAGATAAGCGATTGTCAAATAAACGTCCTTCAATACCAAATTCAAGCTCAGCAATAGATTGAGGCTTTAATCCAGGATTTCCAAGAACTGGAGCAGAAGAGTTCACTACAACATCTTGTCCATCTCCATTTTGGAAATATTGAGTTGCTAGAGAGAGAGTTGCTGCAATTGGATATCCTCCAGCAAAAGATGCAGAAGTACCGTATCCAGCTCTCAACTTCAAGAAGTTAATTGCATTTGAATCTTTAAGACCTTCTAAAGCTTTGGAAGGAACCCATGATACACTTGCAGATGGATAAAAAATTGATCTATTATCCTCACTTAAGTTAGATACCCAGTCATTACGACCAGATAAAGTAACATATAAATGATCTCTAAAATCAATTTCTGCTTGACCATAAGCACCCAATATATTACGCTCTTGAGACTCTTGTCTTTCATTTTGCTCTGCAAAGTTGAAATGTCTCAAAACGTTAAATACTTGTTGCCCTGTAGACCTAACTCCTTGTTGATCAAAACGGTCATTACGTGAAGTAACCCCAGCAGTAAAGGTCATACCGAAATCATCACCCAATTGGTAGTTACCGTTGATATTGAAGTTATGATTCTCAATTTTATTAGTATTTGTCCATGTTTCGTATACACCGGATTGGTTTACATTCGAACCTGTCTTACCACCCTTGTTAGAGAAGTTAGTGTTATTCTCGTTATAAACATCAATACCGTACTGATAATTAAACAAAATATTGTCGTTTAACTCATAACTTACATTAACAGAACCGAAAACACGGTAAGTGTCCTGTTCGTTTCCAGCATTGGCAACAGTCCATAGAGGGTGTTGAATGGAGTTATTCTGTCTGTAGTATACAGATTCTCCTGTCGTTGGATTTTGGAAAGGAAGTCCCATTAAATCAACAGAACGAGGAGTGTAGAATAAGTTTCCAAAAATAGAAGCGTTCTGACCACCTACATTAGAACCATAAGAAGCCGCAACTGGAGGCGTCTCAAAATCTGTATAAGAGTAGTTCAATGTGGAAGCAATTGTAAACTTGTTAGAAAGTTTAGCACGTCCACCTACAGAAATCGCATCCCTATTTAACTCGTTACCTGGAGTAAATCCTTCTTCAGCTAGGTTACCGTAGTTAAAGTTATAGGTTACATTACCATCATCAGAAGCACCACGCATGTTAACACTTGTGTTTCTAATTGTACCTGTTCGGAAGAAATTACCTACTGAGTTATAAGGTTTCCAGTCATATCTAGCATCTGCAAATTCTGGAAAAGCCTGAGGAATTCCAGTAGCACTAGATGCTGTAGAATATGGATGCGCTAAAGTACCATTTGCGTCAATTGCCGCTTGGTTACCCCATCCTGCAGGACCACCTTCTTCAAAGGAAGGACCCCAGTTAGAGAAGAACCAACCAAAAGCCTGGTCAAAACCTCCACCATAATCATTCTGATAATCAGCCATAGAAGCAATTTCGTTCCAGAACATAGAAGCAGAAACAGAAATTTCATTTTTCTTTTTCGTTCCACCAGTAGAACCTGCTTTTGTTGTAATCAAAATTACACCATTCGCTCCTTGAGTACCATACAAGTTAGCAGCGGCTAGACCTTTAAGTACAGAAACACTTTCGATATTATTTGGATCTAAATCCAAGAATCGAGAAGAACCGTTATTTCCATCAACAAAATCCCCTTGAGCATTTGTATCTGATGCAAATGGCACACCATCTACAATAAATAAAGGTTGGTTAGTTCCAGAAAAAGAGTTCATACCACGAATCATGATACTTGTACCAGAACCGGAAAGACCTGATTGATTTGTAATTTGAACTCCTGAAGCTTTACCTTGAAGAACACGTCCTACATCGGCAACTGCTCTGTCTTCCAACTGAGCTTGATCTACTTCAGAAACTGCATACCCTAAGGCCTGCTTTTCTCTTTTGATACCTAAACCGGTAACAACAACCTCCTCTAGAAGATTATCCCCTTGCATCATTACATCCATTGCAAGATCGTCTCCGAGAGTAATTGTAACTGTTTGCATTCCGATATAGGAAAACTGCAACTGATCTCCAGGCTTCGCATCGATTTGATACAATCCTTCAAAATCTGTCTCGCTACCTAAACTGGTACCAACAATTACGACACTTACCCCAGGAAGTGGCCCACTTTCATCGGCTACAACTCCTGAATAAGTCTTTTCCTGTGCAAAGGAAATTTGCACAACTAACACCAGTAAAAGTGTTAGAAATCCATTAAACTTTGTTTTCATTAGTTTGATTATTTGAATTAGTCAGGGACGAAAATGCTAATTATTTCTTAAAAATCCTAGTAATTTTAACAATTACAGTGGATATTTTTAGATTTTCTTCACATTTGGATAAAGCCTGAAATTATAATACTATCAGCCCTGTTGATTATCCTTAAAATTTATAACGATTTAGTATTGTAAAAATTAAATTTACATCACTTAATTGTGTTTTTTATTATGAAAATGACAATGTTAAGACTTTGTAAACGAAATAATTTGAATAAAAAATAAAAAAAACACACTTAAACAGTTGAAAGTAAAGCATTCACATTGTACTTTTGAAAAAATCAAATTTTTATCCGAAATCAATGAAACACATAACACTTTTTTTATTGGCCTTAACCGTGTCATTTTTGTCTTTCGCTCAACCAAATAGTTATGATACAAATGCTGTGAGTAACGATAAATTAGATAGAGAAATTTATTTCCAAAAATCCCCTCTGGTTCAGCTAGAAAAATCTTTGGGTAGTCCCTATTTTGAAGAAAGGTTCCAAAGCGGTACTGTATCCGACAATCGAACGAATTCTCAAGAAAACCGAAAAATTCGTTACAATGCCTATAACGATGAATTTGAGGTGCTTCATCTTGATAGGGTATATTCAGTGGCAAAGAGCTCGTTTTTGAAAATAACTATGGATGGTCGCAAATTTGAATTTTATGCTTTCCAGAATTTGAACAGTAAAAAATCAACCACAGGATACTTAGAGGTGTTAGATGAGGACAAACTTTATTTAAGACACAAAAAAGAAATTAAAGAAGGACGCGAGTCTGTCAATTCTATGGCTGCAAACATTCCAGATAAACTTGTTGTGATAAATCAGCTTTTCGGTAAATCAGAAAATGAGACGGTACAAGAAGTAAAATGGAAGTCCAAAACGATAATAGAAATGTATGCCAGTGACGATCCAAAAAAATTCAAAAGCTTTTTAAAAGAAAATAACTTAAATTTAAAAGATAAAAATGATTTAATTAAAGCAATTAGTTATAAAAAGTAAATATTTGGCATAAATATTGATGTTTCTTTGAATAAATTATTTTTAACCAAACAAAATATTATGAAAAAAATTATTTCTACTTTATTATTAGCCTTAGTAGTATTTACTTCAAGTGCTCAAAGCTATAACACTACCAAAGATTGGGGTAACTTCGATATACTTCAAAAAGTTAAAAAAAATATCGGTGATGATATTCCCTCAGACGTGGACGGCTCATTATACTATACGGAGACCTACGAATCTGGAAAATTACTTTTCGAGGAAAAAGAACTCGAGCGAGATATGCTCTACCGATATGAAGCTTACTCGGATATTATAGAAGTAAAACTTAGCACCGGAGAGGAAGATTATTTAGCCCAGTCCCCAAAATTGGATGT
>JBELHR010000052.1:0-7128 GCA_042091275.1 Flavobacteriaceae bacterium
CTTGAGAAATCAAGAGGTTTTTTTGTGCTCCTAAAACATAAATAAGTATTTTAGATGCAAAAGTAATTTTGCTAATTCTGAAATCTTATGAAAAAAATTAAAAGTATACTCTCGTTTATAGACAATTTTCTTGGAAAATTTAGAAGGGTCTTTTTAAATATACTAACACTGTTGTTTTTAGTCTTGCTAAGCTCTGGCTTTTTTTACAGCCTGAGTTCTTTGTTTGATTCTGATGAAGTGGAGACTGCGGATCAAGTTTTATACCTTGAACCAAAAGGAATTGTTGTGGACAAGGCAATTGGAATAAAGGAACCTTTGGAAGGATTTGAACTTGTCGGGAGCTCTACCGATCAGATTGAGTTAGAGACTTTTTTAAAAGTTATCAAAAATGCTGGTACAGATGAAAATCTAAAAGCTATTTATCTCGATGTTGATGGCTTAAGTGCTTATTATACTTCTGCCCTAAAAATAGCAGATGCTCTTTACGAAGCAAGAGAAAATGGTAAAGAGATTATTGCCTTTACAAGCGGACTAGGAACTACCGGTTACCTCATGGCGTCCCAAGCAACAGAAATAATCTTGGAAAGAGATTCTTATGAATCCGTACGTCCTTTTGGTTTCAGTAGAGTAAGGCAATATCAGAAAGATTTCTTTGACAATATTAAAGTCAAAATGAATGTTTATGCTGCCGGTGACTTTAAATCAGGTCCCGAGGGTTATACGAGAAATGATATGTCTGAAACGGACAAGCTCGCTTGGTTGGAGTTTGTGCGCCCAGTTTGGGACAAATATAAAACCAAAATGGAGACCGGAAGAGGCTTCGAGTCTGGCAAAATTCAGTATATCGGAGACAATTATGATGTGCTTTCCGCTGGAAATGACGGAGATGATAATCAAACAGCTCTTGCCATTGGCCTTGTAGATAAGTTAATGTCAAAGCAAGAATTTAGAAATTACTTAATCGAAAAATATGGTAGCGAAGAGGAATATGAGCGTCCTGAAGGAATTTCTGGACTAGAGTACCTATCCACCATTGAAGAAGAGGATTTAAGCAGCGATCGAGAAAAGATTCAAGAATCAAATAAAATTGCGGTTATCCATGTGGAAGGAGCAATTGTTACTGGTAACATAGGAGTAAATACTGCTGGTTCCGGGGATATTGTAAAAAACATCAACAAAGCTAGAGACGATGAAAATGTAAAAGGGATTGTCCTTAGAGTAAATAGTCCTGGAGGAGATGTATATGCTTCCTCAATGATTACAAATGCTTTGGAGGAATTTCAATCTACAGGAAGGCCTGTAATTACCTCGATGGGCGATATAGCTGCATCTGGAGGGGTTTGGGTAACTACCACATCTGAAGAAATTTGGGCCGAAGAGACTACTTTGACAGGGTCAATAGGTGTCTACAGTATTATTCCAGATTTTTCTCCATTAGAAAAGTGGGTGGGAATGAATTATGACGGTGTAAGTATGACAAAAGCGGGGGATGTTTACGATATGAGAAAAGGAGTTACGGAAGAGCTCAATACCCAATTCAAAGCAAATACAGATAAAATATACAAGGATTTTGTCACTAGGGTTGCCGATAATAGAAAAAAGGACTTCTCAGAGGTTCTTAAATTTGCTGGAGGACGAATATGGAGAGGAGATACTGCTCTGGAATTAGGTTTAGTCGATAAATTAGGTACCCTAGATGATGCTGTCAATTCTTTGGTCACAAAACTGGAGCTAGAAGATTATAAAGTGTTTTCCTATGAAAATAATGTTGAATTTAACGATTATTTAAATTCAATGGCAGAGGATTTACTTCCGATTCAAATACAAGATTTAATGAACAAAATGAATGGCTTAAACAGGATGTTTCTCGCTGAAAAAGACCGATATGTGGTTGTCTATTGTTTTGATTGTGGTTTTAGAAAATTTGAATAATTGCTTTTGAATTTTTAGGTAATCAAGAGGTTTTTAATTCGAAAACTCCAACGCCAATTTCTTTAACATCTCGACACATTTATCGAGTTGTTCTCCAGTGGTAAATTCGTTAGCTCTATGCGCTTGTTCTATAGATCCCGGTCCACAAATTATACTTTGGTAACCAGCTTCGTGAAATTGCCCAGCTTCTGCTGCATAAGAGACGGTTCTCCAGGTATGTTGTCCAGAAATCTTTTGAGTCAGGGCAACAATAGAATCGGTCTCCTTTGTATCTAGGGCTGGGACAGGAGGATGCAGTAGGGTATTGGTGATTTTGAAATTGGGAAAAAGTTTCTGAACTTCCTTTTCTCGCTGCTTGCAAAACTCAAAATATTCCTCAAAAATAGTTTGAATATTATCCTTAGGGATTACCCGAATATCCCACTCAAAACGGGTGTAATCTGCAACAATATTGGTGGCAACTCCTCCGGATATTTGTCCGACATGTAAGGTCGAGTGAGGAGGTACAAATCGCGAGTCTCGGTTGGAAAGAGACAATTGCTTCATCTTGTTTTCTAGCCAAATAATAAGTCTTGTGCTCTCGTGGATAGCACTGATTTCCTTGTGAATTCCGCTGCTGTGACCTGCTGAGCCATTTACTTCTGTTTGCACATAGCAAACGCCTTTTTTCCCAATAACAGGCTCCAAGGAGGAAGGCTCGCCAATGATTGCGTAGGTTGCTTTTTCTGCATAGGTTTTTTTGATGTGATCTATGAGTTCTACTGCTGCTAAACAACCAATTTCTTCATCGTAACTAAAAGCAAAATAGATTGGTTTTTTTAAATCTGCCTGCGTTAATGTGGGTAGTACGGCTAGACAACAGGCTACATAGCCCTTCATATCGGCACTACCTCTGGCAAATAGTTTGTCTCCTTTTTTTACAAGAGTGAATGGATCTGTGTCCCAGGCTTGACCTTCTACGGGGACTACATCTGTGTGTCCAGAGAGTATTACGCCACCATCAACTGCTGGTCCAATTCTACAATGTAAAGAGGCTTTTGTATTGTCTTTGTTTGGGACTAAGGTAGTTTCTATACCAAAGCCTTCAATATAGTCTCTGATCCAATGGATAATAGAGAGGTTACTCTCTCCCCCTAATACTGGAAAATGGACCAGTTTTGCTAATATTTCTTCTACACTCATATTATTGATAACCGATAGTTACTGCTATTATTAAAAAGATTGCGGACAAGAAAAACAAAATTATCGCTACTGGAAAAATAAATCGCAACCATTTGTCCAAGGGTACACGACACATGCTAAGCATGGCGATCAATCCCCCTAGTGTTGGATTTATAAGATTGGATATCCCATCCCCAATTTGAAAGGCTAAGATAGTGGTTTGCCTTGTCAGACCTATAACCTCACCGAGCGGAAGCATCACCGGCAAGGTAGCCAGGGCTTGTCCACTTCCAGATGGAATAAAAAAGTTTATAATACTCTGGGAAACCGCCATTCCAACAGCGGATAAATACAAAGGTAATGTTTTTAGAACCTCAGATAAATGAAAGGAAATAGTATCGCTAATATGTCCCATTTCCATCAAAACCTTTATCGTAGTAGCAAAACCAACCATAAAGGCCCCAGGTGCAGCATAGGCTACAGATTTTAATACGGTTTCGCTTATTTTGTTTCCATTCATCCTACCGATTATTCCGGTAGCTAGGGTAATCATTAAAAAGATTGCGGATATTTCGTTGATATACCAATTTAGATTAAAAACCCCGTATAAAATGGCTCCTAAACCAATAATAAAAACACTTAGAACCAAATAATTATTGAGTGAAATAGAATAGTCTGTCAACGGTTTGGAAAGTACAATTCCATTTTCATTTAATCCTTTGCCAAGTGCGCTATCGGGATTCTTAGATATTTTTCGAAAGTATCTAACATTGTAAAAAGCTAAAAAACTCAAGGCTAAAAAACACAGAATACTTCTCAATAGAGCCCCCGAAAACAAGGGTAATTCCCCAATTTTATGACCTATTCCAACGGTATAAGGGTTTATTGGAGAAAGCCCGAAACCAATGGTTACCGCAGCAACCGATATTCCTGCTGCCAATACGAGATCCCCACCGAGGGCTAAACTTACTACTGCGGCAATTGGGATCAAGGCTATATTGTGTTCATATCCAACAAAAACACCTAAAGCTCCGTATATAAAGGTCATAATAACCACTGCCAAGTATTTTTTTTCTCTACCAATCTTGCGAACAAAAGTCCCAACTGTGTTTTCAATCGCTTTGGTTTCCTCCATAACACCGAACATAATTCCTCCCGACAAGACCACAAACATGACTTCTATAGCCTCTTTAAAGCCTAGAGGAATTGCTATAAACATTTCTAAAAACCCTATTGGTGTATTGGGTATTGTGCTGTATGATCCGGGAATCACTCTATTTCTTCCCTCGATTAATACACGCTTAAATTCGCCTGCAGGTAATATATAGGTCAATAAGGTTACAAAAACGATTATTGCGAACAACATGGTAACTGCACTAGGAATTCGTTCGTACCAATGTTTGGTTTTCATTGAGAAAGTTTAAAATCGATATTCTAAAGTAAGTTTTTTTTTCTTTTTGCAATAAGTGACTTTGCACTATCTTTGCGCCATGAGATTTTTCAGTGTAATCTTGAGTTTTTATTTTATTGCCCTCTCCTCAATGTTTTGTGGAGAAAGCTCCCATGCAATAGAATTCGAATGCTCCGCAGAATCTTCTCACGAACAAGATAACAGCTCTCACCAGGAGGATTCTGAAGAATTGTGTTCTCCATTTTGCGTTTGTTCTTGCTGTAATATAACGGTTTTGCAAGTTGCTTTTGTCGATGCTGTTTCTAAAGATTTTGTTCCGAGTTATAATGTTTCCAATACGGTGATCTCTGGATTAGAACAAGAGGTCCATGTGAAAATATTTGATCCTCCGAGAGTTTAAACTAAAATCGGGCGACCACTTTGTCGCCAATTTCATTTTAGTTAAACTTTAAAATATTTACAATGCAACATAAATGGTTGAGCTTTGTGCTCCTGTTAATTGTTAGGCTGTCCGTTTTTGGTCAGTATAATCAGGATATCAAGATAGTGGATATCGAAAATAATCAAGCCCTCTTTGGGGTAAATGTGATAATTGAATCTCTAGGTAAAGGAGTAGTTTCAAATGAAAAAGGTTTTGCTACTCTTACCGATCTTCCTTCGGGTGTTTACGACTTAAAGTTCTCTTATCTGGGGTTTGAGACCCAAATTATAAAAGTGAATATCCCAAACAAAGACACTTTAATAGTATCCTTGGTAGAAAGTGAGGACAAGCTCGAGGAGGTTGTCTTGCAAGCTACCAGAAGTAAGAGAGTGATAGAGCGTATACCTACTCGTGTTGAGTATATCGGCAGTGAGGAGTTGGCAGAAAAAGTCACCATGAATCCAGCAAATATATCTACGGTACTGCGCGAAAGTACTGGTATTCAAATGCAGCAAACTTCCCTGAGCAGTGGGAATTCCAATATTAAAATTCAAGGTCTTGACGGGCGGTTTACTCAATTGTTGAGAGATGGTTTCCCCCTGTATAGTGGGTTTTCTAGTGGTTTAAGTATCATGCAGATTCCTCCAGTCGATTTGAAGCGGTTTGAAATTATCAAAGGGAGTTCATCTACCTTGTATGGAGGAGGTGCTATAGCTGGTTTGGTGAATATGGTTTCCAAGACTCCGGAGAGTGACCCACAATTGGATATTATGTTGACCCAAACCCAAGCATTGGGATCTGTTGCCAATGTATTTTATGCAGAGCGCGAAAACAAGTTCGGTTGGACTGTCTTTGCAGGGGCGCAATATCAAAAAGCTTATGATGCCGAGGAGGATGGATTCAGTAATCTACCAAAGACAAATTCCTATACCTTTAACCCCAAGTTATTTTATTACCCATCGGAAAAAACAACTTTATGGTTTGGTCTAAACGGAACCTATGATTTGAGGTCTGGTGGAGATATGATTGCCTTGGAGCAAGGAGCTTCGCAGGACAACTCTTATATTGAGCAGAACCGCTCCAAGAGAATTAGCACCCAGTTGGTATATGAGAGTGAATTGAAGGAAAATAGAATTTTGTCCTTTAGAAATAGCCTGTCCTATTTTAACAGAGCATTGAATATCCCAGATTTCAGCTTTACAGGGAATCAATGGAATAGTTTTTCCGAACTGACCTATCAAATGGAATTTGACAAGGTAGAATTGGATTTGGGTACAAATGTATATTCCTCCTCCTTTAAAGAGCAGGAGACTAGCAGCCCTCGAGACCAAAAAGATCTTACGTTTGGTTTGTTTTCCAATGTCCTTACGGATCTTTCCGAAAACTGGATTCTAGAAACAGGTCTTCGTACAGACTACTCAAAAGATTGGGGAACTTTTGTTCTTCCTAGAATATCCTTGTTGTACAATTCTCCTGGAGGACTTTCCGCTCGAGTAGGAGGTGGTTTGGGATATAAAATCCCCGATTTATTTACCGAAGATGCCGAGCGTTTAAATTACCAAAACATTCTGAGCATCGATAAAGAGGTTTTGGATGCAGAGCGCTCCTATGGAGTAAATCTCGATTTTAATTACCAGGCTTCGCTGGTCGGTGATCTAAGGGTTTCTTTTAATCAGCTCTTTTACCTTACTGCGATTCAAGATGCTTTGTTATTAAACAAAACTACGGAGGGTTCTTATAGATATGAAAATGCATCCGGCCCCGTTCTGAGTAAAGGAGCGGAGACTAATATCAAATTTTCTTTCCGAGATTTCCGGTGGTTTTTGAATTATGCATTTATAGATGCCCGTCTAAACTATTTACCAGGTAATCCGCAAAAGCCATTAACTCCAAAACACAATGGAGGTAGTGTTTTGATGTATGAGGGAGAACAATGGCGTATCGGTTTGGAAACCTATTACACTGGGAAACAAGTTCTTTCCGACGGCAGTTTAACTCCCGATTATACCACTATGGGCTTGCTTGTAGTAAGAAATTTTGGATGGGGAAGTACTTATGTGAATATAGAGAATCTAACCAATGTTTTACAGAGTGATTTCGGGCCTTTGGTGAGTCCGCCAATGGATCGTCCTGAATTCGCAGAAATATATGCTCCAACCGATGGATTTATCCTCAGTGTCGGAGTTATTATAAAACCTTTTGG
>JBELHR010000002.1:0-43500 GCA_042091275.1 Flavobacteriaceae bacterium
ATATCCTTTGAGCTCGGGTCGAATGCAAAGAAAACCAGAAGAGTTTCACTCTCCAGATTTTTTTATACCCTAAACCTCTCTTGAAAGTAAACTTTCGTTCGTTTTAGGGTATAAAAAAACCGATGATAAATCATCGGTTTTCTTTTTTTCTTGTGACCTCGGCAGGATTCAAACCTGCAACCTCTTGAGCCGTAATCAAGTGCACTATTCAGTTATGCTACGAGGCCTGTTTGCGGGTGCAAATATAAGAGGGATTGTTTAATTACAAAAGGAAAAATACATTTTTATTCGGCTAAAATTTCAGCAATGATAGACTTTGCTCTTTCTTGGTCAGATTCAAAGACCAAGATCTCTACAGAGCTTGCGCGTCCTCCTAAAATAACTTCATTTACCCCAACAGCAAATTTATCCTTAAGCAGACAAGCAATTCCTTCCTCTGCTAAATTTTGTTTTATTCTCTGGGCTAGAAAGCCCGATTCGGCCGTGTAAATTAAGATGTGTTTTTTTGAATCCATAAAATCGTTTGTTTCTTAAATATACGCTAAATATTAGCCTTTACAAAGCATTTTTTGTGATATACCATCTCCATCCGATCAAAGCCATTTGCCATTTTTTAGCAGAACTCATGTCTAATTGTTGTTTCCCAAAAGAGGGGAGAATCCATTTATTTAGTTTTGCTACGCTTTTAAATACTGCTTTGTTCATTGTCTTAAAATTTGGTCAAATATATAAAATTCCGAATTGGGTTTTCAACTATTTACAAGGGCATAAGTTCTTCCTCTAGTTCTTTGTTAAATGGGCCAACAACAGGTATGTCGTTATCGGTTCCGATGTATATTCTCGGAATGGGTTGTTTTCCTTTTAGCTCCATAGATGCGCTTCCCCTTGTGGAGCTTATATAAAGGTAGATACTAGTTATTTCCTTTTTGCTGTTGTACTCCAAGCCAGAATAGGTCATTTGTAGCCCCGTTTTTTTAAACTTATTAGAAAGGGAATCTAGCTGCTGTGAACTGTAGTTTTTGTCGATGAGTTCCACGACCATAGCGTAACGCCCCATGAGAAACTCTTGTTTTTCTTGGGAGAATCCTTTGATTAGGCCTGTAAGCAATAGAAGGCTTAAAACGATTGTTTTTCTCATAAGAACAAAATTATAAAAATTTTCTCGAGACAAAACTGCTTTGCTATCTTTGTCTTTATGGATTATTTATATTTAGTAGGGGGCTTAGTGCTTCTAATCTTAGGAGGAGATTGGCTTTTGAAAGGGGCGATCTCCTTGTCGGTTCGCATAAACATACCAAAAGCGATTATTGGTATGACTGTGGTTTCTTTTGCTACTTCCGCTCCGGAATTGATTGTAAGTATCAAATCCGCTCTGCAGGGCCATGCAGATATTGCATTGGGGAATGTGGTTGGATCCAATATTGCAAACCTCGGTTTTGTTCTCGGTATTACCTTGTTGATGACAAAAATGGAGGTCGGTAGATCTTTTGTTCGTATCGATTGGCCTATTCTGATGCTTGTCTCCGTGTTGTTATATGCCTGCTTATATTTTGACGGAGAATTACAGTTTTATGAAGGTTTGTTGTTTTTCTCTCTCTTAATAGTCTATTTAGTTTTATACCTCAAGTTTTTTAAAAACTCAAAGATTTATAAAGAAGATCACGTCGAAGAAGAGGAAATAGACGAAGTTTCCGATTCGTCTTCCCTCTCGATAGGTTCGACTTTACTTTTTCTTTTTATAGGAGCTTTGGGGCTTTATTTTGGATCTGAATTTCTGATTGAGGGTTCTGTAAATCTCGCTTCTGCTTATGGGGTTAGTGAACGAGTTATCGGTATAACCGTCATTTCAGTAGGGACGAGTATCCCAGAATTGGCAGCATCTATTATAGCTGCAATAAAAAAGGAACGCGCAATTTCATTAGGAAATTTAATAGGGTCCAATATTTTTAATATTCTGGCGGTTTTAGGGGTGACGAGTATGATTACTCCAATTCGCGTCAGTGACGCTAGGCTTTTGACAAATGATCTTTTTTGGATGTTAGGTTTTGCTGTGGTTCTTTTGCCTTTGATCTATATGTTTACCAGAAGGGAGTTAAAATGGAAAGAAGGCTTAATCTTGTTGATTGGATATATCGTTTTTATTCTTAGTACAATACAATAAAAAAACCCGACCTCTTAGAGGTCGGGTTTTGCTATATAATTTCAAAAAGTATAGGTGACTAGTACTTTTCGCTAACTGGCTTAACCGTCTTGATTATACGAGCTGCAATTTTGTATGGATCTCCATTTGAAGCTGGTCTTCTGTCTTCTAACCATCCTTTATAACCCTTTTCAACAGTCATAATTGGAATTCGGATAGAAGCTCCTCTATCAGATACTCCAAACGAGAAGTCATTGATAGAAGCAGTTTCGTGAAGTCCTGTAAGTCTTTGGTCATTGTATTCACCATATACAGCAATGTGCTCTTTTGTAACTGGACGGAAAGCTTCACAAATCTCTTCGTAAACTTCCTTAGAACCACATTCTCTCAAAACGGAATTTGAGAAATTCGCGTGCATACCAGAACCGTTCCAATCTCCTTTTACTGGTTTTGGGTGGTAGTCGATATAATAATGGTGTTTTTCTGTCAATCTATCTAGTAAATATCTAGCGATCCAAATTTCATCTCCAGCTTGTTTTGCTCCTTTAGAGAACAATTGAAATTCCCACTGTCCAGGTGCAACCTCTTGGTTGATCCCTTCAAAATTTAAACCTGCATCGATACATAAGTCTGCGTGTTGTTCAACGATATCACGTCCCCAAGTGTTTTTACCACCAACAGAACAGTAATATAGACCTTGAGGTCCTGGGTAACCACCGATAGGGAATCCTAAAGGAAGTTCTGTTTTTGTATCCATGATAAAGTATTCTTGCTCAAAACCGAACCAAAAGTCATTATCGTCATCTTCGATTGTCGCTCTAGCATTGGAAGGGTGAGGTGTTCCGTCAGCACTCATAACTTCACACATAACAAGATATCCGTCTCTTCTGTCTGGATCTGGGTAGATTGAAACAGGCTTTAAGATACAATCCGAAGATCCTCCTGATGCTTGCATTGTTGAAGAACCGTCAAAAGACCAGTTACCTAATTCCTCCAAGGTTCCTTGAAAATCATCGTGATCTTCAACCTTAGTCTTACTTCTCATGTTTTGAGTTGGGTTATATCCGTCTAGCCAGATATATTCTAATTTGATTTTACTCATTGTGATAGTTATTTGTGACTTATTGAGGCAAATTTATAAATAAAATTCATTTAGGGTTGTTTTTGTAGGGGTAATTTTATGTGAATTATCAACAACGTGTTTATAACCCCTAAAAATTACAGGGTACTCAAATAAAAGATTATTTTTACGCTAGATATTCTATATTTGTAAAAAATCACATATGTCAACCCAAAGATTTAACGCAATACGAGATTCGATTAATCGTTCTCCTATAAATAAGGTAGCTAACAATGCTCAAGCCTCTGAGCTTTTTGCAAAACGCGTCTTTAACAAAAAGAGGATGCGAAAGTATATGAGCATAGAAGCTTTTGAAGGGGTAATGAATGCCTCGGATAAAGGAGTGAAAATCGATCGTGGTATCGCGAGTCAAGTGGCTAGTGCTATGAAAAACTGGGCAATGGAGCAGGGGGTAACCCACTACACCCATTGGTTTCAGCCATTGACAGGTGCAACAGCAGAAAAACACGATGCATTTTTTGATTTTTCTTCTGATGGTGAAATTATCGAACAATTTGATGGTAAATCACTAGTGCAACAAGAACCGGATGCGTCGAGCTTTCCGCACGGTGGAATAAGAAATACTTTTGAGGCTAGAGGGTATACCGCTTGGGATCCCACCTCCCCAGCATTTATTTATGGGGCGACTCTATGTATACCTACCGTATTTGTATCTTATACAGGAGAGGCTTTAGATTTTAAGACTCCACTTTTAAGAGCACTTCACGAGGTGGATAAACACGCCACAGCTGTTGCGAAATATTTTGATAAGAATGTTAGAAAGGTGAGTGCTTCACTTGGATGGGAACAAGAATATTTTTTAATCGATATCGCTTTAGCAGAGTCCAGACCGGACTTAGTCTTGACTGGTAGAACTCTGTTGGGGCATCCTGCAGCCAAAGGCCAACAATTAGAGGACCATTATTTTGGATCTATTCCAACACGTGCCTTGGCTTTTATGAAAGATTTGGAATACGAATGTCTCTTATTGGGTATTCCGGTAAAGACACGTCACAACGAAGTTGCTCCCAACCAATTTGAATTGGCTCCTATATATGAGGAAACAAATCTGGCAGTTGATCACAATGCGCTTTTGATTGATTTGATGGGTAAGGTTGCTTTGCGTCATAATTTTAAAGTACTTCTCCACGAAAAGCCATTCGACGGAATTAATGGTTCGGGAAAACACAATAACTGGTCTTTGCAAACCGATTCCGGAGTAAATCTTTTGAGTCCTGGCAAGACCCCTATGCGCAACCTTCAGTTTTTAACTTATTTTATAAACACAATAAAAGCGGTCGGAAAGTACGAAGCCCTCATGAGAGCGGGAGTTGCTTCTGCATCAAACGACTGTAGGCTGGGAGCGAATGAGGCACCACCAGCGGTTATGTCCGTTTTTATTGGGGAACAATTAACGGCGGTTTTGGCAGAGTTGGAGTCTGTTACCACAGGGAAGCTTTCGCCAAAAGAAAAGACGGATTTAAAGCTTAATGTAGTCGGTAAAATACCTGAAATCCTTTTGGATAATACCGATAGAAATAGAACTTCACCTTTTGCTTTTACTGGAAACAAGTTTGAATTTAGAGCAGTGGGGTCCAAGGCAAATTGTGCAGATCCCATGACTATTTTAAATACTATAGTTGCCAAACAATTAAAAGATTTCAAAGTAGCAGTCGACGTCTTGGTAGACGAGCAAGGACTCAAGAAAGATGAGGCTATTTTTAATGTCTTGAGAGAATATATAAAAGAAACAAAAAATATCTTATTCGACGGGAATGGTTATGCTGAGGATTGGATTGCACAAGCCAAGAAGAGAGGACTTTCTCATGCCTCAAATACTCCAGAGGCACTTAGGGAAAAAATATCTAAGCAGACCTTGGATCTCTATGGAGAGATGAATGTCATGAACTCTGTTGAGATTCAGGCGAGATATGAAATTGAATTGGCCTCTTATGTCAAACACATTCAAATTGAGGGGAGAACTCTTGGAGATATAGCGATGAATCATATTGTTCCCACTGCAATTCGATATCAAAATACATTGATTGAAAATGTCAACGGTCTAAAACAAATCTTTGGTGAAGATTTTAAAAATTTAGCGGAAGATCAAGTTAGTTTACTAAAAGAAATTTCCACTCATATCAAGGAAATCAGCCTTAATGTCGAGGCGATGAAGAATGCTCGAAAGAGAGCCAATTCTCTAGAAGATATGGATGAAAAGGCAATGGCCTACTGTCACGATGTCCGTCCTTATTTTGAAACTATCCGTTATCATTGCGATAAATTGGAGTTGATGGTTGACGACGAACTTTGGCCACTAACAAAATATCGAGAATTATTATTTACACGCTAACGTTTTTAGTACTTTTGTGCTAAGAAATATAGTTTATGAGTTCTGAAATTAGCAAAAGATATAGTGGTCGTGGAGTTTCTGCTTCAAAAGAAGACGTGCACGCTGCTATCAAAAACGTAGATAAGGGTCTATATCCACAAGCATTTTGTAAAATTATCGAGGATAGTTTGACAGGTGATAAAGATCACTGTCTAGTGATGCATGCCGACGGTGCAGGTACCAAATCTTCCCTTGCGTATATGTATTGGAAACAAACTGGAGACCTCTCTGTTTGGAAGGGGATTGCTCAGGATGCTTTGATTATGAATATAGATGATCTACTCTGTGTAGGAGCAACGGATAATATTTTACTTTCTTCTACTATTGGTAGGAATAAAAATAAAATTCCAGGTGCTGTTATCAAAGCTATTATCGAGGGAACCGAAGAACTTATAAAAGATTTAGCTTCCTATGGAGTTAATATTACTTCGACAGGAGGAGAAACTGCAGATGTTGGTGATCTTGTGAGAACTATTATTGTAGACTCCACAGTGACTGCTCGAATGAAGCGCAGCGAGGTAATCGACAATGCAAATATTAAAGGAGGAGACGTAATTGTTGGTCTTGCTTCCTTTGGTCAAAGTATATATGAGAAGGAGTATAACGGAGGTATGGGATCTAATGGTCTGACTTCTGCTCGTCACGATGTTTTTGGAAAAGAGTTGATGCAGGAGTTCCCGGAGAGTTTTGATCCAGCAGTTCCTGAAGATTTAATTTACAGTGGGAGTAAATCTCTTACGGACAAAGTTGAGGGTAGTCCTTTAGATGCAGGTAAATTAGTGTTGTCACCGACACGTACTTACGCACCAATCGCAAAAGCAATTTTTGAAGAGTTGGGACGAGAGGATATACACGGTATGGTGCACTGTTCTGGTGGAGCACAGACCAAGGTCTTGCATTTTGTAGAAGACGTGCATGTCATCAAGGATAATTTATTCGATGTACCGCCACTTTTTGATCTTATTCAAAAGGAGTCGGGTACGGATTGGAAGGAAATGTACCAAGTTTTTAATATGGGACACCGACTGGAGTTTTATGTTCCGGAAACTATTGCGGATCAGATTATTTCTGTTTCAAATCGCTTTGGTGTCGATGCTAAAATAATTGGAAGAGTAGAGTCTTTGGAAGGTTCAAAAAAGCTTTCCATTGTATCAGACAAAGGGCGTTTCGAGTATTAAAGAGTATTAATTTAGGATCTAAATTATTTTTATGTTAGATAAGTTAAGAATTGTAAAGCAGCGTTTTGATGAGGTTTCTGACCTGATTATTCAGCCGGATATTATTTCGGATCAAAAGCGTTATATCAAAATAAACAAGGAGTATAAGGATCTCGGAATCGTAATGGAAAAAGCCAAAGAGTACGAGCTACTTTTGGGTAATATCGAAGAGGCAAAGGAAATCATCAAAGACGGTTCAGATCGCGAAATGGTGGATATGGCCAAGATGGAAATTGACGAAGCGCAAAAGCGAATTCCTCAATTGGAAGAAGAAATTAAGTTTCTTTTGATTCCAAAAGACCCCGAAGACGCTAAGAATGTTATCGTTGAGATTAGAGCTGGTACAGGTGGAGATGAAGCGAGTATTTTTGCGGGAGACCTCTATCGCATGTATACGAAGTTCTGTGCCGATAAATCTTGGAAGACAGATGTTGAGGACTACAGTGAAGGTACTTCAGGTGGTTTTAAGGAAATCATCTTTTCCATCAGTGGTTCGGATGTTTATGGAGATATGAAATTCGAATCTGGAGTACACCGTGTACAAAGGGTTCCTCAAACGGAAACTCAAGGTAGAGTGCATACTTCTGCGGCTACAGTAATGGTTTTGCCGGAAGCGGAAGAATTTGATATCGAGCTCAATATGTCAGATGTCCGAGTTGATTATTTCTGTTCTTCAGGACCTGGAGGGCAGTCGGTTAACACCACTTATTCAGCGGTTAGATTAACCCACACTCCAACTGGTCTAGTTGCCCAATGTCAGGATCAAAAGTCACAACACAAAAACAAAGATAAAGCGCTCAAGGTTTTGCGTTCTCGTCTATATGAAATGGAATTAGAGAAGAAGTTGGCAGCTGATGCAGCCAAGCGTAACTCTTTGGTTTCCTCAGGAGATCGTTCTGCAAAGATTAGAACTTATAACTATCCTCAAGGTAGAGTTACAGAACATAGAATTGGACTGACTCTTTACGATTTACAAAATGTAATTAACGGAGATATTCACAAAATTATCGAAGAGTTAAAGCTTGCTGAGAATACAGAAAAATTAAAGGAACTAGGAGAGGTGCTTTAATTTTATTTAGAATATTAAAAAGGCGATTGATTTTCAATCGCCTTTTTTTTTGGCCTATGGGCAAAAAAAACCTCGCCGTTAGGCGAGGTTTATAAGCGAGAATATTAAAAAATATGTTTACTTAACTTTATCGACGATAGCCTTAAAAGCTTCTGGGTGGTTCATAGCCAAATCAGCAAGTACCTTACGGTTTAACTCGATGTTATTAGCTTTTACTTTCCCCATAAACTGTGAATAAGACATTCCGTGTAATCTAGCTCCTGCGTTAATACGTTGGATCCATAGAGCACGAAACGTTCTCTTTTTGTTTTTACGGTCTCTGTAAGAATAGCTCATTGCTTTCTCTACCGCATTCTTTGCTACTGTATAAACGTTTTTACGACGTCCGAAGTAACCTTTTGCTTGCTTCAATATCTTTTTTCTTCGAGCTCTTGAAGCAACTGAATTTACTGATCTAGGCATAATTCTAATTGTTTTTGTAGTAGGCGGATCATTAAATCACTTGTTTGCTCTACTCCATGGTTTATAAATAATTCCCTTAATTAAGATTTAATTACTTAAGTCTTAATTGTTGTTTGATGTTCGCTTCATCTGACCTGTGAACTAATCCGTCATGAGTCAGTTTCAACTTACGTTTTTTGCTCTTTTTTGTCAAAATATGACTCTTAAAAGCGTGCTTTCTTTTGATCTTTCCAGTACCTGTTAGCTTAAATCGCTTCTTTGCACTAGACTTGGTTTTCATTTTAGGCATCTCTAATCCGTTTTGTTTCTCGCTTAATATTATATAATGTTATTACTTCTTTGGAGCAATAAACATAATCATTCTCTTACCTTCTAATTTAGGCATCTGTTCTACCTTACCATATTCCTCAAGTTCCTGAGCTAATCTCAAAAGTAAGATTTGCCCTTGGTCCTTAAATATGATAGAACGACCCTTAAAGAAAACATAGGCTTTTAATTTTGCTCCGTCTTGGAGAAATTTAATAGCGTGTTTCTTTTTAAACTCATAATCATGCTCATCCGTTTGTGGACCAAATCGGATTTCTTTGACTACAACTTTTGTCGCTTTCGATTTTAGTGCTTTATCGCGCTTTTTTTGCTCATACAAGAATTTCTTGTAATCAATAATCTTACAAACTGGAGGAACTGCCTTTGGAGATATCTCTACCAAATCCAATTCTTGTTCATTAGCTAGTGCAATCGCTTTACGAGTTGGATATACTCCAACCTCTACATTGTCTCCCACTAAACGGATTTCCGGTGCTGTAATTTTAAGATTGATACGGTGTTGGTCTTCTTTTATAACCCTTCCCGGACCTCTTCTACTTGATTTTTTTCTTCTTATTGCTATGACTCAAAAATTTTGCTCCTAATAAAAGGAATGATTAAACTCTAAAATTGTGTAAAGGTCTCTAGTTCCGCTTTTTTGACAAGATCTTTAAATTCTTGTATGGTAAAACTTCCTAAATCCCCTTGTCCGTGTCTTCGAACTGAAACGGTTCCTTCTGCTGCTTCCTTTTCTCCTACAATTACCATAAATGGTATTTTGCTCACTTCTGCATCACGTATTTTACGCCCAGTCTTTTCAGAACGGTCGTCTAACAGGGTGCGAATTTCGTCATTTTCTAGCAATTCTAAAACATTTTCAGCATATTTTTGATATTTCTCACTGATAGGCAGTACGATAACTTGATCAGGAGTTAGCCAAAGCGGGAAATTACCCCCTGTATGTTCTAACAAGACCGCTATGAATCGTTCCATAGAACCAAATGGCGCACGGTGAATCATGACCGGTCTATGCATCTTGTTGTCTGATCCTTTGTAGGTTAGGTCAAATCGCTCTGGAAGATTATAATCCACTTGAATGGTTCCTAGTTGCCAACTTCTTCCCAAGGCATCTTTTACCATAAAGTCTAACTTTGGCCCGTAAAAAGCGGCTTCGCCATGCTCGATGACAAAATTTAAGCCCTTGTCTTTTGCAGCGTTTATAATCGCTTGTTCTGCTCGGTCCCAATTCTCAGGGCTTCCGATATACTTTTCTAAATTATCCATATCTCTCAAGGATACTTGAGCAGTAAAGTCATCAAAACCTAAAGAACTCAAGACATAGAGAGACAAATCAATTACGTTTTTAAATTCTTCATCCAATTGCTCTGGAGTACAGAATATGTGCGCGTCATCTTGGGTAAAACCTCTAACGCGAGTCAAACCGTGAAGTTCTCCACTTTGCTCGTAACGATATACGGTTCCAAATTCAGCAAATCTCTTTGGTAGATCTTTGTAACTATAGGGTTTTGCGTTGTAAATTTCACAGTGATGTGGGCAGTTCATCGGCTTTAATAAAAACTCCTCATCTTGCTTAGGAGTTTCTATCGGCTGAAAACTGTCTTCTCCGTATTTTGCATAATGCCCAGAGGTTACATAAAGCTCTTTTTGACCAATATGTGGAGTCATTACCATATCGTAACCCGCTTTCTTTTGCGCTTTTTTCAAAAAGTCTTCCAAACGAGAACGAAGAGCCGCACCCTTTGGTAGCCATAGAGGAAGTCCTTGACCTACTTTGCTAGAAAAAGTGAATAGCTCCATTTCTTTTCCGAGCTTTCGGTGATCTCTTTTTTTAGCTTCTTCAAGCATTTCAAGATATTCTGTCAAAAGCTTTTGCTTAGGGAAAGAAATCCCGTAAATACGAGTTAGCTGAGGCTTAGTCTCATCTCCTCTCCAATAAGCACCTGCAGCACTCATCAGTTTTACCGCTTTTACAAGACCGGTATTTGGAAGGTGTCCTCCTCTACACAAATCGGTAAAGTCATCGTGATCACAGAAGGTGATTTCTCCATCGGTTAAATTTTCGATCAATTCTACCTTGAATTCGTTTCCTTCTTGTTTGTATTTATCTAAAGCATCTGCTTTGGAGACTTCTCTCATTTTAAACGCGTGCTTGCCACGTGCCAATTCTAGGAACTTTTTTTCAATAGTTGGAAAGTCTTTTTCCGAAATATTGTGTTCTCCAAAATCCACATCATAATAAAAACCTTGATTTATAGCTGGTCCAATAGTCAGTTTTGATCCAGGGTATAAATGTTGAATGGCTTGAGCTAAGATATGGGCAGAGGAATGCCAAAAGGCCTTTTTTCCTTCTTCATCGTTGAAAGTAAATAAAACTAGATTTCCATCGGTGGTTAATGGGGTGACGGTTTCAACAGTTTGACCATTGAATTTTGCCGAAATAACATTTCTGGCAAATCCTTCACTGATGCTTTTTGCAACATCCATTGGTGTAATTCCGCTCTCAAAGGGCTTTACACTCCCATCGGGTAAAGTAATTTTTATCATGAAAATCTAAATTTATAAGAAGCAAAGATATTATAAAAGTATTGTTTGGGCAATTAATAAATCGCAAAGAATCGTGCAATAAATAGGGATAAATGTATATTTGTAATATGACAAAAATCACAATTGCTATCGATGGGTTTTCATCGACTGGGAAGAGCACCTTGGCCAAGGAATTAGCCACTGCTCTCAACTATGTTTATGTGGATTCTGGCGCTATGTATAGGGCCGTAACCCTCTACGCTATGAGAGAAGGTTTCTTGGATAACGATACTGTTAATTCCGGGGCTATTGCGGATTCTTTGGGAGATATTGATTTGAGTTTTGTCTTTAATACCGACCTTGGATTTGCGGAGATGTATTTAAACGGGGAGAATATAGAACACCAAATACGCACTCTAGAGGTCTCTAACAAGGTTAGTTCGGTGGCATCTCTGTCGCCTGTTCGTCGCAAGTTAGTCGAGGACCAGCAAGAAATGGGTGCAGAAAAGGGCGTGGTAATGGACGGAAGAGATATAGGAACTGTGGTGTTTCCCGATGCGGAGCTAAAGATTTTTATGACCGCTTCTGCTGTGACACGAGCCCAAAGAAGGTATGATGAGCTGAAGTCAAAAGGAGATACCGTAACTTTTGATGCTGTTTTGGAAAATGTGCAACAACGAGATGCAATGGATACTTCACGAGAGGATTCTCCCTTGGTAAGAGCTGAAGATGCCTTAATTTATGACAATTCCGAAAAATCTCGTAATCAGCAGTTTCAAGAAGTTTTACAGTTAGCCCAAACCAGAATTAAAGAGGTTAATTCCTAAGGGATATTTAAGTATTTGTGGGTCTGAAGAGAGATATGCCATTTTGGATTTGCCATGACATAGTCCACAATCTGTGGAATCATTTTCTCGCGTTTAGACCATTCAGGTTGCAAATACAAGACACAATTGTCAGAAACTTTTGCCGCCTGCTCTTCTGCAAACTTAAAATCACTCTTGTTGTGAATGATCATTTTTAATTCTTGGGCCACGGGATAGATAGCTTCTGTAGGGAGCTTCGTCTTTTTTGGAGACAAGCAGATCCAATCCCATGAACCTGTCAATGGATAAGCTCCTGAGGTTTCTACATGTGTTTTGATTCCTTTGTTTTGAAGTTCATCACAAATATAATCCAACTGCCACATAGAAGGTTCTCCACCAGTGACAACAACGGTCTTGGCGTACTTTGCTGCATCTGAAACAATTTGGTCCGTAAGTGTTGGTGGATGGGTTCTCGCATCCCAACTCTCTTTTACATCACACCAATGGCATCCGACATCGCAACCTCCAATTCGAATGAAATACGCAGCCTTTCCAGTATGCGATCCCTCTCCCTGAATAGTATAAAAAGCTTCCATTAGAGGTAAGCTAAGTCCTTTGTCTATCAATGATTTTGTTTCAATATCCATCTCGTAAAACTAGGCTGCAAAGATAAGGGAACTTTTCTTTTTCAGAGTCAAAGTTTTGCTTTAATTTTAGGGGCACTTAAACTGTCATAATGATGAAATATCTTTTGAATGTTATCCCTGTCCTATTTGCTTTTATCCTTTTAACTAGCTGTAATAATAACAGTGAGTTTTTGATTGAAAAAAATCGAGTAGGTCCATTGACAAACGAAACAGAGATCCAAGAACTGGCCTCTATTTTTAGTTCGGACAGTTTGGTTGCGCACCTGAGCGAAGGTGCTCTTGGTTTTGGTGGAGCTATGATGGAAAGCGAGGATGAGTTTCTGGTTTATTCCAAAGAAGGAGAGCACCTACTAACTGTTGTTGCTGAAAATCCATTAGATTCTACCTCTCTTATCGATCGCGTAGAAATTATTTCAAAATCTTATAAGACCAAAACGAATGTTGGAATTGGTTCCACTTTTGATCAAGTGAATTTAAATGTTCAAATCGATCGCGTGGAAAAAGGACTGACATCCGCAATTTTATACGTAGACGAACTCAATGCTACTCTTGTAATAGATCAAAAAGAACTGGGAATGAATTCTCTTCGACCAGGTAAAATGCTCCTAGAACGCATTCCAGGAGATTCTGAGTTTAGATCCTTTACACTTTGGTTTGATTAGATGAAATCGGAGAAAAAAAAAGTATTTATTCAGCGTAAGCCTTTCGTGGTTCCAACTAGTGATGGTAAGTATATCGGGGAACATTTTGGCAATGCTTCAGAGAACTTCGACAATTTATCCCTAGCACACATGAAGGCTCCAGCGAATTGGACAGAACCATTTCAATGTCCTGAGTTTTCAGAATACACCTTAGTTATTAGCGGAAAAAAACAAATCGAATTACCGGAAGGCGAGATTGTTGTTTTGGGACCCGGCGAATCTATCCGAATAGAAGCAGGAATACGCGTGCGTTATAGCAACCCCTTTGATGAGGTCTGTGAATATATTTCTGTTTGTAATCCTGGTTTTGATTTCACCAAAGCCAATAGGGACGAGGATTAAGCCGGCTTAGGCGTCTCTTCGCTCGCAGGCTAAAAGTGTGTTTTTTAGCAACATAGCTATAGTCATCGGTCCGACGCCACCTGGTACAGGAGTTATAAAACTAGACAAAGGTGCTACTTGCTCATAATTGACATCTCCAGCTAAACGATAACCTCTCTTTTTGCTTTTGTCTTCTACACGTGTGATTCCAACATCAATTATTACGGCTCCCGGACTGACATAATCCGCAGTCAAAAACTCTGCAATTCCCAAGGCAGCTACAATTATATCGGCTGACTTGCAAAGGCTTTTCAGGTTTTTCGTGCGACTGTGAGCAACCGTTACAGTAGCGTCACCAGCTGGTCTTTTTTGACTCATTAAAATACTCATCGGTCTACCCACAATATGAGAACGACCTATAACAACTACATTTTTCCCTGAAGTCTCCACCTCATATCGTTCCAATAGTTCCATGATACCATAAGGAGTAGCTGGTAAAAAAGTAGGAAGATCCAAGGTCATTTTACCGACGTTAGTAGGGTGGAAGCCATCGACATCTTTGTCTGCGTCCACTGCCATCAATACTTTTTGCTCGTCGATATGTTTTGGCAAAGGAAGCTGTACAATATATCCGTCTATTGCAGGATCTGCATTTAAAGTGGCAATTTTGGACAATAACTCGTCTTCTGAGGTGTCTTCTGACATTTCGATCAAGGTAGAATCAAAGCCGATTTTTTCACAAGCCTTAACTTTACTGGAAACATAGGTCATACTCGCACCATCTTGACCGACAATTACTGCGGCTAGATGAGGTTTTTTAAGCCCTTTTTCGACTCGCTTTGCGACCTCAATGGCCAATTCATCCTTAATGTTATTTGAGGTTAATTTACCGTCGAGTATTGTCATTTCCATGTTTTTTGGATTAGCGCATATTGCGCATCATATTCATCATTTGTTTACCACCGCCACCTTGCATCATTTTCATCATCTTACTCATCTGAGTAAATTGCTTGAGAAGCTGGTTTACCTCCTGAACGCTAGTTCCGGACCCTTTAGCTATTCTTTTCTTGCGACTTGCATTTATGACCGTTGGTTGGTCTCTTTCCTTTGGTGTCATGGAGTGAATAATAGCTTCAATCCCTTTAAAGGCATCGTCGTCTATATCCACATCTTTAAGGGCTTTTCCGGCTCCGGGAATCATTCCCATCAAATCCTTCATATTACCCATTTTTTTAATCTGTTGTATCTGAGACAGGAAGTCATCAAAACCAAACTGATTTTTGGCGATTTTCTTTTGAAGTTTTCTAGCTTGTTCCTCGTCGTATTGCTCTTGAGCTCTTTCCACCAAGGATACTACATCTCCCATCCCCAAGATTCGATCTGCCATACGATCTGGATAAAAGACATCAATTGCCTCCATTTTTTCACCAGTACCGATGAATTTAATCGGTTTGTTAACAACCGTTTTTATCGATAAGGCAGCCCCTCCACGAGTATCTCCATCTAATTTTGTTAGAACAACTCCATCAAAATTAAGTAAATCGTTAAAAGCTTTAGCTGTATTAACCGCATCCTGTCCCGTCATGGAATCCACAACAAACAAGGTTTCGTTAGGTTTTACAGCTTTGTGAATATTAGAAATTTCAGTCATTAATGCCTCGTCAATAGCTAGACGACCGGCGGTATCAATGATTACGGTATTTTTACCATTTGCTTTGGCATGCGCTAGAGCATTTTTGGAAATAGAAACCGGATCTTGATTCCCTTCTTCAGCATATACTTCAACCCCTATTTGTTCTCCTACAACTCGCAACTGGTTGATAGCGGCTGGACGGTAAACATCACAACCTACAAGAAGGACTTGCTTAGATTTTTTGGTAGTAAGGTATTTGGCTAATTTTCCAGAGAAGGTAGTTTTACCAGATCCCTGAAGACCAGACATAAGGATTACCGTTGGGTTTCCCGAAAGATCGACACCGGCCATTTCTCCTCCCATCAAATTGGTCAACTCGTCTTTGACGATTTTAACCATTAGTTGGCTTGGATTTAAGCTAGTCAGTACGTTCTGACCAATTGCTTTGTCCTTTACGGTTTTAGTAAATTCTTTGGCAATTTTAAAGTTGACATCGGCATCTAGAAGTGCGCGTCTAACCTCTTTCAGAGTTTCCGCTACATTTACTTCTGTTATTTTTCCATGCCCTTTGAGAACATGTAAGGCCTTATCTAATTTATCGCTTAAATTATTGAACATAAAGTTTCTCTTGAAATTTAGGTGACAAATATACTATAAAGTAGGACAATTAACAACCTGCAAAAGCAGCAAAAAGTATTAGTTTTTCTCCTTGGAAGGGTCGAAGTCTAGGGAAAGAGAATTCACGCAGTAGCGCTTTCCAGTTTCCGTAGGCCCATCGTCAAACACATGTCCTAAATGTCCTCCACAATTCGAGCAAAGAATTTCCGTGCGGACCATACCATGGGATAAATCTCTATTGTAGGAGACCGCTCCTTCTATTGCTTCATCAAAGGAAGGCCATCCACAGTGGGCATCAAATTTAGTATCTGATTTGAAAAGGGCTGCATCGCAACCTCCACAAGCGTATACGCCTTCTTCAAAGTGAAGATTATATTGTCCACTAAAGGGTCTTTCTGTACCCTTCTCTCTCAAAACATAATATTGATCGGCCTCTAATTCCTTCTGCCATTGTTCTGCAGATTTTTGGACCTTATAGGTTTCCTTTTCTTTGTTTTTTTTGAACTGTTCTTGCGCATTCATCATAGTAATCAGGCTAAAAAAGAATAAAAGAAATAGTTTAGTTTTCATCATTTAAAAATTTGTTTATTTCACGAACCACCTCTCGACTTCTCAAAATAGTTGTATGACCTAATTTCTGAGTAATTAGAAGTTTTCCGTTGCTTAAATTTTGTCGAATATTTCTAGCACAACTTACAGACACTTCCATATCGTCTTCATCGTGTATGACCAGTGTTTGAACGTCTATGGATTTGGCAGCCTTATGGGCGGAAAAATTATCGACATCCTGATTGAGTTTTTTATCAAAATACTTTTTTAGTCGGGGTCCGTATTTGGGGCTTAAACCAACTTTTTGTGCAAAATCTGAAGCTATTTCAGATATGGTATCTGCGGCGCCAATAGTTATTATACTTTTGACTTCCACACCTCTTGCTACAGAATTTAATACCGCCATACCACCTATAGAGTGACCAATTAAAACTTCAAAGGGACCAAATTTCTGTGATAGAACTTCGATAGAACTGATAAATTCACTCATATTCGTAGTCTTTCCAGTGGATTTGCCGTGGGCTGGCCCATCAAAAGCAAAAACGGTAAAATCCTCACCTAAATTTTCGGCGATATAATGCATTTGACTTCCCCTTCCAGACCATCCGTGAACCACAAGTGCCTTTCTAGGACCACTGCCGTATTTATAAACCTGAATCGTCTTGGAAACTTGGGGTACGTCGACTCTTAAAATCTCAGATTTTTTTAAAAAACCACCCTCTCTTTTTGGAGTTTTGAATTTAACTGGGGTGGAAAATAATTTAATACCAAAGCGTGTTGCTAGGTAGGGAGAAACTATTTGAAGAAATTTTGAAGTCTTTAAAATAGATTCTGGAATTGCGGCCGTTTTGGCTTTAGACATGCTGTTCAAATTTGAATTATAAAATTAATTATAAAGTTTTAACTTGCCTCAAAAATTTTTGCAATGTTTCAAAAAGGATCAAAAAAAAGTATAAGAGCTTGGGCTTTTTACGACTGGGCAAATTCTGTTTATTCTCTTGTCATAAGTACTGCAGTCTTTCCAATTTACTTCGAATCGATTACCAGTCAAAATCAAGGTTCTATTTCACTTTTTGGATTTGATTTTGAACCGACAGCACTTTATTCCTATTCTTTGTCCTTTTCTTTCTTTCTGGTAGCTTTTATGTCACCGATATTGTCCGGTATTGCAGATTATACGGGTAGTAAAAAGAAATTCATGCAGTTTTTCTGTTATTTAGGAGGGATTTCCGTGATGATGTTGTTTTTCTTTGACAGTATTGATACCGTTTGGATTGGATTGATTTTTTCTGTTTTGGCGAGTATTGGTTTTTGGAGTAGTATAGTCTTTTACAATTCTTTTTTACCCGAGGTAGCTTATCCAGATCAACAAGATGCAGCGAGTGCCAAGGGTTTTATGTTCGGATATATAGGATCCCTTTTTCTCCTAGGATTTAATCTATTTATGATAATGTCTCCAGACACCTTCGGAATTGAAAGTAGCACCTTGCCGAGTAGAATATCTTTTTTGATGGTAGGTCTTTGGTGGATTGGGTTTGCTCAAGTCACCTTCGCTAAGCTTCCGGATAATGTGCATCACAGAAAACCTAAAAAAGACTTTATTTTAAAAGGTTGGAATGAGCTGCGTCTAGTTTTTAAAGAAATCAAGACCCAGCGATCTTTAAAACTATTACTCATCTCTTTTTTCTTTATGAGTATCGGCGTCCAAACTATTATCTTACTCGCATCGGTTTTTGGTGCTAAAGAATTGGGCTTAGGAACAACGGATTTGATTATTACCATCATGATGGTTCAGGTATGGGGGATCCTTGGAGCTTTTGCGTTTTCTAGATTTTCAATGCGATTTGGCAATTTAAAAGCTCTAAAGACTACCATAGTTTTTTGGACACTAGCTTGTTTTTCGGCCTATTTTTTAAGGGAGGATGATTCGAATTTAATTTTCAAATTTTATGGTTTAGGGGCTTTAATAGGAATTAGTCTGGGTGCGATTCAATCTCTTGCTCGTTCCTCTTATTCCAAATTAATTCCTGAAACTACAAAGGATTTGGCAACCTATTTTAGCTTTTTTGATGTGACAGAAAAAATAGCGATTGTCTTTGGTACTTTTATTTTTGGACTTGTGGTCGCTTTGACGGGATCTATGCGAGCATCCATTTTAATTTTAGCAATATTTTTCGTTTTGGCATTTGCAGTCTTGTCGCAAATAAATCGCGAAGAGAAATTGTCCTAGTTTATTTCAAGGTAATGCACAAAGTAATTAGGGTCAAAATCTATCGCTTTTATAGGGTTCTGAATACTTGTGCTAGTCCAGTCTTTTTGGGGAGTTATCTCTGTTTTTGTTCCATTAATCTCTAAGACAATAGGTAGCTTGAATCCGTCCAAAGCATTGGTGTAACGATAGCTCAGAGTCTTTTCTTCAATTTGATATTCGAGGACAGGAACTTCTGTTGTCCTTAGATATTGATCAAAAAACACATTTAGATCTAGTTTTGATTTAGAACTCAAATAGGATTCGATTTCTTCAGTACTAACTGTTTTGTGGTAAAATTCCTTATTCATTCCAGTTAGAATTTCGCGCCAAAGGCTGTCGTTATTCAATTGGGTGCGCAAGGTGTTGAGCATATTTGCACCTTTATAGTACATGTCGCCGGAACCAGATTGGTTTACCTGGTATGGACCGATTATTGGGCGATCGTTTAAAATATTTTTTCGAGTACCACGGACATATTCTTGTCCTGCTTTTTTTCCGTAATAATACTCTAAAAACAAACTCTCCGAATAAGCTGTAAAGCTCTCGTGAATCCACATATCAGCTATGTCTTTGTTGGTGATGTTGTTGGCAAACCATTCGTGACCAGATTCGTGAATGATGATAAAATCAAATTTCAGACCCCATCCTGTTCCGCTTAAATCTCTTCCTCGATATCCGTTTTGATAATTATTACCATAGGTGACCGAGCTTTGGTGCTCCATGCCCAAGTAAGGAACTTCAACTAGTTTAAAGCTATCTTCATAAAAGGGATAAGGACCAAACCAATATTCAAAGGCTTCTAGCATTAGAGGCACTTGTTTAAATTGTTCCTCCGCTTTGGCTTTGTTTTCCTCCAAAACATAATAATTGCAAGTCAAAGGTCCATTTAGTCCTTGGTATATTTCACTGAAGTTGACATAGTTCCCAACATTCATATTCACACCGTAATTATTGATGGGATTTTCTACCTGCCAATGGTATGTTTTGTGCTCCCCATCGGATATGGTTTCTACAAGCCTGCCATTGGCAACACCTTTCAAATCCTTTGCGGTTGTTAAAAAGATATCCATTTCCTCTACTTCATCATACATGTGATCTTTGCAAGGCCACCACAAGGATGCTCCTTCTCCTTGAACAGAGGTGGTGTAAAAGTCGTTTCCATTGGAGTCTTTAGTCCACGTAAGTCCGCCATCCCAAGGTGGATTGGAGCTAATCTTTGGTCTACCAGAAAAATAAATATCTATGGAGTCCAAGCCTTGCATTGGATTCTGGAAGGTCAACCAATACACATTTCCTTCTCTTTGGTAGTCTACGCTTCCTTTTCTGTAGAAAACACTGTCAATTTGCATGGGTTCTTGCAAATCAATTTGCATCCTTTTGGGTGAAGATCTCTTTTCAAAAACAACCCGGTTCATTCCCTTGACAGTTTTGTCCTCGGGATTGGGTTGAATATGCAGTCTATAGGCTTTTAGGTCCCACCAATCTCTTTCAGGAGTAATGCTACCTCTAAGGCTGTCTTGATGGGTAAATGTTTTTGTTTGCGCTTGTGATATTGAAAGTCCAATTATAAAAAACAGGAAAACAAGAATATTTTGTTTGCTAAAAACCATAGAGTTAGATAGACTAATTATTTCTTTTTTCTAACCTTCATATTCAGAGCTTCCACTCCTAAGGAAAAGGCTATTGCAAAATATAAATATCCTTTAGGTATAGCACCAATTTCTGCACCAAATATAACCGTATGAGATAAATGAGCTGCTTCGGTTATAAGCATAAAACCGATTAGAATCAAAAAGGCGAGAGCCAACATTTGAATGCTCGGATGTTTGTTTACAAATTTTCCGATTGGAACAGCAAATACCAACATGATAATCATAGAGATTACAACGGCTAAAACCATAATAGTCAGAGCTCCTTCTACACCATTTGTCATTCCGACTGCCGTCAAAACAGAGTCAAAAGAAAAGACCAAATCAATCATTACAATCTGAAGAATGACAGCTGACATGACCGCCTTTTTTAGATCTTTGGATTTACTTCCATCATCAGAATGATCCTCGGGTTCTACTTTTTCTCTAATTTCCGAGGTGGATTTCCACAACAAAAACAGACCTCCGATCAAAAGAATAATTCCTTGGCCGGTAATATCGGTTTTTATCCAAGAGTAATCTAGGGAGAAAATTGCTTCTGTCAAGCCGGTTAAATAAGTAACAAAACTCAATAAAATCACCCGCATAACTAGGGCCAAAATAAGTCCGATTCTAGTGGTTCTCTTTATTTGATGCTCGGGGAGTTTGCCGGCTGCAATAGAAATGAAGATTATATTGTCAATTCCCAGTACAACCTCCAGGAAGGTCAAAGTTAAAAGAGCAATCCAGGTGTCAACTTGAGAAAATAGGTCTAGCACAATTATTTAATTTTAATTAGAGTCGCTTTGGAAGTAAAGTTAGATATTCCAATTTTAGCTTCAAAATCATATTCATTCGCTCTAATCTTTTTTATCCTGACGTGAATAATTTCCTCTTCAGGGGCATTCTCAATCTGGACAGGAATCAAATCGTATTTAAAGTTACTCAACCAAACAATCCTTAAACTATCTACTCTGTCTTCGTAATACTCGATTTGAAGGGAATCATTCCTTATAATCTCAGTTTTGCTATATCGGTCCGTAGCTGGGATTTCAAAAACTCCAGATTTGAATTTTTCGACCGAATACTGCTCTTTCTCACAAGAAGTGAGTCCCAAGAGTATTAAACAGATTATGAGTAGATGTTTTTTCATTTAGATACCGGTATAGTTCGATGGGCTAATTTGCTTTAATTCCTGTTTTATTTCTTCGCTAACGTCGAGGGTTTCGATAAATTCAGCGATAGTTTCTTTTGTAATTCCTGTGTTCGTTCTAGTGAGTCCTTTAAGAGCTTCATAAGGGTTTGGATAGGCTTCTCTCCTCAAAATTGTTTGAATCGCTTCAGCTACTACCGCCCAATTCCTCTCTAAATCTTTTTCAAAGGCAGTTTCGTTTAAAAGTAGCTTGGTCAAACCTTTATAGGTAGATGCAAAGGCAATTAGAGTGTGGGCTAGAGGTACACCAACATTTCTAAGTACTGTCGAATCGGTTAAATCTCTTTGGAGTCTTGAAACTGGGAGTTTAGCAGATAGGTGTTCAAAAAGAGCGTTTGCCATTCCTAGGTTACCCTCTGAGTTTTCAAAGTCTATCGGATTTACTTTATGAGGCATAGCGGAAGATCCTACTTCGCCTTTCTTTATTTTTTGTTTGAAATAGTCATTGGAAATATAGGTCCAGATATCTCTATTGAGATCAATCAAAATAGTATTGATGCGCTTCATGGCATCAAAACCGCTAGCCATATGGTCGTAATGCTCTATTTGAGTCGTCGGAAATGAATGGTGCAACCCAAGTATATTTTCAACAAAATTTTGACCAAAATTCTTCCAATCGATTTGAGGGTAGGCCACGTGATGTGCATTAAAGTTACCAGTTGCTCCTCCAAATTTTGCAGCGATAGGTACGTGCTGTAATTGCAATACTTGTTGGTTTATTCTTTCCACAAAAACAAAAAACTCCTTCCCTAATCTCGTTGGGGAAGCAGGTTGTCCATGTGTTCTTGCCAACATTGGAATATCTTTCCAGTCCAAAGATAAATCTCCGAGCTTTGCGGTTAGCTTATCCAATTCAGGATAGTAAACCTCCTCCAAGGCTTCTTTGATAGAAAGCGGGATTGCCGTATTGTTAATGTCTTGAGAAGTTAGGCCAAAATGGATGAATTCTTTAAAAGACTCCAATCCTAAACCGTCGAATTTTTCTTTGATAAAATATTCTACTGCTTTTACATCGTGGTTAGTTACCGCCTCTATGTTCTTGATAGCTTGCGCATCATCAGCTGAAAAGTTCTCGTAAATTGCTCTTAGCGAAGGATAGTTACTCTTGTCAAAATTCTCTAATTGAGGTAAAGGCTCCTCACAAAGTGCAATAAAGTATTCGATTTCAACAAGTACCCTGTATTTGATAAGGGCCTCCTCTGAAAAATAGTTTGCTAACGATTTTGTTTTGGAACGGTATCTACCGTCGATTGGTGAAATAGCATTGAGCTCAGTCAAGGACATAGTATTGATTTTAATAAGTGACAAAAGTAATAAATAGACTTATATTTTCGATTGAATTTCGTCATATTTTACAATTTGTTTTAAGTATTCCTTAAGGTAGGAGCGATATGATGTTCAGTACTTTATTTGTATATTTGCACGTTCAAATTAAAGGAAAACATGAAACGAGTAATTGTAGGACTTTCTGGTGGTGTAGATTCGAGTGTAGCTGCTTATTTGCTCAAGGAGCAAGGCTATGAAGTGATTGGTCTCTTTATGAAGAATTGGCATGACGATTCGGTAACCATATCGAATGAATGTCCATGGCTGGAGGATAGTAACGATGCCATGTTAGTTGCTGAAAAGCTAGGAATTCCATTCCAGGTAGTTGACTTAAGTGAAGAGTATCAGGATCGCATCGTAGATTATATGTTTCATGAATACGAAAAAGGAAGAACTCCAAATCCAGATGTACTCTGTAATAGAGAGATTAAATTTGATGTCTTTATGAAGATCGCCTTGGATCTGGGTGCAGACTTTGTTGCCACAGGACATTATTGCAGAAAAGGAGAATTTCAAAACGAGGGGAAAACCATTTATCAACTCAAATCGGGTGTTGATACCAATAAAGATCAATCCTATTTTTTGTGTCAGCTCAGCCAGGAACAATTGGCAAAATCGCTTTTCCCTATTGGAGAATTGACAAAGCCGGAAGTTAGGGAGATTGCCAAAGAGCAGGACTTGATCACTGCAGAGAAAAAAGATTCCCAAGGCCTCTGTTTTATTGGTAAGGTTCGTTTGCCTGATTTTTTACAGCAAAAACTTCAACCTATAGAAGGGCAGATTATACGTGTTCCTGAGGATTCCGCTATTTATAAAAAAGTCGAATTACCAGAAGAAGCGAGTACCGAAGATGTTTTGATTCAGACTTCTAAGAAATTTCAATACTCTCCGGAATTAGGAGCAGTAGTTGGGCAGCATCAAGGTGCACATTATTTTACAAAAGGCCAACGAAAAGGTTTGGCAGTCGGAGGAACCAAAGAACCTCTATTTGTCATTGAAACAGATGTGGAATCTAATATTATCTATACCGGAGAAGGTAAAAATCATCCGGGACTATATCGCAATACCCTAGAGGTAAGCGAATCTGAAATTCATTGGATAAGAGAAGATCTAAAGTTGAGTTTGGGAGAGTCTATGCAAGTCATGGCCCGAATTCGCTACCGTCAACCTTTGGAGCCTGCTTTGGTTTTTAGATCCGAAAAAGGGCTTTATGTTTCTTTTGAGAGCCCTCAATCTGCAATCACAGAAGGGCAATTTGTAGCCTGGTATTTAGAGGATGAATTAGTTGGTTCGGGAGTAATTTCGTAATTTCCAACGGTGAATAATTCAGTAGTAAATCTCTTCAAAATTAAATACCCAATCGTCCAAGGAGGAATGGTTTGGGTATCTGGGTACAAGTTGGCTTCAGCAGTTTCAAACGCTGGAGGTTTAGGATTGATAGGAGCAGGGTCTATGTATCCCGATGTGCTCCGAAATCATATTTTAAAGTGTCAGGAGGCCACCGACAAGCCCTTTGGTGTTAATATACCTTTGTTGTATCCGGATATAGAGGAGCACATGAAAACAGTTGTGGAACTGGGGGTCAAAATTGTGTTTACCTCTGCGGGTAATCCCAAGACCTGGACTTCCTATTTAAAGGAAAACGGTATAACTGTGGTTCATGTGGTCAGTAGCTTAAAGTTTGCTCTAAAGGCCCAAGAGGCTGGAGTCGATGCAGTCGTAGCAGAGGGCTTTGAAGCTGGAGGACATAATGGTAGGGAAGAATCTACGACCTTTACCCTTATTCCCTTATTATCTGGTAAATTGAATATTCCTTTAATTGCGGCCGGTGGTATTGCTTCGGGAAAAACCTGGTATGCTGCGGAAATACTCGGGGCGGATGGCGTGCAAGTTGGCTCTCGTTTTGCTCTAGCAAAAGAATCTTCAGCGTCTGAGGCTTTTAAGCAAACCGTTGTGGATTTAGAAGAGGGGGGAACCATACTTACCCTCAAGGAGCTCGCTCCTGTTCGAATGATAAAAAATAGTTTTTATTCCGAATTAGAGGCGCTTTACAATCAAAATGCCTCGGTGGAAGATTTAAAGGCACATCTTGGAAGAGGCCGGGCGAAAAAAGGAATTTTAGAAGGAGATCTCATCGATGGAGAACTTGAAATTGGTCAGGTATCTGCCTATTTAGAAGCCATTGAGCCTGCGGAACAGATTGTAAAAGATATGGTAGCTTCTTATGAGTTACTTTCCAAAAATCATTTTAACAGCGACAATTAGCATCAAAACACCAAAGATTTTTTTAAGATTATCTTGGTTGATGTTCAGAGCTACCTTGGATCCCAAAAATCCTCCCAAGACAAATACAACGGAGACAATCAGGGCAAATTTCCAATTTATAGCACCTTGCTGATGGTAGTTATAGACTGCCAGAAAAGTGACTGGAGGAAGCATTACCGCTAAACTCATTCCTTGAGCCTGGTATTGGGAATAGCCTAAAAAAACGATAAACAGAGGGACCATTAGTATTCCTCCACCTATTCCAATTAAACCACTTAAAAAACCAGCTAATAATCCGATTAGCATTAGGAGTAAGACACTTGTAATTGACATTTTCATTAAAAAGTTTTAGGGGGTTGTATCGATTGGGATCTTTATTTTATAAAGTCTTCTTGAGGCATTGTTTAATTTGTTTTCTCTCAGCCAAGGATTGTAAAGCTTTAATTCTCTGTAGGTCAAATCCATCGCCTTTGAAAACTGAGCTAAGTTACTTACCACCGTATCCACCTCGACAATATTAAAATCAGGGAGCTCGTATAGATCTTGTTTTTCAAAGACAAATCCATAGGATCTCGGAGATTCTAAAATATTTTTAATCGCTATAAGTCTCGGTAGGTATCTCGCAGTTTCAATGGGAAGTAAAATATCGTAGTAATCGTCGGTACCTTGTGCTTGCATTCTTCGACTCAAACCATTTGGTCCGACATTGTAAGCCGCAGCAGCAAGAGTCCAAGTACCGAATCTCTCTTTCTGCTTTAACAGATATTGACAGGCTGCTTCTGTTGATTTCTCTAAGCTATATCTTTCGTCTACATTTGAATTAACTTCCAATCCACAGTCGCGCGCTGTACCTTTCATCAATTGCCAATACCCTTTAGCTCCCGCAGGAGAGGTTACATTTTGAAGTCCGGATTCGATGACAGCTAAATATTTGAAATCATCCGGGATACCGTATTTCTCCAAGATTGGTTCAATTACAGGGAAATATTTATGACTTCGTTTAATCAGAAGTAGACCGTTAGATTGCCAGTAGGTGTTGACTAAGAATTCTCTGTCTAGACGCTCATTGACATCTCTTTTTTCCGAGGGAACGCGTTCTCCTGCAAATTCTAAAAAAGCAGGAATTTTGACGGCTTTTATCTTGTAAGTATCGCTTGTTCTATTTTCGTTGAGATTTTTGGAATAAAAAAACAAGTAGCTGATTGTCAGAGAAAAAACTAGTGTTATGGCAAAAATAGAGAGACGTTTCATAGCGGCGAATTTACCCTATAAATTTAGCTATTTTCCGTCAGATTTTGAAGGTGATTGGATAAAATACTTGAAATTTTCTTGGCTTTGGTCAAAATCATAGCGTGATCGCCTCCCTTAACTTCGATACAGTTTTCAATATTTTGAATAGGAAAGATTTCGTCCAACTCTCCGTGGATATGTAAATCGGGAATTGGAGTGTGTTTTGCTTTCCAATTGAGAACTTGATAGAGCGACCAATCTAGGTATAACGGATCCCGTTTATCGAGGTAGTATTCATAAAAGCCTAGGCGCTCCTTTGTTTTACCTTGGGTTATTTTTAAAGCTATTTTCTCGATTTCATTTATTTTTTTTGAAGGGAAAAGCTTGTAAGTCTTGGTAAGTCTAAGAAATTGTAATCTTCTGGGAAGTTCGTCTGGATGCGCAATACTACTTATCAGTATCAAACTAGCGACATTTATTTGTTTGGCTATTTCCTGAACCATTATTCCTCCGAAGGATACTCCGATTAAAACTGCAGGAAAAGCAGTAATATTCTCGGCCATTCTAGAGGCGTATTCGCCTATACTTTCATCCAAACTTTTTGGGGCTATCCACTCCAAGGGATGCAACACAACACCCTCTGGCCAAACTATTTTTTCAAATATTTTGGTATTTGCTCCGAGCCCTGGAATCAAGTATATATTCAGTGTATTCATTATGCAAAGCTTACTTCAACTAGACCATCGGAATCGATGTTTTCCAATTGAACGCGTTGCAGTGAATTTACTAATTCTGAATTAAATGGTGTTTTAACTTTTACATAATTTTCTGTAAATCCGTGAAGGTATCCAGATTTGTCTTCGTATTCAAACAATACTGTTTTTTGACTTCCTATTTGAGATTCATAAAAAGCCCTTCTTTTTTTTACGGAGAGACCGCGCAACATTTTAGAACGTTTTTTGCGAATTTGCATATCCACGGCTCCTTCCATCTCTGCCGCCTCCGTATTGGCTCTTTCTGAATAGGTAAAGACGTGTAAATAGGAAATTTCCAATTCACTCAAGAAGTTATAGGTATCCAAAAATTGTTCATCCGTCTCCCCAGGGAAACCGACAATAACATCCACTCCAATGCAGGCATGAGGCATTACTTCACGAATTTTAGCGACGCGATCTACATAAAGTTCTCGCATGTATCTTCGCTTCATCTTCTTTAAGATCGCATTGGATCCACTTTGAAGCGGTATGTGAAAGTGAGGTACAAAACTATCCGATTTAGAAACAAAATCTATGGTTTCATTTTTTAAGAGATTCGGTTCGATAGAGGAAATTCTCACGCGGGCTATACCTTCTACCTTGTCCAATTCTTGTACCAGATCTAAAAAGGTATGCTCGTGCTTTTTGTTTCCAAACTCTCCCTTACCATAGTCACCTATATTAACCCCAGTAAGTACAATCTCTTTAATGTTCTGCTGGGAGATTTCCGCAGCATTCGTCAAAATATTTTCTAGTTTGTCCGATCGAGATATTCCCCTTGCTAGCGGAATAGTGCAATACGTGCATTTGTAGTCGCAACCATCTTGAACTTTTAAAAATGCTCGGGTACGATCTCCGATAGAGTAGGAGCCCACATAAAAGTTTGCATCCTCTATTTCACAAGAATGAACTTCGCCGAGATCATTTTTTGTCAAATCGTTTAAATAGTCTGTTACTTTAAACTTTTCGGTAGCCCCCAGAACCAAATCAACTCCATCTACTTTTGCCAGGGATTCTGGTTTTAGTTGGGCATAACAACCAACCGCCACTAGGAAAGCTTCCTCGTTTTGTTTTAAAGCAGATTTGACCACGGTGGTAAATCGCTTATCCGCATTTTCGGTAACCGAACAAGTATTAATCACATAGATGTCTGCTTTGTCCTCAAAATTCACGCGCTCAAAACCTTCTTTCTCAAAACTTCTAGCTATTGTAGAGGTCTCGGAAAAGTTAAGTTTACACCCAAGCGTGTGAAAGGCTACTTTTTTTTGTGCGGTCATTCTTGTACATTTAAGGCCTGCAAATTTACTAATAATTGAAAATACTACAATAGTTTTAGCTTAAATTGATGAAAATTAACAAGATATTGATAGTGTTACTGCTAGTAATTAGCTGCGGCACCGATAAAGATCAGGAGAACCTCTCTAAAGTTTTTCGATATAACGAGCATTCTAATATCCGAACTTTAGATCCAGCTTTTGCCAAGGATCAGGCACATATTTGGGCTATTAATCAAGTGTTTAGCGGCCTGGTGAAAATGGACTACGATCTTAATATTGTTGGAGATATAGCAGATTCGTGGACAATTTCAGAGGATGGCCTACTTTATGAATTTCAAATTAGAGAAGGGGTATTATTCCACGATAACATATGTTTTTCAGATAATATTCAAAGGCAGGTAAACGCAGAAGATTTTGTTTTTAGTTTAAATCGTTTGCGCAGCTCCGAACTCGCTGCTCCTGGCTCTTGGGTAATGTCTAATGTAAAAGAGATCAAGGCTTTAGACAAGCGTGTTTTACAAATCGAGTTAGAAAAACCATTTCCCCCATTCCTGTCTTTATTGGCCATGAAATATTGCTCTGTTGTTCCTGAAGAAGCAGTTCAGTATTACAAGGAAGATTTTGGTTTAAATCCAGTTGGTACAGGTCCCTTTTACTTTAAAATATGGGCACCAAATGTCAAGTTAGTACTGCGTAAAAATTCGAGTTATTATCAAATGGACTCAGACGGAAGTCAATTGCCTAAACTAGAGGCGGTAGCAATAGGTTTTCTGCCGGATAAACAAAGTGAGTTCCTGGGATTCCTGCAAGGGAATTTAGATATGATTTCGGGATTAGATCCCTCCTATAAAGATGAGATTTTAAGCCCAATCGGTGAGCTTAATGCAATTTATCAAAAGGACTATACTCTATTGAAGGGGCCTTTTTTAAACACCGAGTATTTAGGTATAAATACCCAAATGGATGGTCCTCTGCAGTTTAGGGAAGTAAGACAAGCACTGAATGCTGGTTTTGATAGAAAAAAAATGATGACCTATCTTAGAAATAATGTGGGTGTGGCAGGAGAATCTGGAATTATTCCTTCGGGTTTACCTGGCTATACAGGCGAGACTTTTTATACCTATGACCCCTTAAAAAGTCGTAAAATTATCTCGGAGTTTATACAGAAATATCCCGAGGTGGATTGGTCTCTAACCTTATCGACAAATAGTCAATATGTAGATTTATGTGAATTTATTCAAAAGCAATGGGAGTCATTGGGTATTGCTGTCCAAGTGGAAGTTCTACCACCATCTACGCTCAGGCAGAGTAAAGCGACGGGGAAATTAAGTATGTTTAGAGCTAGTTGGATTGCGGATTATCCAGACGCTGAGAACTATCTGAGTCTGTTTTACAGCAGTAATTTTGCACCTAACGGACCCAATTACACCTATTTTAAAAACGATGTTTACGACGGTTTGTACGAGCAAATAATTAGGGATACGCGCAGAGATTCCAGAGTCGCGACTTATCAGAAAATGGATAGTCTAATAATGAGCGAGGCGCCGATAGTACCTTTGTATTACGACGAATTTATCAGAGTAATTCCAAAACAAATAAAGGGGATGAAAATAGATGCCTTGAACGGACTAGATCTTCGATTTGTGGAGAAATTAAGGTAACTGAAACTCCGTTAAAACAGGATAGTGATCAGAATACTCTTCCTTAAACTCTTTGTAGCTGGTAAATTTTACAGAAGGGTGGCCCAAAACATAGTCTATTCGCATGGGGAACAGGAAATCATAGGTTTTTCCAAAACCGGAGCCAACTTCTAGGAAAGCATCTGATGTAGTTTTTGAAAATTCGCGATAGATAAAACTGTATGGCGTATTATTGAAGTCTCCAGCTATAATATATGGGTAGTTTAAGTCTTTGGAGTGCTTGAGAATTTTTTCTGTTTGTTGCGCTTGCATCTGAAAACCCTTATTAAATCTTTTTAATAAAGATTTAGAACTCTCCTCATCAAAATTTAGACTTTTTGGATTTAAGCGAAAGGACTCCAAATGCAAGTTATATACCCTCAGCGTGTCTTTTTGGATAAGAACATCGATAAAAATAGCATTGTTACTTGAGTTGGTGAAGTTCAAGGATCCGGAATGGATTATTGGGTATTTAGAATAGATTATTTGACCGATTCCATGTTTCCCCTGGGTAATCTTTTTATAGTGATTTGGGTAATTGATAATAACTTTTGGATCGTCGTAAAATTCTTGAAGGACCAGAAGATCTGGATTTTTATCTTGAATGAATTGATACATGTTGTCGTCTGTATTTCCATCGCTCTCCCAAGAATAAAGGTTAAAAAGACGGACGTTATAGGTCATTAACTCTATCCCAAGAGCACCGGTCTGAATTTCTTTATTATTAGGTTGAAACTGTCTTAAAATAAGAGGGATACTCAAAAGAGCAATAAGAATGGAGAGGGTGATTTTTTTTGGAGATTTTAATAGCCAAAAGATGAGGAAAAACAAGTTTAAAATTATCCAAATAGGAGTGGTGAGAGTCATCAAACTCAAAACAGGAAACTCGCTCGGGTTTAAGTAGGGTAAGATATAGCAAGAGATTAAACCCAGAGCTACAATTATATTTATCGTGTAATAGACTTTTTTCAATCTCCTTGTTTAAATAAGAATTCTTTTTCTTCTGAGCTCAGGGAGTCGTAGCCAGATTTACCAATTTTATCGAGAATTCCGTTGACCTTTTGTTGGGTGTTATCAGAGTCTTCTCTCGTCATTTTTCGTTTAGGGCTCTCCTTGGATTTATAGACCGTTTTGAGAGGACTTTTCTTTTTGAACTGAGGGATATTTAGGTTTATTCTAAAGCCATTGGTGTAGTAATACATACTTAAAAAACCAAATAAGGCCCCACCGAGATGAGCGAGTCTGCCTCCGGTATTGTCTCCGGTTAATTGAATCAGGTCCCAAAAAACCCAAATACTGGCTAAAATCCAAAGTTTTACATAGCCTATAAACGCCAAACGTATTTCAAATCTAGGCATATAGGTTGCTATTCCAATAAAAATGGCAGTTACTCCAGCGGATGCCCCCATTAAAATAGCTCCACCCGGACCACTTAGGCTCGGGACAAAATTATAGGTGAGTAGATAAAGAAGACCACCAAATACGGTGCCTAATAGATAGTAGGTAAGGAGGTTTTTTGGTGTAAAATAATCGAGAAATAGATTCCCTATATAATACAAGATGAGCATATTCATTAAAAGGTGTACAAAGGAAGCGTGAACAAATCCATAGGTCACAATGGACCAAGGATGCCACAGGGTATCTCCCAAGTCACTACTAAGCGCAAAATAAGTATAAAACAGATTTTGATTTTCATCTATTAAGGTACCGAAAAAGCCAAATAATAGAGTAGCGATATAAATAGCAATATTCACGTAAATGAGTTGCTGAACAATATTACTTTTCAGGAAGTTAGTCTTGATTTGTTCTTTAATTTGGGCCATGAGATTAAAGATAACGTCTTTGAATGACTTAAAAAACTAATCCCATCTGGAAAATTGATTTTTCTGCCAGTATTTCATAATTAAAAAACCGATCAATGCACCTCCGATATGAGCGAAGTGTGCAGTTCCTGTATTGGCTCCCGAGATTCCAAAAAACAAATCTCCTACAATAATCAGAGGAATAAAGTATTTTGCAGCTATAGGTACTGGAAAGAAGATCATGGCCAGCTTTGCATCCGGAAAGGCAAACCCAAAAGCTACTAAAACCCCATAAATTGCTCCGGAGGCACCTACCGCTGGAGTATTAAATAGACCGTAAATTTTTTGTAAATCATCTTGGGAAACCTCAGGACTAACTCCAACATTGGCCCTGCCTGTTTCTAGTAGACTTTGAATATCCGAAGCCATCCAACCGTTGTTGAGAAGAAGATCATAGACTTGATTGAATTGGAAGTAGTTTACTAAGGTATAAATCAGACCAGCTCCAATTCCCGCTGTAAAATAAAAGAAGGTAAACTTTTTAGTTCCCCACATTTGTTCCAACGGAGTACCAAACGCCCACAATGCATACATATTAAAAAGTATATGCGTAAGACTACCGTGCATAAACATATGCGAAACAAACTGCCAAAAGCCAAAATTTGAGTTTTCTGGGAACCAAAGTGCGAGTATTGGTTGCAAGTTTAAACTCGACAAGAATTGCGGAGCGGCAAAAAGGATAACATTGATTATAATTAAATGCTTTATCGCATCGGTAAGTCCTCTCATTGTGATTTAATTAAAAAGTTTCTCCATCAAAGGTTCGTCAAGAGTTATAAAGGTTTTTTTTCCATAAGCAGTAAAATCAGGTGCTTTACAGGCAAAGAGTTTTTCAACTAAATTTAATTGATCCTCCTCCTTGAGAATGACACCAGATTTTATCGCAGTACTTTTGGCAAATGACTTTGAAATAATATCAAAAGTACCAAAAGTAACTTCATTTATATCTTCTTTATAATCTTTCAACAATTGTTCCAAAACCGAATGAATGTCTTTTTCTGACAAGTATGCTGGGAGCCCGAGAACCTCTATCTCCTGGCTATCCTTGAACTCGAGTTGAATTCCAACGTCCTTGAGATCGCCATCTAAATTTTTTAATGCTTGGACATCTAACTGACTAAATGACAGTTTAACTGGAAATAAAAGCTGCTGACTATCCCAGTTTCCGAGGGTTATTTTCGCTAGGTATTCTTCGTATAAAATCCTTTGGTGGGCTGCATTTTGATTTATGATAATCGCTCCTGACTTTATTCGGGATAGAATATATTTTTTATTGAGTTGAATCAAATTTTTCTGAGTAGAGGATTCGTCAAAGCCAAACGTCAGATTGTCCTCCTCATTCAATTCGGTATCCTCTTTTTCTATTTGATAATTTCTACTGGCATCCGAAACCGTCTCCTTAAAATCATTTTTTGGAATTTTCGGACTGGCGTAATCCACCTTAAAAGGGTTGAAGTTTGGGTCGACCTCAATATTTGGATTTTGATATTTGGTTGTTTTCGCCGTACTGTAATCGATATCCAAACTCGAATCTCTATTAAAATCCAATACAGGACTAATATTGTATTGACCTAAGCTGTGTTTGACCGCAGATTTGATGATGGTATAAATTATGCGTTCATGCTCGAATTTTACCTCAGTTTTGGTGGGGTGAATGTTGAGGTCTAATTCTGAGGGTGGTATTCTTAAAAATAAGAAAAAGGACGGATGCTGTCCCTCTTGAAGAAGCTCTTGATATGCTGCATTTACAGCGTGATTGAGATAGCTACTTTTAATAAATCTTCCATTGACGAAGAAGAATTGTTCTCCTCTGCGTTTTTTGGCAAATTCAACTTTAGTAACAAAGCCTCGGAGCTCTACGACTTCGGTATCCTCACTTATCGGAATGAGTTTTTCATCAGATTTACTGCCCATAATGGAGACAATACGCTGTCTTAAATTACTGGATTTGAGCTGTATTATACTATTGTCGTTGTGAAATAAATGTAGTGATATTTCCGGGTGAGCAAGCGCGATTCGGTTAAACTCTTCGGATATATGACGCATCTCTACTGCGTTAGACTTTAGAAAATTTCTTCTGGCAGGTATGTTGTAAAAAAGATTTTTCACGGAGATACTAGTACCCGATTTGCACTGTATATGAGATTCATCCGTAATTTCGGATTTACCTGCAATTTGAATTTGAATACCGAGTTCTTCTTCCTCTTTTCTGCTTTGAAGTTCTACTTGAGCAACGGCTGCAATAGAGGCTAAAGCTTCTCCTCTAAAACCTTTGGTATTAATGCTAAACAAATCCTCAGCAAAATTGATTTTGGAGGTAGCATGTCGTTTAAAAGAAAGCTTTGCATCGGCAGGACTCATTCCCTTCCCGTTGTCAATTATCTGAATCAAGGTTCTTCCCGCATCTTTGATGACCACCTCAATTTTATCTGCACCTGCGTCAATCGCATTTTCGAGAAGTTCTTTTACTACCGATGAAGGTCGCTGAACTACCTCACCAGCTGCAATTTGATTTGCTACATGATCAGGAAGGATTTTTATTAAGTCTGTCATTAAAGTAAAGTGTGTAATTCAAATAGCCAAGCGACTATTCCCACTAAAATACTTAAAATTATGGCCAATCGCCTTGTTGTTTTTATATCAGAACTATCTGATTTTGCTCTTTGCCAATGTTCCTTAAGATTCGTTCGAGAGAGCCCCAAACTATATGATGTTTCTGAGTTATTTTCTGCTTCTATTTCCTTTTTAAGCTGATCCAATCTCTCCTTTCTCGGATTGTAAAATCGAGGTTTGTAATCAAACACGTAATGTGATCGTTGCTTAAAGGGAGTTTTAAACATAATTCTGACTTATGACCCTAAGTTAATCATTTTTCTTAAATGTGCCATTTTTAAACCAGCTACAGCGCATTCTATTCCTTTGTTTCCATGAACTCCACCACTTCTATCGATGGATTGCTGTTCTTCTCGGTCGGTCAAAACACAGAAAATAACGGGAATATCTTGTTTTATATTGAGGTCTTTGATTCCTTGAGTTACCCCATCACATACAAAATCGAAGTGTTTTGTTTCTCCTTCGATTACACAGCCAATAGTAATAATAGCATCGAATTCTTTTGTATTTGCCATCTGTGCTGCACCGTAGATTAGCTCAAAACTGCCAGGAACGTCCCACACGGTGATGTTTTCCTTTTGTACATGGTGTTCCAACAAGGTGTCAATTGCTCCCTTTGCTAGATTCTCCGTTATTTTAGAATTCCACTCAGAAACAACAATCCCAAATCGAAGGTCTTTCGAATTTGGGATTGTGTTTTTATCGTATGCAGATAAGTCTGTTGTTGCCATTGGCTTATTTACTGTATTTTGCTTTGTTAATATACATATCAATATTAACAGCTAAGTCGCTTGTTGGGTAATCTTCTTTCAATTCGGTAAAAAGATTGAAGGCTTTCTTGTACTCTTTTAAAGACATAGCAGTTTGTCCTGCCTTCATCAAATAAAGTGGAGTCATTGCGCTATTCTTTTTCATACCAGCCGCTTCCATATAGAAAGACAAAGCATCTTCTGGTTGATTGATATCTGCAAATGCATCTCCGATCAAAGATTTAGCTTCAGCCTCTAATAAAAGATCTTCTGAGCTAAAGTTACTCAAGTAAGAAATTGCATTGGTATAATCTTTTAACTTAAGGTAAGATACCCCAGCGTAAAAGTTAGCCAAATTTCCTGCCTTAGTTCCCGAATACTCGCTAGAGATATCCACGAATCCGTATTTCCCGTTTGCACCTTCCAAACCGAGATTTAGAAGTGAATCCATAGCTACATTGGAATTAGTAGCCTCATTAAAATATGCTTTTGGAAATGCCAATTCATCAGCAGCAGCCATTTCTTTTGGTTCTTGAACTAGTTTGTTATATCCAATAGTTCCTAAAATCACTACCGCTAAAATACCGATAGTATAAAGGATGATATTCTGGTTTTTTTCTACGAAGGATTCCGATCTTGAAGCAGTTTCATCAAGTGTGTTAAAAACTTCAGCAGTAGTACTACCTTGTTCGATATTTACGTCTGCAGTTTTTGTCTTTTTTGATGCCTTCTTTTTATATGTTGCCATGTCATTTATCAATTTAATCGGAGCAAAAATAGTTTTTTTAATTGGATATAAAAAACTCAATTTCGGCAAAATTTGATTAATTTGCAGGTCTCATTTTCGTCTGAAAACACTATGTATTTAAAAGAATTAAACCTAGTTAATTACAAAAACATACTTCAAGAAAATTTTGTTTTCACGCACAGGATTAATTGTTTCGTAGGACCAAACGGTGTGGGTAAAACAAATATACTCGACAGCATTTACAGCCTGTCAATGACCAAGAGTTACTTCAATCCTATTTCAAGTCAGAACATTAACCACAATTCAGACTTTTTTATGCTCGAGGGTGTATATGAAAATGAAGATAAAAGGGAAAAGGTTTTATACAGTTTAAAGAAGGGACAAAAAAAGACCATTAAGCGCAATGGTAAGGTATATGATAAAATATCCGATCATATCGGTTTGATTCCTTCTGTTATAATTTCACCGAGCGATCGTGATTTGATCTTAGAGGGTAGCGATGTCCGTCGTAAGTTTATGGATTCTGTAATCTCTCAAATGGATAAGGATTTTTTGAGAGCCTCTATTCAGTACAATAAGGCTTTGAGTCAAAGAAATGCCTTGTTAAAATATTTTGCAGCGAATAGAACCTTTGATGAATTGAGTCTTGCGGCCTACGATGAACAGCTGATTACCTATGGACTTGAGATTTATAAAAAAAGAAGTGTTTTTTTAGAGGCATTTTTACCCTTGTTTACTAATGCATATGCCCAGTTGACTTCCCAATCAGAACCTGTCGAGGTAAGATATAAATCTCAATTACACGAAGGTGATTTTCAAGTTCTATTAAAGGAGTCTTTATCTAAAGATAGGATGGCACAATATTCAACCGTTGGATTGCACAAAGATGATTTGCTATTTGATTTGCAGGGATATCCAATAAAAAAATATGGATCTCAAGGGCAGCAAAAGACTTTCTTGGTCGCTTTGAAGCTCGCACAATACGAGTTATTGAAGATGGAGACCGGTATCAAGCCAATTCTGCTGCTCGATGATATTTTTGATAAATTAGATGACAGTAGGGTGGAGCGTTTAATTCAGTTGGTGAGTCAAGAGAATTATGGGCAAATTTTTATTAGTGATACCCACGACAAAAGAACTAGAGAAGTAGTTGAGCGAGTGAGAGAGAATTTTGAGATTTTTAATTTAGATTATGAGTAGAAATAGAGAGACCTCTAGTATAAAGTCTATTATTGATAAAATGATTGACGAATCCAGGTTGAAACCAGGAATGACCGAGATCAATGTCAAAGAAGCATGGGTGGATTTGATGGGGCCCGGTGTGGCAAAGTACACCAGAGCGATACACCTTCGCGCTCAAGTTCTCGAGGTAAAGTTAGATTCCTCTGTACTGAGAGAGGAGCTGTCTTTTGGCAAGGAAAAGATTGTTCGTTTAATCAATGAGCATCTCGGTAAGAAAGTGATTAAGGACCTGCGTCTATTTTAATAAAAAAAAGCCAACCCGAATGGGTTGGCTTTTTAAATTCTTTTGACTTTTCGTCTAGAACATTTCTCTTCCTGCGAAGTGGAACGTTCCTTCTATTTCAGCATTTTCGTCTGAATCTGAACCGTGAACAGCGTTTTCGCTAATAGAAGTTGCAAACATTTGTCTGATTGTTCCTTCAGCAGCTTCTTGTGGGTTTGTAGCTCCAATTAAAGCGCGAAAATCTGCAACAGCATTTTCTTTTTCTAAGATTGCAGCAACTATAGGACCTCTAGTCATATATTCTACTAATTCTCCAAAAAATGGACGCTCGTTGTGCACTGCGTAAAACGCCTCTGCATCTCTTTGCGTTAATTGAGTCAATTTCATAGCTACGATTCTAAATCCAGCTGCATTGATCTTGTCTAGAATTGCACCGATGTTACCTTTTTCTACTGAATCTGGTTTTAACATGGTGAATGTTCTGTTTGTTGCCATCTTGATAAATTTTCTATTTAAATTTTGCGCAAATATAAGCCTTTTTTACAAGTGGCAAATAATTGGCTATTGTTTTGATTTAAAGCTTTGGTTAATTTCTTGTAAAACATTCCCATCTTGCCCTATCATTTGAAGATTTATGCTTTTGTTATCTAAATCAAAATTTAGAATTCCAAAACTCTTTTCGCTGATAACCTCTCCCTTTCGAGTTGGATTTTCCTCCGAAGTGAAATTGGTGTAAGCATGGGTCATTCCGCTCGATGTAAAATCGACTAGGGTGTGATCTAAACCTTTGACTTCTACTTCAGAAAATTCCGAAATATGACGGTCTCCCGATAAGATTATTGGATTTTTAGCTTCGCTGAGAACCAACAAAGACTTCAGGCGCTCTTGTTCCATTGGGAAGTTACCCCAGGTTTCAAATCCGTGTTGGTCTGACAAAAATTGTATAGAGGTTAGAATAACATGGTAGTTTGCCTCAGAGTTGTGAAGCGTTTCTGAAAGCCATTTCCACTGCTCGTCCCCTAGCATAGTTGCTTGAGGGTCTTGACTTTTAATATATCTTTTTTTGCCAGATGGATTTAGATTTAAGTCCGATCTAAAATAGCGTGTGTCTAGAGTTATTACTTTGATAATTTCGTCGTCCACTTTAAAATCTCTCGCTTCATACACTCCTTTTTGTACACGTCGTGGACTGTTTTGAGGAACATCAAAAAAATCTAAGAATAATTGTTGTGAAGCCCATTTGTGAGGATAAGAGGCTCCTCCGTCATTTACCCCATAATCGTGATCGTCCCAGGTTCCCATCAGCTCGGTATTACTCAGAAGTTCTGCATAGCCTTTTTGGTTTTTTTGTTTTTGGTAATTTTTTTGTAAAACGGACATATCATCGGTGTCGGAATAGATAATATCTCCTCCCCAAATCCATAGATCCGGATTGGAATTTTGAATACTAGGCCAAAGTTCGTTTGTAAGGTTTTGATTGTTGCAAGAACCAAAAGCTATTACAAAATCTGCCTTTTTTTTGTCTTTTGTCCCGCAAGAGATCAAGAGGACCACTAGGGATATTAATAGAGCGTTTTTCTTCATAGGGCAAATTTATACTTTTTAATAAAGATAGATTTGGAGAGAGAAAAAAATTAACTATTTAATTATATATTCGCATCGTATGGATTTACTTGCATTAAATAAGCTGAAAGTACTGCTTGAAGCTCCGCAAAATATTGTTATTGTACCGCACAGAAACCCAGATGGTGATGCCATGGGGTCGAGTCTTGGTATGTTTTGGTTTTTGAAAAGTATGGGTTTGAATTCACAGGTCATTTTACCTAATGAAATTCCGGATTTTCTCAAATGGATGCCTGGGGTTGAAAAAACTTTAAATTTTGAAAAACAAAACAATCAAAGTGTAAAAGCCTTGGATGAGGCAAGTCTAATTTTTTTATTAGACTTCAACGCTTTCCATAGAGTAGGTGATGTGATGGGAGAGAAGCTGAGTAGTCTCTCGGCGGAATTTGTAATGATTGATCACCATCAAGAACCAGATGATATTACTGAATTTATGTATTCAGACACATCGATTTGTGCCACCTGTGAGATGATTTTTCACTTTATAAAAAAACTAGATAAAACAGAATTGATCTGCCCAAAAACAGCGACTTGTTTGTATACCGGAATAATGACAGATACGGGCTCCTTTAAGTTTGGTTCGACCACCGCATTAACGCATCGAGTAGTGGCAGAATTAATTGATAAAGGTGCAAATAATTCTCAGATTCATTCTAAAGTGTTTGATCAGAATTCATACGATAGGCTACAGTTATTGGGAAAGTCTCTGTCTAATATGGTCAGAATGGAGTCCTGTAGGACTGCCTATATATGTCTGAGCGACGAAGATCTAAAAGCGCATAATTTTCAAAAAGGAGATACAGAAGGTGTTGTAAATTACGCTCTGTCCATAAAAGGTGTGGTTTTGGCAGCTATTTTTATAGAAGATGTAAATCAAAACATCATAAAGATTTCGTTTCGTTCCCGTGGAGATTTTTCCGTAAATAGGTTTGCGAGATCCTATTTTGAGGGAGGAGGCCACGATAATGCTGCGGGGGGAAGATCCTTGCTCTCTCTCGAAGAAACAGCAAAGCGATTTGTGGAATTAGTTGAATTAAATAAAGATGCTATATTAGCGACCTATGAAGATTAATTTGTATCTGATTTTGTCTGCTTTTATATTGTTCTCTTGTTCAGAGATCAAGCCGAGAGAACCAGTTAGCTATGTGAGTCACACGGAGCTAAAAGAGTCTATTTCCATCAATAAAGAATTGTTAGAAAAAGAACGGGCTATGATTATGCAGGTAATCGAGAGGGATTCTACTGACGTTTACACTAGTTCGAGTTTAGGTTTTTGGAAACTTGAAATTGTAAAAGCAGTTCGCGAGAATAAGCCGCAAATCGGAGATGTAGTTCGTTTTAAAAAACACATCTATGACCTCTTAGATAATCCCTTTTACAAAGAATTAGATTCTGTAGTTTACGAGTTAAATCTAGGGAAACAAGAGGAAATAATTGGCGTACAAGAAGCGCTTCAGACTATGAGTCTAGGTGAGAAGTCTTTATTTTTATTCCCTTCCTATAAAGCCTACGGGTTGCTGGGAGATGCAAAAGAAATTGGAGTTAATACACCCTTAAAAATAGAAATAGAATTAATTGAAATTAAATAATAAAAAATGAAAAAAGCAGGTATACTTTTGGTAACTGGAGCTTTAATGCTGTCGAGTTGTGCAAAGAATAATGAAGTAAAAGAGTTGAAAACAGAAATCGATTCGGTGAGTTATGCCATAGGTTTAGATATTTCACAACAAATGCCAAAGTCGATAGAAAACATTAATACAGATGCTTTTTTGAGTGGGTATGAGAGCTCTTCTCTTGAAAATTCACTAATTAATGAGAGCGATTTAGGGGGTGTCATGAATAAGTTTCAGCAGATTATGCAACAAAAGGCCTTAGCAGAGCGCGAAGCTCAAATGGCTGCCGGTGCGATAGGAGAGGAATATGTTCCCGAACCCTTAGATCAAGGAACTTTTAAAATAGGTGATAAGAATCTAGAAAATGAAATAGATTCTATTAGTTATGCTGTGGGTATGTCTACTTTTATGCAAGTTAATAGATCTATTCCTGAGGTTTCTTTAAACGCTTTTAAAACGGGCTTTAATCAAGGTTTAAACAATACTGACGAGCTATTGATAGACTTAGATCAAACCCAACCAATTATTCAAGCATATATGATGGGAGCTAACGAAAGACAAGCGGCCACTCAAATCGAAGAAGGTCTTGCCTTTTTGGCCGAAAACGCTAAGCGTGACGGGGTTGTGGTAACAGAGTCTGGTTTGCAATATGAAATTGTACAAAAAGGAAATGATACCTATCCAACAGCTACTAGTAATGTGACGGTTCATTATACAGGAGAAACTCCTGAAGGAGTTGTATTTGATAGTTCGAGAACGAAGGATTCTCCTGCTTCATTTGGATTGAATCAAGTGATTAAGGGATGGACAGAAGGAGTTCAACTTATGGGAGAAGGTGCGATTTATAAATTTTATATTCCTCAAGAGTTAGCTTACGGTTCAAATCCAAGACCAGGAAGTCCAATCAAGCCCTATATGCCTTTAGTATTTGAGGTGGAGTTGATTTCTGTAAATAACTAATTTTGAACAGGTTGAACTATTTTAAAAAAGTGCCAGCAATTTTATTGTTGGCATTTTTTGTTTCTTGCCAGCCGGATTATGAATTTCAGGATTTGGGAGAGGGCTTGTTTGCGGAGTTTCAAACCAACAAGGGTTCTGTATTGACAGAACTTTATTTTCAAGATAAACCCTTGACCGTATCTAATTTTGTCTCTTTGGCAGAAGGTACGAACCCCAAAGTAATAGATAGTTTAAAAGGTATACCCTACTACAATGGTGTTCTGTTTCACAGAGTACTTTCCAATTTTATGATTCAAGGAGGAGATCCTTGGGCGACTGGGATGGGACATCCAGGTTATAAATTTGAGGACGAGTTTATCTATGAGGAAAACGAATCGGTTAAGTATCGGCACGACGGACCAGGAGTATTATCCATGGCCAATTCAGGGCCAGACAGCAATGGTTCTCAGTTTTTTATAACCCACAAAGCAACACCTTGGTTAGATGGTAAGCACAGTGTTTTTGGTAGAGTGAGGTATGGACAAGAAGTCGTAGATAGCATCGCAGAGATGGATACAATTTATTCTGTCAGAATTATTCGTCAAGGAGATGTGGCCCAAGAATTTAATTCTGCTGAGACTTTTGAAAGGAGTTTAGAGGAAATCGCAAATAAAAAAGCAAAAAAGGAAGAGGCACGATTAAAAAAGATTGAGGATTTTTTGTTCCAAATGAATTTCCCAGAAGCGGTCCTAAACGATAAAGGAGTCAAGGTATTTGAGAAATTAGAGGGTAGTGGTGACCGAATTGTCTCTGATCGCCGTGTTAAAATTCATTATATAGGATACTTTGAAAATGGAGAGGTGTTTGCCAGTAGTTATAAGAAAAATAGGCCACTTGAGTTTACTATGGACGTAGATAATATGATAACCGGTTTTACCGAAGGGATTCGAGGTAGACGGGAAGGTAGTGAATTGGTTCTCTTTATTCCCTATTATTTAGCATATGGTGAAGAAGGAAATCTCCCCACTATTCCGGGCAGAAGTAATTTGATATTTGATATTTCTATTTTAGAATCTAAGGGAGATAAATAATCGATAGAGTAATTGAATTCAATTAGAAAACAAGTTTTTTAAAAGTATTTTGACTTCTCTCAAACTCAAAGTACCAGATTGCAATTGTCTTTGAATTTCTTGAACACGTGTGTCCTTTTGAATGAGGGCCATTAGATGTTGATCAAATTCTTGATTTAAGAATTGTCTGTTTTGGGATTCTCTCTTCCTAGTGAAATTATCATTTTCTATACTTTTTTGAAAGTAGTTGACTAATTGTTGATAGACTTCTTCAAGTCCCTCATTTTTTAAACTACTAACTAAATGTACACTTGGAACCCAAAATTCTTCCTTAAGTTGCAATAAATGGAGTGAGTTTTCAAATGTTCTCTTGGCCAATTCTCCAGAACCTAGATCCGATTTGTTTATCACAATGGTGTCACAAAGTTCTAAAATACCACGTTTAATACCTTGAAGTTCATCTCCGGCTCCAGGAATTTTAAGTAAAAGGAAGAAGTCAACCAGATTTGCCACGGCTGTTTCACTTTGACCTACTCCCACAGTTTCAATAATTATAATATCAAAACCAGCGGCTTCGCAGAGTGTTATGGCATCTTTTGTTCGGACACTTACACCTCCGAGATTACTCGAAGAAGGGGAGGGTCTGATATAGGCATTATCCGATTGAAC
>JBELHR010000002.1:43600-51776 GCA_042091275.1 Flavobacteriaceae bacterium
GGCTGCGATATTTCCTTTGGCTATAGAATTACTCAAAGCGACGGGATTCTTAGATTCTGTTCCAAATCTTTGAAGAATTTCTGATTTTTTTAAGTGGGAAGTCGGTTTTTTGGACATAATCAAGATCGATAAATCAAAAGTATTAAAAATTTGGTATCATTTAATACCTCTTAACTGTTTTGTACATAAAATCGAGCTATACAAAGCATCATTTTTTCTTATTTATTTTATCTTTACCCTGAAATATATTTTCTATGGAATTCTACAAGCACAACCAAATCAAAATTTACAATTCTTTATCCAAAACAAAAGAAATCTTTACTCCACTTCACGAGGGTTTTGTGGGAATGTATGTTTGTGGTCCGACAGTATATAGCAATGTCCACCTTGGGAATGTTAGAACCTTTATGTCTTTTGATGTAGTGAATAGATATTTTCTCCATTTGGGATATAAAGTACGTTATGTTAGAAATATTACAGATGCAGGTCATTTGGAAAACGATGCGGACGAAGGGGAAGATCGAATTGCGAAAAAAGCGAGATTGGAACAGATTGAACCAATGGAAGTAGTGCAGCAATACACTTTGGATTTTCACAATATTCTAAATAAGTTTAATTGCTTACCACCAAATATAGAGCCAACAGCTACAGGTCATATTGTAGAACAAATTGAAATAATTCAAGAAATTTTAGAGAAAGGTTTGGCCTATGAAGTAAATGGATCCGTTTACTTCGATGTTGTAAAATATAATGAGACGAAAAAATACGGTATTTTATCTGGAAGAAATATTGAAGACGCTATTCACAATACCAGAACTTTGGACGGTCAAAGCGAAAAGCGAAACCCCCAAGATTTTGCACTTTGGAAAAAAGCAGATCCAGTTCATATTATGAGATGGCCTTCGCCTTGGTCCGTCGGGTTTCCGGGTTGGCATCTTGAATGTACTGCTATGAGTACAAAGTATCTGGGAAAGAGATTTGATATTCACGGAGGAGGAATGGATTTGAAATTTCCACACCACGAATGCGAAATTGCGCAGAGCGAAGCATGTAATGGAGTGGATCCGGTTAATTATTGGATGCACGCCAATATGTTGACTCTAAACGGTCAAAAAATGGCTAAATCTACGGGGAATAATATATTACCCGCAGAGATATTTAGTGGAGATAATCCTCTACTTTCGAAGGCATATGCACCTCCGGTTGCTAGGTTTTTCATGTTGCAAGCGCATTATAGAAGTAATTTAGATTTTTCTAATTCGGCGATAGAAGCTGCGGAAAAAGGCTATTTTAAATTAATGGATGCGTGGCATACTCTAGAAAAATTAGAAAAAGCCCAAGAGGCCAAAGAAGTTTTTGACTTTGAGTCCTGGAAGGCTAGCTGTTATGCAGCGATGAACGACGACTTTAATACTCCAATCTTAATTGCCCAGTTATTTGAAGGAGTGAGAGCCATAAACCAAATAAACGAGGGAGTTTTAAAGATTTCTGCTGAAAATATTTCTGAAATGAAATTGGTTTTTAAATCTTTTATTTTTGATGTGCTCGGTTTGGAGGACTATAAAAAAGAGAGAGGAACTGAGGTTTTAGATTCTGCTATGCAAGTGTTGATAGAACTCAGAAATCAAGCTAGATCGAATAGAGATTGGGCGCTTTCCGATCAAATACGTGATCAGTTGGCTGCCAATGGGATTCAGCTCAAAGACGGTAAGGACGGAACCACGTATACATTAAACTAAATGAATCTGAGAAAAATCCTAATTGCGCCAGCTATTTTACTCGTCAGAATTTATCAGACGATGATTTCCCCTCTGACCCCGTCGACTTGTCGTTATTCACCGACTTGCTCTACTTATAGCATAGAAGCATTAAAAAAACACGGTCTTTTTAAAGGTTCGTATTTGGCTATTAAACGAATTTTATCATGTCACCCATGGGGTGGATCAGGTTATGATCCTGTACCATAAATAGAAAAAACTATGAGAGAACTTTCCATTGTTTGGGACCCTTCGTTGGGAATAGAAATAGGTAGTATAGTGCTGAGGTACTACAGTTTGATGTTTATTTTAGCCTTTTCTGCAGGTTTCTATATCATGAAAAAGATTTTTATCGAGGATAAAATTTCCTTAGAGAAATTAGATTCCTTGCTTATTTGGGTGGTATTATCCACGATAATTGGAGCTAGATTAGGACACGTATTTTTTTACGATTGGGATTATTTCCAAAACCATTTACTAGAAATTTTATTACCCGTAAAATTCCAACCTCATTTTGAGATTACTGGTTTTAGAGGATTGGCATCTCATGGAGCTGCAATAGGAATAATTGGTTCCTTGTATTTCTTTTGTAAGCGAGTCTTAAAGAAACCCTTGTTATATTTAATCGATAGGTTGGGAATCGCTGTTGCGCTGGCAGGCTTTTTTATACGAATCGGTAATTTGATGAACTCAGAGATTATAGGAAAAGCTACAGGAACAGATTACGGATTTATCTTTGTTCAACTCGGGGAAAATTTCCCAAGGCATCCGACTCAACTTTACGAAGCATTCGGGTATCTAGCAATCTTTGCCTTGTTGTGGTATTTGTATTGGAATACGAATTTAAAGCAGCGTCAAGGTTATTTATTTGGCCTTTTCTTCGCTCTTTTATGGAGTTTGAGATTTGTAGTTGAGTTTTTTAAAGAGGCTCAAGTTGATCAGCGTGCGGAGTGGTCTTTAAATACTGGACAATGGCTGAGTATACCTCTTGTCCTTATCGGACTATTTTGTATGTATAGATCAAAAAAATAACAAAAAAAACGCTTTGAATTTCAAAGCGTTTTTTTTGTTGAGCTTATTCTAGCAAGACCCACTTTCCAGATTCTATAAGTGGTATAGCTTGTTTATACTTAAGTTCCTTTTCTTGTCCAGAGCCGATATTCTTGATTTTCACCCTTTCATTTCTTCCAATTTTAGGTTCCGCTCTGGTAACAGTTTCCACTGGAGCTCGATTGGTTTGTGTAGGATTTGCACGTTGCAAATTAGGATTATCTCCTCCTTGTTCTGCTCTGCTCAATTCCACCTTCTCACGTTGTCTTTGTTTGGCTTCACTGACTTGGTTTACTTCTTGACTAGGGAGCTCTCCTTTGAACAAAAAGGATAAAACTTCCTTGTTTACACCATCTAACATGGCTCTAAATAGCTCAAATGCCTCAAATTTATAAATCAAAAGCGGATCCTTCTGCTCGTATGAAGCATTTTGAACCGATTGCTTGAGCTCATCCATTTTTCTAAGGTGAGTTTTCCAATTTTCATCAATTATCGCAAGAGTAATATTTTTTTCAAAGTCAGAAATTAATTCTTTTCCTTCACTCTCTACCGCTAATTTTAGATTAGTAACTACCTGAAGCGTTTTTGTTCCATCAGAAAAAGGAACTACAATTCTCTCGTAACGATCTCCTTCGCGTTCGTAAACGTTCTTTATAACTGGAAATGCTCTCTCTGCATTTCGAGTCATTTTATCTTTGTAATGCGCAAATACCGTTTCGTAGAGAATGTCAATTAACTCAGATTCCGATTTTGCCATAAAATCTTCCTCGCTAAATGGACTAGAAGAAGAGGAGAACATAATTAATTCATATTCAAAGTTTTTATAGTCACCGCTCGCTTTGTTTTGGGTTACAATAAGATCACAAGTATCGTAAATCATATTCGCGATATCAATATTTAGTCTCTTACCGTCGAGGGCATTCTTTCTCCTTTTGTAAACCACCTCTCTTTGGGCATTCATAATATCGTCATACTCCAAAAGTCTCTTTCGAATTCCAAAGTTGTTTTCCTCAACCTTTTTCTGGGCGCGTTCGATTGACTTGGTTATCATGGAGTGTTGAATAACTTCTCCTTCTTTGAGTCCCATACGGTCCATCATTTTTGCGATTCGATCCGATCCAAAAATTCGCATTAGGTTATCTTCCAGAGAAACATAAAATTGACTGGATCCCACATCTCCTTGACGTCCTGCACGACCTCTTAATTGTCTGTCGACACGACGGGAGTCGTGACGTTCTGTTCCAATAATCGCTAAACCACCTGCTTTTTTGACCTCTTCGGTCAGCTTGATATCTGTTCCACGTCCGGCCATATTTGTCGCGATGGTAACCATTCCAGGTTTACCAGCAAGAGCTACGACATCTGCTTCTTTTTTATGAAGTTTTGCATTTAGTACATTGTGTTCAATTTTTTTCATGGTCAACATACGACCTAGAAGTTCGGAGATTTCAACCGAGGTAGTACCGACCAAAACAGGTCTTCCTTGATTTACTAAATTTACAACCTCATCGATGACAGCTGTGTACTTTTCGCGATTAGTCTTGTATACTAAATCCTCTCTATCATCTCTACCTAAAGGTTTATTTGTTGGAATCTCAACAACATCCAGCTTGTAGATTTCCCATAACTCTCCTGCTTCGGTAATTGCAGTTCCCGTCATACCAGATAGTTTGCGGTACATACGGAAATAGTTTTGAAGAGTTACCGTAGCAAATGTTTGTGTCGCTTTTTCGATTTTCACATTTTCTTTTGCTTCAATCGCTTGGTGAAGACCATCGGAATATCTTCTTCCGTCCATGATACGACCAGTTTGTTCGTCCACGATTTTCACTTTGTCTTCCATCACTACATAGGCAACATCCTTTTCAAATAGGGTGTAAGCCTTGAGCAGTTGATTCATAGTGTGTATGCGTTCACTTTTAACACTAAATTCTTTGAAAAGCTGCTCCTTTAATTTGATTTTTTCCTCTTCTTCTGAATCGCTTTCGTCTATTTTTCCAATTTCTACTCCAATGTCTGGCAATAGGAAAAAATTGGCTTCATTTTTTTGAGACAAATGAGCGATACCTTTATCGGTAAGTTCTATGGAATTACTTTTTTCTTCAATAACAAAATAGAGCTCCTTATCGACCTTAGGCATCTCTTTATTGTTGTCCTGCATGTAGTAGTTTTCTGTTTTTTGCAGTAACTGTCTAATACCTTCTTGAGATAAGAATTTGATTAAAGCTTTGTTCTTTGGTAAACCGCGATAGACGCGCAACAAGAGTATTCCACCTTCTTTTTCGTCTCCAGCTGCTATTGTTTTTTTAGCTTCGGCAAGGACTTTAATCAAGTAACTTTTTTGAAGACTAACAATATCGTTGACAACTGGTTTTAATTCGTTGAATTCGTGAAGATCACCTTGAGGTACAGGTCCCGAAATAATTAAGGGAGTTCTAGCGTCATCGACAAGAACCGAATCTACCTCATCTACAATAGCATAGTTGTGTGGTCGTTGAACCAATTCCTCTTGGGTATGAGCCATGTTATCACGTAGATAATCAAAACCGAACTCGTTATTTGTTCCGTAAGTAATATCCGCTAAGTATGCTTTTCGTCTCTCGTCAGAATTTGGCTTGTGATAGTCAATACAATCAATACTAAGACCGTGAAATTGAAATAATGGAGCCATCCATGCAGAGTCACGCTTGGCTAAATAATCGTTAACTGTTACTACATGAACTCCATTCCCAGTGAGGGCGTTTAGATAGATTGGAAGCGTAGCGACAAGTGTCTTTCCCTCTCCAGTCATCATCTCAGCAATCTTTCCTTGAGTCAAAACCGCACCACCGATTAACTGAACATCGTAGTGAACCATGTCCCAAATAATTTCCTTTCCTGCAGCATCCCAAGAATTCTTCCATATAGCCTTGTCACCATCCAAGGAAACAAACCCGGATTCTGCCGACAAACTCCTATCCATTTCTGAAGCTGTAACTTCAATTTCTTCTTCCGATGCAAATCGTTTTGCCGTTTCTTTTACAACAGCAAATGCAGCTGGCATGATATCCAAAAGAACTTTTTCTGATGCCTCGTAGGCAGAATCTTTTAATCGATCAATTTCCTTGAAAATATTTTCTTGTCTATCAATATCAGATTCCAAAGCTTCTGCTTCGAGTTTTTCTATTTCTTCGTCAAAGGGTTTTGTAGCCTCTTTGATTTGATTTTTAAATTCAAGAGATTTATTTCGCAAGTCATCATTGGAGAGTAAGTTAAAATCCCCTTCAAACGACAGCACTCTTTTTACAATAGGTTGTAGCTGTTTTAAATCTTTCTGTTGTTTATCCCCTACAAAAAGTTTTAATACTTTATTTACAATACTCATAATCTTACTCAGTTTGTTTCATTCCAAAATTAAACAAAAAAAAAGCCTCATCAGAGACTTTTAAATTTTTTTACAGCTTATTTTGCCTAGTATTCATCCTCGTTCCAAAGATAATCTTCTTCCGTAGGATAGTCTGGCCATATTTCTATAATAGAATCATATGCATCTCCTTCATCCTCAATGGTCTGTAGATTTTCAACTACTTCAAGAGGTGCTCCTGTACGAATTGCGTAATCGATTAATTCATCTTTGGTTGCAGGCCAAGGAGCGTCAGCTAAATAAGAGGCAAGTTCTAAAGTCCAATACATGATTTTCTAGTTTTTTCAGCAAAAATAATTTTTTTACTTAAATAGTCAAGTTTTTATTTGTCTTATTTTCAATATAATAAAGAACGTTAAGGCTTAGGGTATCCATTTGATCTCTTCTGCCCCATACTCATAGGTCAACTTTCGTGCCAACACAAAAAGATAATCCGATAGGCGATTTAGAAACATTAAGATTTCTTGGTTAACTTCCACGTTTTCAGATAGAAGACTTACTTTTCGTTCGGATCTTCGACAAACTGTACGGCATATGTGACAAGTTGACACCTTTGGATGTCCTCCTGGTAAAATAAAATGAGTCATCGTCGGTAGGTCTCGATTAAAATCATCCATTATATCCTCCATTTGTTTTGTCAATTTACCACTAATTTCAGGTAGCTGACTCTGTTGTTTTAAAGCCTCTTTTGGAGTTGCTAAATGACTTCCAATATTGAATAATTGCTTTTGAATCTCTAAAAGAGTTTCCTGCTCCAAGTCAATAAGATCTCTGAGATGGCCAATATTGGCGTTTAACTCATCAATATCTCCGTAGGTATCTATTCGCATGTCGTGCTTTGAGACACGTGAACCTCCATATAGCCCCGTGGTTCCTTTATCTCCGGTTTTTGTGTAAATTTTCATATCAATATTTTAATCTAAAGTGTTCTTTTGATTGCTCTTCGCGTTTCATTACTATACCAACTAAAAACAAATCCATGCTCAAATTGATTGCACTTGACGCACAAATTTCCCTCCAAGCTTTAGTCATGTCCTTGGACCAATAAATATCATCAAAAATAATCATTCCCGATGTATTTAAATGTTTTAAGGCCCAGTTAAAATATTTTTTTGTGGCCTCATAGGTGTGGTTTCCATCGATGAAAATAATGTCAAAACCTTCATTTCCCTCGAAAGTATTTAAATAATTGTCAAAATCACTACAAATAGCAGTGATGTTTACGATGTTAGAATTTTTAAAAAACTTTTGTGCAGCCTGGCTTCTTGAACAACTGCCCTCCAGTGTTACTATCCTACTAGATTCAGAACCCAATGCCAAGGCAGCGCTTCCTAAGCCCAGCGAAGTTCCAAATTCTAAGATATTTTTTGGAGTTTCAAAATTGGAAAGTCGCATTAGAAGTTTTGCTTTTTTTTTGGAGGATCCTGCTACCCTTGCTATTTTTTGAATACTAGAAGACGGACGTTTTAATTTTTTAGAGCCTGCGCCGAAATTTTCATTTTCTAAGCATTCATTTGAACTAAATACATGTGCTCTAAAGCGGAGGTATTTCTTCCATGATTTTTTATCCACTTGTCTTCTCAATGTTTTTAAGTAGAAATTATAGACAAATGGTGAGTGAATTCCATGCTGATTTTTAGAGTGGAAAAAATGTTGCAAGTAGGCGTAAAACGTGTGCATAGCGAAATTAATCTTAGCTAAAATAAAAAAAAATAAAGCTCTTTAGAACACAAACATTATATTTGTTTACATACAATTCAAGCCAAATGAAAAACTTATTACGTATTACACTAATATTGTGTCTGTTGTCCTCTTGTATTTCCCAAAAGAAGCTCACTTATTTTCAAGGCGAACCGACGGAAAATGAAATTGAGTCCTTTTCAGAAAAGCCGTATAGATTACAAGTGGACGATATTCTTTACGTAAATATCAAAGCGAATAATCCCGAATTAGTAACGATTTTCAA
>JBELHR010000002.1:51876-114625 GCA_042091275.1 Flavobacteriaceae bacterium
CGAATGACCTTTATTTCACTGGATATTCGGTCGATATTCACGGTATGATAGACCTTCCCATAATTGGTGAAATTAATGTTTTAGGATACAAAGTTGAGGAAGTGAGGACTATGGTTTTTGAAAAGCTTGAAAAATATTTCAAAGAGGACAGTAATCTTTTTGTGGAAGTAAAGCTCTATGGAATTAAGTATACCATTTTGGGAGAAATTGGTGGTGCAGGTACTAAAGTTGTAAACCAAAATAGATTGAATGTTGTGGAAGCCATTGCCAATGCAGGAGATATCACTATTTACGGGAATAGAAAACATGTAGAGGTCTTTAGATTAGAAGACGGACGTATGAATAAATACGAGGTAGATATGACAGATATCACTGCTTTTGAATCCGATGTGTTTCAGATTCTTCCAAATGATATCATATTTATTCCGCCACTCAAACAAAAGTCTTGGGGTACAGGAACCAATACGATTCAAACTATTACTACTTTGATTTCGGTTTTCTCGTTGATTACATCTACTTATTTACTCGCTCAATCTCTACTATAATTATGTCTAAAAAGTCCATAAATATTGATTTAGACCAGATAGGGTCCTTTGATTTCAAAGATTACCTTTTGCGAATTCTGGGATATTGGAAACTGTTTATCGTTGCAGTAGCAATATCTCTATTCTTTGCAAAACGCAAAAACGATAGAGCACAAAGACAGTTTGCTATGAGTACCTTGTTGATTATGGATGAAGCTCAAGATCCTTTATTTACAGGTACTAATATTGCTTTTAATTGGGGAGGAGCTTCCAATAAGGTGGAATCGGTAAAAGCCCAGTTTGTCTCCAGAACACACAACGAGCAAGTGGTCTATGACTTAGACTATTATATCGATTACCTAACTCCGGGCGAGTATAGAATGGAGGACGATTATGGAAAAGTTCCGTATTCCTTAAAAATAAATAAGGATGCCAATCAAATCTATGGAAAAGTTATTGAACTCGTTTTTCTCGATGAGCAGCGATTTGTTTTGAATTTATTCGACTCGGAAGAAAGTGCTCCTCAAAGGTATGTACAGGTGGTTAATTACAAAAACCAAAGTTATGATTACGGAGCTGTAGAGCAGAATTTTTTTGAGAGAATATACTCTGTTGAGGAGGGGGTTCACAATTCGCTTTTTGATTTTGATTTAGTCTTAAATGACGAAGTCTATCCGGGGGATACTTATTTTTTTAGATTCAATAATTTTGATGCTACTGTGGGTAGATATCGAGGGGTTAGTGCTAATGATTACCTTCCGGGGACTTCCCTTATTTTTCTTCAGATGTCTGGTCCCAATAAAAAGAGAATGGTGGATTACTTAAACAGATCTGTTGAGATTCTCGATGAAAACATGAGAGAGATAAAAATCTCTTATGCAGTGAGAACCAAAAATTATATAGATACGTTATTTTACGCGGAGGAAGAGAAATTGAAGTCTATTGAAAAGCAGATTGAAATTTTTAAACAGGAAAATGAGTCCTATAATCTGAGCTCCGAAGCCAGTTATATTTTTCAAAAAGTCAAGAGCTTAGACCAGCAGTCCTATGATTTGTCTTTGAGATTAAAATATTATGAAAATTTAAAAGCGTATTTGAGTGTGGATACTAATATCCCGGACAATATCATAGCACCGAGTTTAGTAGATATTGAGGATCCAAATATAGCTTTGAGTACTGGTAAATTAATAGAGCTGTCTCAAAAGAGATCCGTTTTGATATCTTCAGTAACAGAAGAACACCCAGCCGTTGTCCAAGTGAATAAGGATATTGAAAGAGAGAAAAGGATCTTAGAAGAGCATATTGACGAGATGATTGGCAATATATCTAGGAATATTGAGGACATTGAAAAGGAAATGTCTCAAGAGAGATCAGAGATAAAAACTCTTCCAGCTAAAGAGCAGGAATTAATAAATTACCAACGAAATCAAGCCTTAAATGAGAGCACCTATAGCTTTTTAAAACAAAAGAGTTATGAAGCAGGATCGGCTATCGCATCAAATACTTCGGAATTAAAAGTAATTGATACGGCCAAGGACACTGGTCAAGGTCCTATTTCTCCAAATACAGGATTTAACTATATGGTGGCATTTTTAACTGGATTAATTTTTCCTTTACTCTATGCCATTACTAGAGAACTTTTAAACGATAAGGTTGACGATATAGAGAATTTAAAGACCAAGTTTTCAATCCCTGTAATCGGTACTGTTGGGTCAGTTAAGAATTTAATTCATTTGGGTGTTTTTAACAATCCGAAATCTTCTTTTGCGGAATCGTTCAGAATCATCCGGTCTAACATGTACTTTCTTTTAAAAAATAAGTCTTACCAGCATTCCCAAGTTGTATTGGTGACTTCATCGATTAGTGGAGAGGGAAAAACTACAGTTGCTGCAAACCTAGCTAGTGTTTTTGCCTTGAGTGGCAAAAAGACTTTGCTTATAAATATGGATCTAAGAAAACCGAGACTTCACGAAGAATTTGATATGCGAAATGATTTTGGTGTGGTAAATTTATTGGTTGACAAAGATGATATAGACTCGGTGAAACACAGCACGAAAATTGATAATTTGGATGTTATTTTCTCGGGTCCAAACCCACCTAATCCATCTGAATTAATTATAAGTCCTAGAATGGGTAAATTAATTGAGCAGGCTAGGAGCAGGTATAGCCGAGTGGTTATTGATTCATCTCCGATGGGACTTGTTTCAGATACTTTGGAATTATTGCAATATGCGGATTCTACACTTTATGTTGTCAGACAAGATTTTACTCGAAAAGGAATGCTTAAGATGGTGGAGGAGAAATACGAAACTGGTGCTATCACTAATATTTCTTATGTTCTTAATTTCTACAAATCCATAGGGAAATATGGCTATGGATACGATTACGGGAAATACGGTTATGGTTACGTAGAGGACAGTGAAATTCCATTTTATCGCAAAATATTTAAAAGAAAGAATGCTAAATAAGAGGCAGCTTTTGGTAAAGGCTTTTTTCGATTATTCGTTTAGCTTTTTACTTTTGATAGCGTTTGCGCCGCTGATTTTTATTATTGCAATTTCTGTCTACTTTATATTAGGAATACCTCCCTTTTTTACTCAAATCAGAGTAGGTAAAAAGGGAAGGCTCTTTAAAATTTATAAGTTTCGAACTTTAAAAAATGAAAGAGAAGTAATGCTCTTTCCTCCAAAAAGTCAAAGCAATTTTCTGAACTTTTTGAGGACATCTAAACTCGACGAGCTACCCCAACTTTTAAATATTTTTTGTGGTCAGATGAGTTTTGTTGGTCCCCGACCGGATATAGAGGGTTATGCAGATCTGCTGCAGGGGGCAGATCGCAAACTACTTTTGATAAAGCCAGGTCTCACCGGACCTGCCTCGTTAAAGTATAAAAATGAAGATATACTCTTGTCCCAACAACAAGACCCTCTCAAATATAATGATACGGTAATTTGGCCCGACAAAGTCCAGATAAATTTGGACTATATGGCGAATTATACGTTTTCAGGCGATATAGCCATATTAATAAAATCACTTATCAAATAGCTTATAATTTTTGGAGTTTGGTTTGCGACAAATCCCTGACTAGATTCAGCAATTATTCCTTCACAGATATGTAGGTAACCAATCTCCCTATAGAGTTTACTACTTCTTAAGCTTTCTCGAAGTTTTGAAAAATCGAATCCAGACGGACTCATAGCGCTTGAATGCACTCCCTTTATTACATCCAGGTCTATTTCCAAGCCTGTAAACGTATCCGACAGAACATGATCTTTACAAATGTCAAGTGCCTCTGAAAGAGAATACTTCTTGGAGTCAATGTCCTGTTTATTTATAAAAAGCAAATCTGAATTCGTATTAAATTCTCTGTAAATATAGTCGGGAGTGTAGAGGGTATCGAGACCTAAAACAGCATATTTTTTCAAAAATCCTTCATTGTAAGCATAGGAAAAACCGTTACCACTATGTCTTTTTTCCATATCCCTAAAGTCCGTATGTGCGTCTATATTGATAACGTTTATCGGGTGCTTTAACCCCGAGGATACCCCTTTGATTGCTCCATAAGCGTTGTTGTGACCACCACCTAGGATTATCGGAATTTTTGAGTTTTGTATCGTCAATTTAACTAAGTCTGAAACCACTTGATCAATTTCCTTGACTGAAGTTTCTTCTTCGAATTTTAGCGATCCAAATATCAAGGTACTATCTAGATTATTGTATTCGTTTCTCTGGGTATTCAACAAGCATTTAAGACTCGGCAACCAGGTGTTTTTTGTACCGGGATAGCCTCCATTTTCCCTTACTCCCAAATCCTCCTCTATTCCAATCAAAACAAATTTATACTTCGCACTGGAAAGTTTCTCTCTCCAATTATCCGCAGTACAGTAGTCCATATATTCTCCGACCTTAACATCAAATTTCCTAGGTTGGACAAGGTTTTTAAACTGAATTGGACTGAAAAAGTTATAGGCTTTCATTTGATGTTTTTTTTCCATTGACATAAACGGATTCTATAGGGTTTGATCCGAAGGCATAGGGTATAAAATAAAAGCTATCCATTTTTTTACTGACAATAAGATTTGCCTTTTTTCCAATATCAATACTGCCTACCTCGTGAGATAAATCCATAGCGTAGGCTCCATTTAAAGTGGCTGCATTTAGGGCTTCTTCGGGAGTCATCTTCATTTTGATACAAGCGGTAGAAACCACAAAATTCATATTTCCTGAAGGAGTAGATCCTGGATTGTAGTCTGTGGCAATTGCCAAAGCTATTCCGGAATCTATAATTTTTCTCGCTGGAGTATATGGGATGCTCAAGAAAAAAGAACAAGATGGCAATGCAACGGGCATGACATCGTTTCCTTTTAAAGAATCTAAGTCTTGGTCTGTGAGTACTTCGAGATGATCTACACTTAAAGCTCTGTGTTTTTTGGCGACTTGAATCCCGCCTATACTGTTGAACTGGTTAACATGAAGTTTGGCCTTTAGCCCAAATTGAAGTCCTGCTTTTACGATGCGTTCTGTATCCGTAGTATCGAAATACCCCTTCTCGCAAAAGACATCGATATAGTCCGCTAGGTTTTCATCTGCTACTGCGGGAATCATCTTTTCGATGATGTAATCCACATAAGCATTCTTATCCTGTTTATATGCTGCAGGTAAAGCGTGAGCGCCCAAAAAGGTTGCTTTTATTGGAAGGTCAAAATTTTCTTTTAATTTCTCAACCACTCTTAACATTTTCAGTTCACCTTCTAAGTTGAGTCCGTATCCAGATTTTATTTCAATAGCCGTAGTTCCCTGAGATATTACCTCTTGTAAGCGCTCTGCGGATTCATTATATAAATCCTGAAAATTTATGGCAGCAATTTTTTCGGCACTATTTAAAATTCCTCCTCCGCGCGAGGCAATCTCCTCATAGGTCATTCCGTTAATTCTGTCCACGAATTCCGTTTCGCGATTCCCTGCATAAACGATATGGGTATGGGAATCGCAATATCCTGGATAGACAAACCTGCCTTCTAGGTCTTCTACTTTGTCTATAAAACCCCATTTCTCTTTGGATAATAGCCAATCTTTTTGAGATCCAAAATCAATTATTTTATCGTTTTCAATAAGTAGATAAGCATTGGGGATACTCGGAAGAATCTTCATATCCGCCCCACTTATTTTGGATTGCTTCAAACGATTTACTTGTAGTAGCCCTTTTATATTTGTAAAAAGTGTCTTCATTTTGGAATTTTACTAGAACAAATATAAGTTTAAACAAACGCATTATATTTATCTTTACAGTAAAATTGTAATTTATGAATAAAGCCCTTTATATCGCTACATCAGAATCCTATAGCGGAAAATCTATAGTCGCATTGGGCCTTATGCACGCCCTGACTGGACGCATAGGTAAAGTAGCTTATTTCAGACCAATAATAGCCGATTTAGATCCCGGAATACAAGACAACCACATCGAAACCGTTTTAAAGCATTTTAACTTGCCTCAAACCTATGAGCAAAGTTATGGCTTTAAAAAAAACGAATTGGTCCGGTTATTAAATGAAGGTTCCACAAATAGTATTATTGACAGAATAATTGAAAAATTTAAATACCTCGAATCACGATATAATTTTGTTTTGGTAGAGGGTAGTGATTTTAGCGATGAGGTGAGTTTTATCGAAATGGACCTCAATGTTTTGATTGCAAAAAATCTTGGTATTCCTGTAGTTATTGTGGGAAGTGGGAAAGGTAAAACTTTGGAAAACTACAGTTCTCAAATCCACTTGACTTATGACACCTTTAAGGAAAGAGAAGTCGAGGTTATTGGTGTTATTGCTAATAAGGTACACGAGACCAATCTGCAAGAAGTGAAATTTGCCATGCAAAAGGAGTTGCCAGATGTTATTGTATCGGTTATTCCCCGAGTAGATAGTTTGGCTAAGCCAACAGTAAAGGAAATAGTGCACGCTCTGGAGGCAGAGGTTTTATTTGGTGGTGCTATGCTAAACAATAAGACGGGCAAATTTAGTGTAGGAGCTATGCAGCTGCGGAACTTTTTAAATCACTTATCGGAAGATACCTTGGTCATCACACCAGGGGATAGGGCAGATGTTATTCTTGGTACCCTCCAAGCTCACGAATCTGCTAATTATCCCAATATATCGGGTATCGTATTGACAGGTGGCTTGGCGCCAGATCAAAATGTATTGAGACTAATAGACGGTTTGGGTGCAGTTTTACCCATTCTGCTTGTCCGTGAAGGAACTTTTGCGGTAACTAATAAAATTGGGTCCATACAATCTAAGATATACTCAGATAACAAGGATAAAATTTTAAAGTCTATTCAGGTTTTTGAAGAGCATATGGATTTGGAAGGCTTTATGGAAAAGTTTACTCAGTTTAATGCGGAGGGAATCACCCCGAGTATGTTTCAGTACGACTTGATGAAAAGAACTAGAAGCACAAAAAAACATATTGTTCTTCCAGAGGGAACCGATTCAAGAGTTTTACATGCCGCAGCTCGATTGTCTAATTTAGATTTGGTGAACTTGACCTTGTTGGGGGATGCTACTCAGATTCAGACCAAACTGAGCAATCTAGGTCTGACACTCGATTCCTCCAAGGTGAATTTGATAAACCCTGTGGACTCCCCAAATTATGAGGATTATGTAAAAACATTTTATGAACTCAGAAAGCACAAGAATGTGAATATTCATATGGCTGAGGATTTACTGACAGACGTATCTTATTTTGGAACTATGATGGTTTACAAAGGGGATGCAGACGGAATGGTTTCCGGAGCAGTTCACACTACACAGCACACGATACGACCTGCCTTGCAGTTTGTCAAAACAAAACCGGGGGTTTCGGTAGTTTCGTCGGTCTTTTTTATGTGTTTAGAGGACAGAGTTTCCGTTTTTGGAGATTGTGCAATTAATCCAAATCCGAATGCAGAACAACTGGCAGAAATCGCTATTTCCTCTGCAGATTCCTCGAGAGCATTTGGTATTGAACCAAAAGTTGCCATGTTGTCCTATTCCTCTGGAAGTTCCGGAAAGGGTGAAGAAGTGGATAAGGTCAGAAAAGCAACCGAAATTGTCAAGAAATTGAGACCAGATTTAAAAATTGAAGGTCCAATCCAATACGATGCTGCGGTCGATAAGGAAATAGGAAAGGCTAAGTTGCCAAATTCAGATGTAGCTGGTGAAGCTTCTGTTTTGATTTTTCCAGATTTAAATACAGGTAATAATACGTATAAAGCCATTCAGAGAGAGACAGGAGCTCTTGCAATTGGCCCTATGCTTCAAGGATTAAACGCACCGATAAACGATTTGAGTAGAGGTTGTACGACTGAAGATATTTTTAATACAGTAATGATTACTGCAATACAAGCACAAGGACTATGAATATATTAGTTATCAATTCGGGAAGTTCCTCTATAAAATTTCAACTCATTCAAATGCCGGAGCAAGATTTGATTTGTCAAGGTTTGGTGGAGCGGATTGGTTTGTCAGATAGTGAGGTGAAGTATCAGACTAAGAAGGTGAAAAAGAAGTTTACTCAATCCATAGGGAATCATAAAGAAGGATTGAATTTTTTAGCAGACTTACTTTTAGACCCCGACTTAGGGGTTATTGAGGATAAATCTCATATCGATTGTGTAGGTCACAGAGTGGTACATGGCGGTTCCAGTTTTTCAAAAACTACGGTAATTAACGAGGAGGTAAAAGCTAAAATAGCGGCACTTTTTAGTTTAGCTCCCCTTCACAATCCAGCAAATTTGCAAGGCATCGAGGTGGCTGAGGCGATTTTTGATACTGCTGTTCAAGTAGCTGTTTTTGATACTGCATTTCATCAAAGTATCCCCGAACTTGCTTATCGCTATGCTATAGATAAGGAAATTGCCGATCGAGAGGGCATCAGGGTTTATGGTTTTCACGGTACAAGTCATCGCTATGTTTCTCAAAAAGCCATAGAGTTTTTGGGCAGGGATAAATCTGAAAAACTAATCAGTATTCATCTTGGAAACGGTTGTAGTATTACGGCTATTAAAGATGGTAAAAGTGTAGATCATTCTCTTGGTTTTGGTCCTGTAAATGGTCTAGTGATGGGAACGCGAAGTGGCGATATCGATCAGTCTGTTATCTTTTATTTAATGGACAAATTAAACTATAGCCTAGAAGAAGCCAGTGAATTTTGTCAAAAGAAAGCAGGTATGCTCGGCTTAACAGGAATGAGTGATTTGCGAGATATTGAACAAAAAGCGGAGGAGGGAGACAGAGATTGCCAATTGGCCTTGGAGATAAATGCTTATCGAATTAAAAAATTTATCGGAGCTTATATAGCGGTTATGGATGGGGTAGATGCTATCTTATTTACCGCTGGAATAGGAGAGAACTCTAGTCTCATTCGCTCTCTTGTTTGCTCTAATATGAAGCATTTAGGAATTCGTATCAACGCAGAAAGTAATGCCCTCCGATCTTCTTCGATTAGATCTATTGCAGAGATGGATTCTCCGGTGGATATTTTGGTTTGTCCGACTAATGAAGAATTAGAAATTGCACGACAGGCCTTTGACTTATTGACATAAAAAAAACACCGCTGAGGCGGTGTTTTTCTTATATAAATCGCTAATTAAGCGAGCATAGTAACTGGATTCTCTATAAAATGTTTCAGAGTTTGTAGGAACTGAGCACCTGTAGCTCCATCCACAGTTCTGTGATCGCAAGCTAGAGTTACTTTCATGATATTACCTACAACAATAGCTCCATCTTTTACAACAGGTTGCTGGCTGATAGCACCAACCGACAAGATTGCACTATTTGGCTGATTGATAATAGAGGTAAATTCACTAATTCCAAACATTCCTAAATTGGAAACGGTAAAAGTAGATCCTTCCATTTCTTTAGGCTGTAACTTTTTTGTTTTTGCTTTGACAGCAAGCTCTTTGACTTGAGCACCAATTTGAGTTAAGCTCTGAAGATTTGTGTTTCTTACCACTGGTACAACGAGTCCATCTTCTACGGCAACGGCTACACCTACATTTACTTGGTGATTAATTATCGTGTGACTTTCTGTCCATTGGGTATTGACTTGAGGATGCTTTTTCAAGGCCATAGCACTTGCTTTTACAACCAAGTCGTTAAAGGAAACTTTAGTATCTGGAAGACTGTTAATAGCCTTTCTCGAAGTTATAGCTTCATCCATATTAATCTCAATAGTGAGGTAATAATGAGGAGCAGTAAATTTAGATTCTCCTAGACGTCTTGCGATAGTTTTTCTCATTTGAGAATTTTTGACTTCTTCGCTTCCTTCCTGCGGAACTACTATAGTTGAAGATGTAGTCTTAGCTTCGGCTTTAACCGCTACTGGTACTTCTGCAGGAGCAGCTACCGGATTAAAGAACTCAACATCTTTTTTTATGATTCTTCCGTGATCTCCACTACCTTTTACAGTAGCTAAATTGATTCCTTTGTCTGATGCTATTTTCTTAGCAAGTGGAGATGCAATTATTCTACCCGTATTTACAATGGGAGCTGCTTCTGACACAATGGGAGCTTTTGACTCTTGTACTGGTTTTGGCTCTTCCTTAGCAGGTTTTTCTGTTTCTTGTGGGCTTTCAGCTTTTGACGCTGTATTTTCTCCACCAGATCCAAATGCGGCAAGCGCTGCGTCTACATCTGCACCTTGATCTCCTATGATGGCTAAGATGCTATCTACAGGAGCACTTTCTCCAACAGCTAGTCCGATATATAACAGAACCCCTTCGTTAAAGGACTCAAATTCCATCGTTGCTTTGTCGGTTTCGATTTCAGCTAAAATATCCCCTTCTTCAACCGTATCACCCACATTTTTTAACCATGTTGCCACGGTTCCTTCGGTCATGGTATCACTGAGTCTTGGCATAGTAATAACCTTCAAATTCGAAGGCATTTCCTTCTTAGTTTCGGCAACCGCTGTAGCTGCTTCTTCTTTTACCGGTGCTTCTTCGACTTCTGGACTTGATCCTCCGTCTAAAAGTGCAGAGATATCTTCCCCTTTTTCACCAATAATGGCTAATAAGCTATCTACAGGAGCAGCATCCCCCTCTGGAACACCTATATATAATAAGGTTCCTTCGTTAAAGGATTCAAACTCCATAGTTGCTTTGTCCGTCTCAATTTCTGCGAGAATATCACCCTCTTCAACGGCGTCACCAACGTTTTTCAACCAAGTAGCAACTGTACCTTCTGTCATGGTATCGCTCAGTCGCGGCATATTAATTACTGTAGCCATAAGTCTTAATTATTTAATGAAAGGATAATCTTCTTGAGCATAAACTATATCGTGAAGAAGTGAAACGTCAGGAAAATCAGATTCCTCCGCGAATTTTTCACATTCTTTTACCTTGTCTTTGACCTCTTGATCCCAAACTTTAATTTCTTCTAAAGTAGCGTAGTTATTTTCTAAAATAACATCCTTTACTTGAGTGATAGGATCTATTTTTTTGTATTCTTCAACTTCTTGTTTTGTTCTGTAGTGCTGGGCATCAGACATAGAGTGTCCTCTGTAGCGGTAGGTTTTCATTTCCAAGAATGTCGGTCCATCTCCTCTTCTGGCTCTATCAATAGCTTCGTCCATTGCCTCTGCTACTTTTACTGGATTCATTCCATCTACAGGTCCACAAGGCATCTCATAACCCAAACCGAGTTTCCAGATGTCTTCGTGGTTGGCTGTTCTCGAAACCGATGTTCCCATAGCGTAACCGTTATTCTCAACGATGAATACTACTGGTAGTTTCCAATTCATAGCCATATTGAAAGTTTCGTGCAAAGATCCTTGTCTCGCTGCACCGTCCCCGAAGTAAGTAAGTGTAACTGCCTTTCTGTCGTAGTATTGATCGGCAAATGCTAGACCAGCTCCTAAAGGAATTTGACCTCCTACGATCCCGTGACCTCCATAAAAATTGTGTTCTTTTGAAAATATATGCATAGAACCTCCTAAACCTTGAGAAGTCCCTGTTTTTTTACCGTATAATTCTGCCATAACACGTTTAGGATCTGCTCCCAGTCCAATTGGTTGGACGTGATTTCTATATGCAGTAATCATTTTATCTTTGGTTGTATCCATGGCGTGAAGAGCTCCTGCCAATACAGCCTCCTGACCATTATACAAGTGGAGAAATCCACGAACTTTTTGCTGAATGTATACAGATGCAAGTTTGTCTTCAAACTTTCTCCAGAAAAACATATCCTTATACCACTGGATGTAAGTCTCTTTTGTGATTTCTTTCATACTATTTAATTCTAAAAAATGTGAAACAAAAATAGCTATTTACAAGAGGTTTAAAAAATTAAAAAGCCCTTTTTTTCGCCCTACAGATTAAAAGTTCCGAAAAGGTTATCGTATGCTATTAAAACAAAAAACCTAGGGGTTACCTAGGTTTTTGATAAAGATATACTTCGATAAATGTTTATTTATCAATATAGTCGCTTATTGGATTACAAGAACATATCAAGTTTCTGTCCCCGAATGCTTCGTTTACACGACGAACAGTAGGCCAAAATTTATTAGAAGATAAGCCCTCGATTGGAAAGGCAGCGACCTTTCTAGAGTAAGGCAAAGTCCACTCGTCATCGACCAGTATTTCTTGCGTATGCGGTGCATTTCGCAAAGGATTTTGATCGTCATCTTTGTCTGCGAGATCTATTTCTTTTCTGATACTAATCATTGCAGCGATGAAACGATCTAGCTCGTCCTTATTTTCACTTTCCGTCGGTTCCAACATCATCGTTCCGGCAACAGGAAAGGATACGGTTGGAGCGTGGAAGCCGTAATCCATAAGACGTTTAGCGATATCCGTAACTTCTATACCATTGGCTTTAAAGGAACGACAATCGATAATCATCTCGTGAGCAGCTCTTCCCATTTCTCCGGTGTACAATACAGGATAGTGATTTTCAAGCTTAACTTTTAAATAATTCGCATTCAAAATCGCATATATTGTCGAGTCTGTAAGTCCCTTACTTCCCAACATTTTTATATAAGCATAGGAAATCAAAAGTACCAAAGAAGATCCCCAAGGTGCTGCAGAAATACTAGTTATTCCTTGATCTCCACCTGTTGCAATAATCGGATTACTTGGTAAAAATGGTTTTAAGTGTGCTGCCACACAGATAGGTCCCATACCTGGTCCACCACCTCCGTGAGGAATAGCAAATGTTTTATGTAAATTTAAGTGACATACATCGGCTCCAATTATCGCAGGATTCGTAAGACCGACTTGAGCGTTCATGTTTGCTCCATCCATATATACTTGTCCACCAAAATCGTGAATTACTTGAGTGATTTCTCTAATAGAAGACTCAAATACTCCGTGAGTAGATGGGTAAGTTACCATAAGGGCAGCTAAATTGTCCTTGTGCAATTCTGCTTTTTCTCTCAAGTCTTCTACATCGATATTTCCTTCCTCAGTAGTTTTAGTTACAACTACTTTCATACCTGCCATAACTGCAGATGCTGGATTGGTCCCATGGGCAGAAGATGGAATTAAACAAATATTCCTGTGGTGATCTTGTCTAGATTCGTGATAGGCTCTAATTACCATCAAACCGGCAAACTCTCCTTGAGCACCAGAATTCGGTTGAAGAGAGGTTCCCGCAAATCCAGTCACGACATTTAATTGGTGTTCCAGAGTTTTGAAAACTTCTTGATATCCTTGCGCTTGATCTACCGGTACAAAAGGGTGGAGGTTGTTCCACATTCCATTTGATAAAGGCAACATTTCAGAGGCTGCATTTAATTTCATAGTACAGGATCCAAGAGAAATCATAGAGTGATTCAGGGAAAGATCCTTGCGCTCTAAACGCTTGATATAACGCATCATTTCTGTTTCACTCTGAAAGCTATTAAAAACTTCATGAGTCATAAAAGCCGAAGTTCTATCTAGGCCTCCAAAATTATTGTCTGCGTTCTTTGATAATTCCTGCTCTTTAACCTCTAGGTTGAGAGCCTCGGCAAATACCGAAAGAATTCTATTTACATCTTTCAATTCAGTAGCCTCGTTAAGAGAGATACTTAAATTGTTTGAATCTATATAGTTGAAGTTGATTTCATGTTCAAGAGCTACTCTTCTGACATCTTCTATTTTATTGTCTAAGGATAGGTGCAGCGTATCGAAATAATTTTCATTGACTTGGTCTAATCCTAAATTTTTCAAACCTTCAGAAAGAGATTGAGTCAATTTATGAATTTTGTTCGCGATAAATTTTATTCCATCTGGTCCGTGATAAACAGCATACATTCCTGCCATCACTGCCAAAAGTACTTGAGCTGTACAAATGTTAGAGGTAGCTTTTTCTCTTTTGATATGTTGTTCTCTAGTCTGTAGAGCCATCCTCAAAGCACGGTTTCCATCTCTATCTTGAGTTACACCGATTATTCGGCCTGGAATCGTTCTTTTATATTCTTCTTTAGTAGCAAAAAACGCAGCGTGGGGTCCTCCGTATCCTAGAGGGATCCCAAATCTTTGGGTAGTTCCAACCACAACATCAGCACCCCATTCTCCTGGAGGAGTCAAAAGCGCTAAACTCATAATATCCGCAGCTACTGCGATTTTGATATCCATCTCAGCAAGAGCATCGCTGAGGTTTTTGTAATTTACAACACCACCATTTTTCTCAGGATATTGCAACAAAACAGCGAAAAAACTATCGTCAAATTGGTTCTCAAAAACATCTCCAATTACCAACTCTATTCCAATTGGAATAGCTCTTGTTTCCAAAACCGAAATGGTTTGAGGTAGTACTTGGTTGGAGACGAAAAATTTATTTGCACCAGCTTTCTTTTGTTTTCTTGAACGAGAAGCGAAAAGCATACTCATTGCTTCTGCTGCTGATGTACTTTCGTCTAAAAGTGACGAATTTGCAATTTCCATCCCAGTCAAATCACAAATAACCGTTTGAAAATTCAAAAGAGCCTCAAGTCGCCCTTGAGCAATTTCAGCTTGGTATGGCGTATAGGCCGTATACCATCCTGGATTTTCAAAAATATTTCTTTGAATTACAGCAGGAACTTTTGTTGGGTGGTATCCCATTCCGATATAAGTGTCAAAAATCTTGTTTTTAGATCCTAATTCATTCAAATGTTCTGCCAATTCAGATTCTGAAATCGCCGGCTCCAAGTCCATAGGGTCTTGAAGTCGAATATCGCTAGGAATAGTTTCGTGAATCAATTGCTCTAAATCTTTTGCATCGATATCTTTTAACATCTGCTCTAGATTATTTCCACGAGGTCCTATATGCCTGTTTGAGAAATTATTAGTGTTCATTTGTGAGGTTATTTATTTTGCGCGTAAAAGTAGTGAAAATGCTCAATATTAATTGCCAAAATTTTCTAAATTAGTACCTGTGTTAATAAGAAAACTTTCTTCCCGATTACTTTGGGGTTATTACGTTTATATTTCCTTAATATCTTTTGTTTTTTTGGTACAGATTCAACTGAGATTCAGTGTTTTAAATTGGAATCAACTAATCTTTGCTTTTTTTTCTACTCTTGGTTTATACAACTTAATTTATATTTTCAAAACTAATATTTATCGAGCCCCAAGACTCACTCTCTTAGTGGTATCTGCCTGCATATGCTTACATAATTTTTTACATCTTTCTCAACAAGTTCAAACCTTGCTAATTCCTCTCGTGTTTTTTGGTGGATTTTATCAATTGCCTCGCCCGAGTAGCTTTCGAGGTTTGCGATATTTAAAGGGTTTAAAAATAGTTTTGATAAGCCTTTCCTGGTTTGCGATGGTCTATTTGATGCCTGCTGTTTCCGGTGACTTGAAAGAGGATTCCCTCTATCTACTCTTTGGGTATTTGTGGATCTTTTTATGGTGTTTGGCGTTTGATATTAGAGATCGAAAAGCAGATATCGGTAAAATTGTCACTTTAGCGACCTTTTTGGATGAAAGATCCTTGAAAATACTGGTTATTGTGGTGTTTTCTTTTGCTCTAGTTTTGCGTGTTTCTTTGGGAGGGCAATTTTTAGGAATAGATATTTTTATGACCTGTCTTGTCTTTTTTATCAACTGGATTGCTTTCCAAAGAAAAGAGCGGCTTTTTTATTTAGCATTGGTCGATGGTTTACCAATTCTATGGTTACTACTATTATTTTTATAGAATTGTCAAATTCTTCTACTATAACCTTTTCATTTCAAGGTATTCTCAAAATTAAAGGGACTACATTGTGTTCTTCGTAAATTGTTAAAACTTGTTAATAATAGTGATATCTTTTTGTAGCTAAAACCGTTTAAGTCAGTATTTTTGACCTTTGAAAACCCAGTAAAATGAAGAGTAACAAGAAATTTATTTTTGATTTTGATAGCACTTTAACGAGTGTGGAAGCTTTGGATGTACTAGCGGAGATAACTCTGGAGTCTCACAGTGATAAAGATAGAATTATCGAGGAGATTAAAGAGATTACAGATCTCGGTATCGACGGGGATATTTCTTTTACGGAAAGTTTAGAGCGCCGTATCAGTTTGATTCAACCATCTAGGGCAGATATCGATGTTCTTGTAGAAAGGTTAGGGGATAAAGTTTCCAAATCGATTGAGCAAAACAAAGATTTCTTTTCTGATTTTTCAGATGATATTTATGTTATTTCTTGCGGTTTTAAAGAGTTTATTGACGATATCGTAGCGGTCTATAATATTCCCTCTGAGCGCGTTTTTGCAAATACCTTTGTTTTTGATAATACCGGAAAGGTAATCGGATTTGACGATACAAATGTTTTGGCACAACACAATGGTAAGATTGATTGCTTAAAGCAATTAAATTTGGAGGGTGAGGTCCACGTAATTGGAGACGGATACAGCGATTATGTAATGCGTGGTGCAGGAGTGGCAGATAAATTTTTCGCTTATACCGAAAATGTTTCGAGAAAGAAAGCTGTTGCAAAAGCGGATCATGTCATCCACACTTTTGATGAATTTTTATACGTGAATAATCTCCCGAGAAATCAATCTTTTCCAAAGAGTAGAATCAAGATTTTACTTTTGGAGAATATTCATGAAAATGCTCTGAAACAATTGACCTCAGATGGATTTAAGGTGGAGCTTTTGAGCCACAGTCTTTCGGAAGATGAATTGATAGAAAAAATTAAAGGGGTTCATATTTTAGGTATTCGATCCAAGACCAAGGTCACGCAAAGAGTTATTGAAGCTGCCGATAAATTAATGGCGATTGGTACCTTTTGTATCGGAACGACTCAAGTAGATCTGCAAGCTTGTAAAATGAAAGGAGTAGTAGTGTTCAATGCACCCTATTCCAATACCAGATCTGTTGTTGAGCTCGCGATTGGCGAAATTATCATGTTGATGCGAAATACCTTTACCAGAAGTACAGAGCTTCACAATGGGGAATGGAACAAAACTGCTGAAAATTCGCGAGAAATTAGAGGTAAGGCTTTAGGTATCATAGGTTATGGTAATATTGGAAAGCAGTTGTCTATTTTGGCAGAGGCTATGGGTATGAAAGTTTTGTATTACGATGTCGAAGATAAATTAGCTCTTGGAAATGCAGAAAAATGCTTTTCAATGGAAGAGTTGCTGAAAAAATCAGATATTGTTTCTGTCCATGTGGATGATAATAAATTAAATAAAAACTTGATAGGAGCGGAACAAATAGCTCTTATGAAAGACGGAGTAATACTATTGAATTTATCACGCGGATTTGTCGTTGAAATTGAGGCGATGGTTGCAGGACTAAAATCTGGAAAATTAGGAGGTGTTGCTGTCGATGTTTATCCAGAAGAACCCAGAGCAAACGGAGCCTATTTTACGGAGCTTATGGGCTTGGACAATGTGATATTGACTCCGCATGTTGGCGGAAGCACAGAGGAAGCTCAAAAAGATATAGCAGATTTTGTTCCTAGCAAAATACGATCTTATATAAATAATGGAAATACAGTTGACGCAGTGAATTTTCCAAATGTCAGGCTACCTAGCTTGAGTAATTCTCACCGCTTTTTACATATTCACGAAAATGTTCCTGGAGTTTTGGCAGCTATCAATGATACCTTCGCCAAATACAAACTCAATATAGTTGGACAGTATCTATCTACCGATGAAAATGTAGGTTATGCTATAACGGATATCGTAAAAGATTATGACGCCGAAGTTATGGCTGAATTGAAATCCGTTCCAAATACAATTCGCTTCCGAGTTTTATACTAGGAAGCGAATCGTTTTTTTTATTTTGAGGCAATAACAGGAATACTCAAGGCGATTGCTACTTCATCCCAAGTTTTGCTTATTCCATCTGCTCCTTTGTGAAGTTCGTAACACGCTTGGTTTATGGATTCTACTCCTGGAATAGCATTCCATTTATTTAGATCCATTACCCCGTTAAGGTTTACAGTATTACCGCTCACATCATAAGTCATCGGAAGCTTTTCGCTTAAACCATTCAGGTTGATCATAGCATAAGCCTTTCCTTCTTCCCCGATGTGGAGACTTCCTTTTAGATTCATAGATTCTATAAGAACTCCAAAAAAGTAGGTGCTGATTTTTTGATCTCTATCTACATTATTTGTGAAAATACTACTAACTGGAATGTCAAATTCCGTTCCGTCAATAGCTTTAAGCACAGTTTCTCCGCTGGCTTTTTCAACAGTCACATCAGTAAACTGACCTTCTACAGGAAATTTATCGGTTGTTTTATATGCAGTCCAAACAATTTTTGAGTTGGCTGAATCTACACTAAATTTTTCAGTCTTTTTTTTCGTTTCACAAGATGTGAGCAAGAAACAAAAGGTTATTAATACAGGTATAAGTTTTTTCATTTTTCTAGATTTTAGCGATTATGACTTCGTTTGCTTTCACTTTTTGATTTAATTCGACTTCTATTTTTGCATCCAAGGGCAAATAAATATCCACTCTTGAACCAAATTTGATAAATCCAGCATCTGCTCCTTGAACGACAACAGCATCGCTTTTGGCATAATTCACAATTCTCTTCGCCAAAGCTCCGGCTATTTGTCGGTATAAAACCTCTCCAAATATATTGTTTTCCACTACGACTGTGGTTCTTTCGTTATCGGTCGAACTCTTTGGGTGCCAAGCAACCAAATATTTCCCAGGGTGATATTTGCTGTATTTTACAATACCACTTAAAGGATAGCGCGTAACATGTACATTGATCGGGGACATAAAGATGGAAACTTGCTTTCTTTTATCTTTAAAGTACTCCGGCTCGTACACTTCTTCAATAACGACTACTTTACCGTCGACAGGTGCTGTGACCACTTGGTCGTTTAAAATCACGTTTCTTTTCGGATTTCTGAAAAATTGTAGAATTATTATCAGAAATACGATTAATGCTAATTGAAGTAATTTTGCCAACCAGTCTATACTAATTAGGTTATCTACTAATAAAAATAGAACAACAGTGAGTATAGAACTAATGGTTATTATTTTATATCCTTCTTTGTGAAACATCTTAAAATATATAGGTTAAAAATAAATACGTAAATGGTGCAGCTAAGATAAAACTATCTAGTCGGTCTAAAAAACCACCGTGACCTGGTATAGCATTTGCACTATCTTTTACACCTGCCTTTCTTTTGAAGTAAGACTCCAAAAGATCTCCTAAAACTCCAAATATACTAACTATAAGAGCGAGAATAATCCAGTTAAATACGCTGATCTCCGGATAAAAGAAAGAAATCCCTATAGAAGTAATAACTGTAGATATTAGTCCGCCGATAAAGCCCTCAACCGTTTTGTTAGGAGAGATTTTTGGTGCTAAAGGAGTTTTTCCAATATTCTTTCCGATCAAAAAAGCAAAGGAGTCGTTAGACCAGAGCAGTACAAATACAGAAATTAATATAGTAGAGGAAAATGCTGTAAAATCTTGGGCTATATATCCCAATCCCAAAGCGAGGCAATAAGGTAATACGATATAAAAAAGGTTTAAAGAGATATTGATAAAAGCCTTCATTTTTAGTTTAGACAGCAAAACAAAAATCATCTCAATCACTAGAGAGGCTCCAAGTGCATAAGCTGCGATGGATTTACTATTGTCTAAAAAAGGCATATCCACCCAAAAGGATAATCCGACATTATAAAAGATTAAACTGGCGGTCACAAAGGACCATAGCGATCTGTAGTTGCGTAAATTTTGAAACTCCCTCAGGCAAAGCATCATCAGAGCATACAAATAGAGAGTTGCAGTAATTTGATTATAGCTAAGTAAGAGAACACTCAGAAAGGCAAAGGTTAATCCTGATAGGGTTCTTATTAAGAGTTTGCTCATTGTTTAAAGGTCTTCCAAGAGGAGCAAATATAGGTTTTTAGAATTACTGTGTCCATAATTATTTAAAATATCATCGGACAATTTCTCCAAGTCAAAATACTTAATTGTCGATATATTTGTTGGCTTTACAGACTTTGCCCTCCAGTTGATTCCGCGAAGAGCATCGCGTTTGTTGTGTACAATTTGACTCGTTCGAGCCAGAACGATAAAATTCTCGGGAAGCTTTGATATCTTACATTCCCCAATTTGATTGGAACTCAACAAAATAGTTCCATCTTTTCCAATTAAAAATTCGCAGGTAGACAAAAATACGTTGGAATTCTCATCACACTTTATTTCCAAGTTGATGTCAAATGGCTCCTCATTTAGGAGGTCGTTTTTATAAACCTTAAACGATTCCCAATTCTGTTCTGAACTAATGGAACGAAAATTATTAAGCAGCTCATTTTTATCCGTGCAATACAAAAACTTGCCCCCTTTTTGAATAAAATTATTGACAAAAGTTTCGTCCAAAGGCAAAGACCCCAAGTTAGAGTCTTGGGGTTCTTGCGGATTACTTTCACTTTTTGATCCAAAGATTTTCTTAAGAAAATTCATCTAAATTCTTTAATTAAACTCCAGATGGTGCGATGTCTTCTATACCTTTGTTTTCTTCTTCGAATGGACGCGCTCCAAATATCTTTTCTAAATCTTCTTTAAAGATAACTTCTTTTGTCAAGAGTTGTTGCGCTAATTCTGCTAATTTATCTTTGTGCTTAGATAAAATCTCTTTTGCTCTCTGATATTGACCTTCAATTATTTTAGAAATCTCTTCGTCAATGGTCTGAGCAGTAGTTTCACTATAAGGTTTTGAAAACCCATATTCATTTTGACCAGAGGAGTCGTAGTAAGTCAGGTTACCAATCTTGTCGTTTAATCCGTAGACTGCGACAATTGCCTTGGCCTGTCTAGTAACTTTTTCCAAATCGTTTAAAGCTCCCGTAGAAATTTTATTAAATGTAATTTCTTCTGCTGCTCTACCAGCTAAAGTTGCACACATTTCATCGAGTAATTGCTCGGTTTGAACAATTGCTCTTTCTTCCGGAAGATACCAAGCAGCTCCAAGGGATTGCCCTCTAGGAACTATAGTCACTTTTACTAGTGGTGCAGCGTGCTCTAACATCCAACTCGCAGTAGCATGTCCCGCCTCGTGAAAAGCAATAGTCTTTTTCTCCTTAGGAGAGATAATTTTATTTTTCTTCTCGAGCCCACCAATGATTCTATCGACAGCGTCAAGAAAATCTTGTTTCTCGATAAACTTTTTACCATTTCTCGCAGCAATCAAGGCAGCTTCGTTACATAAGTTGGCAATATCCGCTCCTGAAAATCCAGGAGTTTGTTGCGCTAAAAATCCTTTATCAACATCTTCTCCTAATTTTAGAGTAGACATATGTACTTCAAAAATTTCTTTACGTTCTCTGAGGTCCGGCAAGTCAACATATATTTGACGATCAAACCTTCCCGGTCTAAGCAATGCTTTGTCCAATACATCGGCACGGTTGGTTGCCGCCATAACGATTACATTAGATTCGGTAGCAAAACCATCCATTTCCGTTAGGAGTTGGTTTAAGGTGTTTTCTCTTTCGTCGTTACCACCTGTCATATTATTTTTTCCTCTCGCTCTACCAATTGCATCGATTTCATCGATAAAAATGATAGATGGTGATTTTTGTTGGGCTTGTTTAAACAAATCTCTCACCCTTGAAGCTCCAACACCGACAAACATTTCCACAAAATCTGAACCGGATAAGGAGAAGAAAGGCACGTTAGCCTCTCCAGCTACTGCTTTTGCTAATAAGGTTTTACCTGTTCCTGGAGGTCCTACTAACAGAGCTCCTTTGGGAATTTTACCACCCAAAGCCGTATATTTTTCTGGTTTTTTCAGGAAATCAACAATTTCTTGAACTTCCTCTTTTGCTCCTTCCAAACCAGCGACATCTTTAAACGTTGTCTTTACCTTCTTGTCTTGATCAAAAAGCTTGGCTTTTGATTTACCTATTGAGAAAATTTGACTTCCTGCACCGCCTCCTGCGCCGCCACCAGACATTCTTCTCATAAAATAAATCCATAAGCCGATTATAAAGATAAAAGGCAACCAATTTAAGAGACCATCTGTAATACTCGATTTCTCTTCGTTTTGAATATCGAAATCTAAATTATATGCTGTTTTGATTTCTTTTACTTTGTCCTCAAAATTTTGAAGGTCACCAAATTGATATTCTAAGATCGGAGATTGATTTCCGAAAAAAGTAGCAGATTCCGTGTATGCTTTATATTCTTCTTTGGATGCAGCCTCATTTTTGATGTAGAGCAATGCAAAGCTTTTGTTGACAATAGAAATCTTAGATACATCTCCACTTTCGAGAACGTTCTCAAATTTATTTTGACTTAGCTTTTTAGAACCTAGAGCACTAGATGATAAAAAGTTAAATCCAATCAATACCACAAAAATTGCCCCGTAAATCCAATAGAAATTGAATTTTGGTTTTAGATTTGGTCTTTTGATGTTTTTTTTCTGTTTTTGATTATTATCCATATTATTTTTTCTTCTTAAGAATTCGATAAATTTGTGATCTTAGCATCTCCCCAAAGGCCTTCGATATCGTAATGGGCTCTTATTGGTTTTTGAAAAACGTGAACGACAACATCCACATAATCCACTAAAATCCATTCTGCACTTTGTTCTCCCTCCACATGCCACGCTTTTTCTTGCACTTCTTTTCCAACGAGTTTTTGGATAGATCCGGATATTGCTTTGACTTGGGTATTAGAATTTCCCGAACATACTATAAAATATTGACAAACTGTATTCTCTATTTCTCTTAAATCAAGTAATTGAATATCTTCGCCTTTCACTTCCTCAATACCTGCTATGATAGTCGAAATAAGATTATCAGTGCTTACACTTTTATTTTTAGTCATTAATTTATCTTTAATTTTAACAAAGTTATTCTTTTTTTTTGAGTAATCTTAACTACAATACGAGTTATACATGAATATAATCAAACTTAGTGCCATCGATTCTACAAGCGATTATATGCACAAAATGTCAGCTGCTGAGGGTTTGGTCCACGGAACTATTGTTCGAGCTGATTATCAAACCAAAGGACGGGGACAGTTTGATAGGTCTTGGGAGTCAAAACAAGGCGAAAACCTTATGTTTAGTCTCTTTTTTGAGGGTGATATTGTCTCGGAGTATCCACTCTCTGATCTCAATTGGTCCGTTTGTTTAGCAATAATAGACAGTCTCGAATATTTTAAAATATCCAATCTCAAGATTAAGTGGCCTAATGACATAATGGCAGGAGGGAAAAAGCTCTCTGGCATTTTGATAGAAACCAAGTGGTCCAGCGCAAAACTAAAACAGGCAGTGATCGGTATCGGTTTGAATGTTAACCAAAAGGCGTTTTCTTCTAGTCTAAAAGCCACCTCTTTAGCGGAGATTTTAGGAACAAAAATCGATTTGGAAACCCTGTTTTCAAAGCTCAGAGAATTTCTCTTGCTTAGGTTGGGAGAACTAAAAGCTCACGATAGACATCTTTCTTTAAAAAAGGCCTATGAAAATAAGCTATATGGCTGTGATAAACCCAGAATGTTTGTGTCCAACGACGAACGATTCCTCGGAATTATTCGAGGGGTAAACGATTCCCATCAACTAAAAGTTGAGCGTGAAGACGAAACAGTAAGTTTATATGATCACGCCCAAATTAAGATGTTGCTATAGTGCAGACAATTGTGTGCTGAGACCTTCCATAAATTTAGTCAAAGGCTTTTTGACCATCATAGCCATCATTGGATTCATCTCTCCATCGAATACGACTTCAACCTCAGACTTATTGTCCTCAATTTCTTTAATGAAGGTGGAAAGACTAAAATCTAGTTTACTACTCGCAGCAGTCAATACATATTTTGAAAAAGGAGATTTTTCTTTTGTGATCAATCGAATTTCAGGCATACCTTTTATACCAAAAACAAAGGAGTCTCCATCCACTTCAAATTTTTCTACGCTCGGAGGCATTAGGTGTTTGAAGTTTTCTAGCTTATCTATAAAATTATAGAGTTCTTCTGGACTTTTGTTAACGGAGGTAGGATTACTTTTTATCTGCATAATATTATTTTTTCCAAGTATTTGGCGACTCTCGCCATTCTTTAAGAGTTTCTAATTCGCTTTTTGATACATAACCTTTTGACAAGGCTTCTTCTATCAAATGATTGTAGTTGGAAAGGGTCACAAGCTCTGTTTTGTGATTGCTGAAATTTTCTTCAGCCACATCAAAACCATAGGTGAAAATAGCAGCCATACCCATAACTTTTATACTTTCTTTGTTCAAAGCCTCTACTGCTTTTAAACTACTCATTCCCGTGCTGATAAGATCTTCAACCACTACTACATTACTTCCTTTTTCCAGGTGCCCTTCAATTTGGTTTTGTCTTCCGTGCTTTTTTGCTTCGGGTCTAATATAAATGAATGGAAGTCCCATTTCTTGAGCAACCAAAGCACCGATTGCAATAGCACCAGTTGCAACTCCTGCTATTACATCAGGTCTTCCGTATTTCTCTTCTATCAGATTGACCAATTCACTTTTGATAAAATTGCGAATAGTGGGATAAGAAAGACTGATTCGATTATCGCAATATATCGGAGATTTCCATCCAGAAGCCCATGTGTAAGGGTCATTTGGGTTTAATTTGATTGCTTTTATTTGCAAAAGCAATTCTGCTGTTTTATTTGCAGTATCTTTATCTAAAATCATACTACAAATGTACAAAGTTTTTATCAATGAAATAAGTATAAGCTTCCTTTCTGAAGAAGAAAACACAACTAATTATGGCCCTTATCAAAGACTTCCTACTTTTATAGATAGTCCAATAAAGGTTGAGGAATTTATCTCCTTTATTGAAAAACTAGATTTCAAGAATTTCTATGTTCAAAGTATGGATATAGAATCGGAATGGAGTGCTTTTCAGGCCTTGTTTAATTGCATAGTTTCTTGTGGTGGTCTTGTTTTTAATCCTCAAAGGGAAGTTTTGTTTATCAAAAGAGCTGGTCGCTGGGAGCTTCCAAAAGGACATAGAGAATCAGGAGAATCTTTGGAAGAAACTGCCGTACGCGAAGTTCAAGAAGAATGTGGTAGTATCAAATTGGAAATCAAAAGATTCTTGTTGGAAACCTATCACTGTTATTTATTTCGCAATGTTTGGTGTCTAAAACAGAATTATTGGTTTGAAATGGAGGCGGAAGAAAATTATGTACTAGTGCCTCAAATCGAGGAGGGAATTACCGATGTCGCTTTCTTTGATCAAAATAGAATCTCTCAAATTCGGAATCACACCTTTAAAAATGTATTGGCGGTTTTGGAACAGTCAGGAATTCCCACACATTAAATTTTTTAATCCCCTTATTATCACTAATTTTGCCGCCTTAAATACAATTCAATGACCAATTTTATTAGAGAAAGAGTAGGTAGTGCAAAGAATGACATCTTATCGGGTATCACGGTGGCCTTGGCCCTAGTTCCCGAAGCAGTTGCTTTTGCCTTTGTAGCAGGGGTAGATCCCTTGGTAGGTTTATATGCCGCATTTATGGTGGGATTAGTAACCTCTGTTTTTGGTGGAAGACCAGGTATGATTTCTGGTGCAACCGGTGCTCTTGCTGTAGTGATGGTACATTTAGTTTCTGAAGGAAATGCCAAAGGTTTAGAAGGAGAGCAATTGGGCTTGTACTATCTTTTCTTTACGGTAATCGTTATGGGAATTATACAAATGGCTGCCGGTGTTTTTAAACTCGGGAAATTCGTGAGATTAATTCCTCACCCAGTTATGATGGGTTTTGTAAACGGTTTAGCCATTGTTATTTTTCTCGCTCAACTCGGTATGTTTAAAGAGATTGAAGACGGAACTGCTGTTTGGTTACAGGGAGAGGCTCTAGCGAAAATGATAGGTCTTGTAGGTCTAACTATGTTGATTATGTGGGGTCTACCTAAAATTAAATACACTAAAAAATGGCCTGAAGCATTAATTGCCATTCTCGTAGTTTCTGGAGTTGCAATTTTCTCTAGTATGGACGTTGCTACAGTAGGTTCATTTGTAAGAGATGGAGGAGGAGAAGGGCTTCAAGGAGGCTGGCCAACCCTGCATTTAGAGACTTTTTCTAAGATTCCTATGAATTGGGATACCTTCGTGTTTATCATGCCTTATGCGTTGATTTTGGCTGCTATTGGTTTGATAGAGAGTTTGATGACCTTAAACTTGATCGATGATTTAACAGAGACTAGAGGTAATGCCAATAGGGAGTGTATGGCCCAAGGAGGAGCTAATATTTTGACTGGTTTATTCGGTGGAATGGGTGGTTGCGCCATGATTGGTCAATCCTTAATCAATATAAAGTCAGGAGGTAGAACGAGACTTTCAGGGATTGTTGCTGCTGTTCTTTTACTAGTGTTTATATTGTTTGGTTCTTCGTATATCGAACAAATCCCGATTTCTGCACTAGTTGGAGTTATGTTTATGGTTGTGATAGGAACATTTGCTTGGTCTAGTTTTAGAATTTTAAATAAAATTCCGCGTGCCGATGCTTTTGTTTTGATATTGGTTTCTACTTTAACCGTGATGTTTGATTTAGCAATTGCTGTTATGATTGGTGTTGTGGTTTCTGCCCTCGTATTTTCTTGGGAAAATGCTACACGAATTCGCGCAAGAAAGAGTTTTAAAGATGATGGAACGAAGGTTTACGAAATTTGGGGACCTTTGTTTTTTGGTTCAATAACGGCTTTTAACGATAAGTTTGATGTTCAAAAGGATCCAGAGAAGATCGAAGTAGATTTTATAGAGTCTAGAATTTCAGATCACTCCGCAATTGAAGCTATTTCTAGTCTAATTGAAAAATACGAAGCAGCAGGAAAGGAAATTTTACTCAAGCACTTGAGTGAAGAGTGTAAGGTGCTTTTGAATAAAAACAGTTCTAAGTACTCGACCGTAATACAGAGTGCTATTGACGATCCGAGATACCATGTTGTCGAAGATCCAGAAAAATTTAATGCATAAAAAAACGCCCCATCGGGGCGTTTTTTTTTAAAAGGAGATTACCGCTTCAAAAACGAATCCCTTAAAGTTTTTGGAGCTGTCGTCCCAGCCACCCTTATCGGCATAGCTTTGATTTACATATTCAATTTTGGCCAATACATTGTCTGTAAAAAACCATCCTCCTCCGGCATTTATCCTATTCGTACTTCCGTTTTGTGGAGTAGTTTGACTATTTGCGTAATCATCATAACCGCGAACTGTATTATAACGAGTACCTAGGTAAAATTGATTTTTAGTTCCAAATCGATATAATAATTCACCGGCAAGTTGTGTGTATTTACCAGCTGTTCTGTTTTGATTAGAGGATTGAAAGCCCGAAGTCTGTTCAAAAATACCGAAAAACTCAAAGTTTCTGAACTTGACAAAAGGATTAATCATCCAAGCCTGCATATCTGCAAATCTCGGATTTACTCTTCCATCGCGAAGATCTTGGGTCAAGTAATAGCGAGCACCAGCTCTATCTCCCCCGTAGAGCAATCTTCCGTTTTCCATGCCAGGAGCTGAGGTATAGGAACCGGTTAATCGAACTCTTAAATCTTCTGAAACTTGTCTGTCAATTCCCGCTTTTGCATACAATCGAATCGAGGTGTCATTGGTTTCGGTAATCGTTGCAGTTTGATCCATATTACCATTTGAAATTCCAAGTACAAAAATATAGTCTTTGGGTTGAAGGGTAAATTCCATGTAGGCTTCGGTAATAAAACCATCCATAATATAGTTACCTACAAAAGGATTGTAAATGGCAGAGGCATTATCGCTTCTTCTAAAATGAGCATCGCCATAATTAATATCGTCCATACCAATCTTAATCGTGGTGATATTCATTATTTTCTCCGCAAATCCAGGTTTGATAAAACCCAAATCATCGATTTGCAAGTATCCCCCTTTTACCCAGGTGTCCTCGTGAGTTCTAGAGGATAAATACGTTCTCAAATGAACCCGCATACCTTGCGCTAATTGTGCATCAATATTTAAGTTGGCGGTGGGGAGATTTACATTAGTTCCAAGATTGGCATTGTTTGCCCTCAAGCCTTGAAATTGAAGGGCGAAATCAGCTCCTACCTTAACCGTGAGTTTTTCAAAGTCCTCTGAATTTTGTTTGGAGGTTTCAAATATATTTAGGCCTTGCTTGCCTGCAGGTCTGAAGTACTGTAAGTCATTTGATTTGGTCTGTACTACTTGACCTATTCCAAGTTGAAAAAAGGCACAAAAAATTACTAGAATCAAAATTTGATTTTTCATGATGTTGGTTTTGGATTAGGATTCAAAAAGAAGTGAAAAATTGATAGTTACTTCATTATCTGTTTTTATTGCACCTAAGAGTGCTTTTGGAGGATCGACCCCGTAATCTGTCATTTTTAAGGAATAACTTCCCTCTAATTTAATTCCGTTATCGTCTGTCTCTGGGCGTAGTGATAATTCTATTTCTTTGGTCACACCGGAAACGGTCAAAAGGCCAGAAAGTTTAATTTCTTCTCCATCGAAACCGACGGGACTAGAGGATTTAAATGTTATTTTCGAATACTCTTTAATCTTCAAGGCCTTTTGAGCCAATTTTGTCATTTTGCTTTTGTCACTGACAAGACCTGAAACTGTGGCTTCAAAAATTAAATTCTCTAGAAGTTTATCTTCATTTAAGTCAAAATTACCAGCGAGCTCTTTTGCTTCCATTTCCCAATCGTGAAGACTGGAACTGCCTTCAATTTGGACAGAGCTTTTTGTGGGGTTTAAATCATATAAATCTTGAGCCTGGCTCATAGTGGCAAATAATCCGATAAAAAGGTATGCTATTAGTTTCATATGGTCATAGTCGTTTTTTAGTTCTAGCCTTTACTCAATTTATAAATTGGATAACGATTATAAGCGCTTTCGAACATAGGAGTTTGTTTGAAAATCCAATTTAATTGTTTGTAACCATCCTGACTAAAGTCAGCATCGCTCTTTTGCTTTTGAATGAGTTGCTCTTTAATCCTTGGATTTTGTTCCAAAAATTTTAGGGCGTAATCTTCAAAAACATAGGGAGAAAATCCTTCTTTTTGTTGCAGAATTGCATCGAAATAGTTCCAATTAAAAAAAGAATCTACGGCTTGCATTTCAAGGGTTTCTAATAGATATCGGATCCCTGGCTGTGCAGTTGAAATCATCAAATCCCCTTCATGTAGCAGGACCTCCTCTTCCCGTTCAATAGATTTGGTGTTGTAATGTAAATAATGTCCCTCGTATGGATTCTCTCTAGTTTGATAGGATTCGACATAGGACACCGTAGCTTGGATTATACTATCCCTAGAAACACTAGTCCAGGTAATATTGTTTTCTTCCAAACGATTGATAACCTGCCATTGACTTTTTGGTACAATATAAAATTCAGGTATATCAATTTCCATTGTAGGCCTCATCGCGTTAAAATATAAAACCTCCTTTGTAAACGGTTTCTTGTGATCGTAATATAAACGCTTATAATCCCCGATCTCACTGGGAATGAATTCCCCTTCATATCCCTCAAAATTCAGTTTTACATAGTTGTTTTTGTCTATTGCGAACTTTAAAGGATAGGTGTCTTTTTCCAAAACTTCTCTCCAAGCATTCGCTTTTAGATTTTGAATTTCTCTGAAATGTTGTTCTCCAAACCTCAGATTAGTTACTAGTAATTTATAGGTGGATTCAACTCGTTCTTTATAGGTTTTGAGCATATGGGTTTCTACCATCATACCCATGGTGTTGAATAGACTAGCATATCCCGTAGAGTATCTCGGATAATCCATAAACTGGCTAAATCCGCTGTCAGGTGTTCTGCCAAAGACATTGACATAGGGGCTGATAGGGCTTCCGAGTTCTCGCATCTCTTTTTCCACATAAGTCTGCCAAATATTTTTTATAAATTCTCCTGACTTACCACCAAATTTGTCGGATTGAGAGAATAAATGGGTAATACTGTATTGGTAGTCTGCTCCGTTACTCACATGATTGTCGATAAACAAATCTGGATTCACAAAATGAAAGAGACGAGCAAAACTTCTCGCATTTTTAGTGTCTGCTTTTACAAAATCTCGGTTTAAATCGAAATTTCGAGAGTTTCCTCTAAATCCGTATTCCTCAGGACCGTTTTGATTGGCTCTACTACTTGTATTTCTATTTAGAGCACCTCCAATATTGTAAATTGGAATGGCAGCAATTGTGATTTTCTCATCTAAAGTTAGTTTGCCTTGCACCAAATCTCGATAGAGTAGAATGGTCGCATCTATCCCATCTGATTCACCTGGATGAATGCCATTGTTAATTAAGAGTTTTAGGTTCGAGCTGTTCTTTAAATCAAAATCTCCCTTAGAATTGTACAAAATTAAATGCAAGGGCATTCCTGAGTCTGTTTCACCCATTTCTAGCATTTCGACTTCGTCAGAATATCCAGCTAATTCGGAATAAAAATCAATTACTTGATCGTAGGTTGGAGTCTGTGTTCCATTGCTCTTATCGTAAATAGTTGTAAAATCTGGAAGGCTTGCGGTTTTAGATTCGCAGGAGCTCAACAGCAAAATAGCTGCAATAATCAAGAGGTAGTTTTTCATTTTAAAGATTAAATGGAATAAAGTCATTTGCATTTCCTCCATTTCGGATTATATCTCTGACGATACTACTGCTGATAAATGAGGTGTCCGCGCTAGTTAGGAGAAAAATGGTCTCAATATTGGCTAACTTTCTATTGGTTTGAGCGATGGCTTTTTCAAATTCAAAATCCGCTGGATTTCGAAGTCCACGGAGAATAAAGTCAATTTGATTTAGTTTGCAAAAGTCCACCGTTAAACCAGTGTAGGTTACAATTTTTATTTTTTTATTCCCTCCAAAAACTTCTTTCATAAAGTCCAACCTTTGCTCGAGATCAAACATGTATTTTTTATCTGCATTTTTTCCAATAGCGATCAATACCTCGTCAAATAGAGGCAGGGCGCGATTTATGATATCGACATGACCGTTTGTTATAGGATCAAAGGATCCGGGAAATAAGGCTCTTTTTTTCATATTAAGCTTGTTCTATAGCTAAGGTAAACAATTCTTGGAGATCCATATTTGCAGACTTTGCCTGCTGAGGTAGTATGCTTTCAGCAGTTAATCCTGGAACCGTGTTCATTTCAATAAAGTGAGGAATACCATTTACAATAATAAATTCAGAACGACTAAAGCCCTTCATTCCCAAAGCGGAGTAAAGTTTATTGGCAGTCATCGACAATTCGTTGGCAAGCTCGTCGCTAATTCTTGCAGGAGTTATTTCCTGAGATTTTCCTTGATATTTTGCTTCGTAATCAAAAAAGTCATTTTCACTGACAATTTCGGTTATTGGAAGAACCAAAGGACCTTTTTTTGAAGATATCACCCCAATAGATACTTCCATACCATCGAGAAAGGATTCCATTAAAATCTCATTGTCTTCCGCAAACGCAGCTTCCATTCCCTTTATCAATTCTGATCTGTTGTGAACTTTCGAAATCCCATAGCTAGATCCGGAGCGATTGGGCTTTACGAAAAAAGGGTATATCAGGCTTTGCTCAATTTCATCCAAATCGAAAGCTTCTCCCGCATTTAGATATATACTTTTTGCCACAGGGACCCCTTGCTTTGCGACGACTGACAAACAATCTCTTTTGTTACAAGTCAAGGCCATTTGATAGAAAGGAGCTGAGGTGTGCTTGATGTTCAAGAGCTCTAAATAAGCAATAAACTCTCCGCTTTCTCCAGGGATTCCGTGTATTGCATTAAAAATCACATCAAAAACTATGTGTTTCCCATTGAGCCTTATACTAAAATCAGATCTGTCAATTTCATACTCCTGTCCGGATTCGGATTTGTAGACCCATTTTTCTTTTGAAATTATCAGGCCATAGCCCCTATATTTTTCCGGGTTTAAATGTGCGAGAACTTGGGATCCACTTTTTATCGATATATCGAATTCAGAGGAATACCCACCCATTATAACTCCAATATTTTTTTTCATTAATTCGGCTTTACTAACAAATTTATCAAATATAATTGAAAGGTTTATATCTTTGTATAAAACCCTTGAGAATGAATTTTATAAAATTTCTGTTTAGTAAAACTTTTTTGTTGAACGTGTTTTTGCTTATCCTAGTCTTGGTGGGCTTCTTTTATGGTGGAAACCTATTTTTAAAGAACTCTACTAATCACGGTCAAAAGCTTAAAGTTCCAAACTTAGCAGAGTTGTCTGTGGAAGAAACTGCAGAAAAGCTAGAGCGAATCAATTTGAGATATGAGGTTCAGGATTCGGCTAGTTTTAATCCGAACTATCCTCCGCTTTCCGTTTTGGAGCAGCGACCACCTGCAGGTTCTTTTGTCAAAGAGAAACGGAAGATCTATTTGACGCTAAACCCGAAGACTTTTCAGCAAGTCAACTTTCCAAATGTTTTTGGAAAGACCAAAAGAGAGGCTTTGTCCCAGTTGAGAGCTGTAGGTTTTAAAATTGGAGAGTTCACGTATATTAAAGATGCTGGATTGGACGTAGTTCGAGGAGCTAGTTTTAGAGGAGAGAAGATTAAATTAGGAGATAAGCTTCCAAAATATGCTGTATTAGATTTAGAATTAGGAGATGGAACAGAATAAAGGAGTAGACGAACTCGATCAAAATCAAGATGGCTTATACGAGCATTTTAGATATGAGGCTCATGCAGGGCAAGAACCCTTGCGCGTGGACAAATTCTTGATGAACTTTGTGGAAAACGCCACGAGAAATAAAATTCAACTGGCTGCGAAAGCAGGCAATGTTTGGGTAAATGATATTCCTGTAAAATCGAATTACAAAGTAAAACCCAGAGATATAGTTCGTGTTGTGTTGGCTCACCCTCCACATGAAAATCTTCTGGTGGCAGAAGATATACCCTTGGATATTGTCTACGAAGACGATGTGCTGATGGTAGTTAACAAGCCCGCAGGAATGGTAGTGCACCCTGGTCATGGAAATTATCAAGGGACTTTGGTCAATGCTTTGATTCATCACGTAGAAAATTTACCGAATAACTCTAATGAACGTCCGGGGCTTGTGCACCGTATTGACAAAGACACCTCGGGTTTGCTATTAGTAGCAAAGACCGAATTTGCAATGGCTCATTTGGCTAAGCAATTTTTCGAAAAGACCACAGATCGACTTTACTATGCATTGGTTTGGGGAAATGTCGAAGAGGAAAAAGGAACTATTGAGGGACACATCGGGCGACATATTAAAAACCGTCTGCAAATGAGTGTTTTTCCAGAGGGAGAATTGGGAAAGCCCGCTGTTACTCATTATGAGGTTATAGAACGTTTTACTTATGTCACTCTTGTCAAATGTAAATTGGAAACCGGAAGAACCCATCAGATAAGAGCACATATGAAATTTATAGGACATACTCTTTTTAACGATGCTCGTTACGGAGGAGATCAAGTGCTCAAAGGAACAACTTTCAGTAAGTACAAAAGGTTTGTCGAAAATTGTTTTGAAATTTGTCCTAGACAGGCACTTCACGCGAAAACACTTGGATTTCAACATCCGATATCGGGAGAGTATATGAGTTTTGATTCTGAAATTCCTGAAGATATGACTCAGGTCCTAGCGCGTTGGAGAAATTATGCAGAAAACAGTACCGAAATAGATAACATATGAAAATTCTTTTGTCACCAGCTAAGTCCTTAGATTTTGAGCGAAGCGTTCCTCAAATTGATTTTAAGCATCCGGAATATCTCTCTAAGAGTTCGAAGATTATGAATGTTCTTAAAGAGATGAATCCCTCGGAGTTGGAATCTCTAATGAAGGTTTCTCCAAAACTAGCATCCTTAAATTGGACTAGAAATCAAAATTGGTCGAATTCCTATGAGCAAGACGATTCCCGTCCAGCTATATTTGCTTTTACAGGGGATGTTTACCAAGGTTTGGATGTGGATAGTTTGAACAAAGAAGAACTTACCTATATCCAAAAGGAACTTCTGATACTTTCCGGACTTTATGGAATGCTAAAGCCATTGGATTATATATTGCCTTATCGTCTAGAAATGGGTACAAAAATTGAAGTAGAAGATGCTTCCAATTTATATAAGTTTTGGAGGCCTTTACTGACTCAGGATCTTCAAGAACAGATGTGTGATGACGAGTTTGTTTTAAACTTAGCTAGTAATGAATATTCTAAGGCTATCGATTTTAAATCTCTCAACCACGAGGTTATAACGCCTCATTTTAAGGATTTTAAAGATGGTAAATTAAAGATGATCAGTTTCTATGCTAAGAAGGCTAGGGGTATGATGCTAAAATATTGTGCCCAGCACAATTTGGAAAAAGTAGAAGACTTAAAAGGTTTTAACTCTGGAGGCTATGCTTTTGACGATTCACTTTCAGATGCGACTAATTTAGTATTTACACGCTAGTCAGCGTCTCTTTTAAATAGGTCGATTACCAATACATGAGGAACACTCAATACCATTAGGATTACTAAGGTAAGACCAGAGGATATGGTTTGGGATTTTAAATAGAAATATAGAATTACGCCGACTAAACTTATCGCGTAATACAAAAAGGACCGTCTAAAAAAGTTTTTGATAGCTTCTACATTTAGTTTCTCTGTCCAAGTATGATCCACAGATTGCTCAATAACCGATGGTATACTGTGCCAAAAAATAAAATATGCCGTAAATCCAGTTATTAGGTCTGTAGACCAAAATCCAAGGAAAAGAACCACTGTACTTATTAAAAATAGATAGTTTCGGTCTCGAAACGCGTTGTAAAGAAGAAGACCCGCTCCTAAAACTACGGATATATAAAAGTTTGTTTGTATTAACGAATCGCTCAGTTGAATGTCTAAAAGTTCTTGGAAAATTACTTGCGTCTCGGTTGTATTGATGAAAAAAAGTGTCGACAATACCATCCATCCAATTCCCAAGGGAGGAACTATGTTTTTTACTTTAAATACAAAGTCACTGCCAAAGTGATAAGAACTGAGCAACAACAAAAAGAGAACTGTAATTTTTGGAATCGTTAAAAAAATTATTCCCACAGTCAATAATAAAAGAACATATAGGCCCAAAACCTTCCAAAAGGACATGGATAGGTATTTGGATCTCGCCAAATTAATATCGTTTGCACCGTGCCAAAGCCCGATACTGAGTAGTAAAACTATGGAGATATAATTTTGAATGGAAGAATCGAATCGATTCATAAACCAAATAAAGAATATTAAGGCAAAAAGTCTAAATTGTTGGAAAACAGACTTTTTTGTAAAAAACATTTGGTTCATAAAGAACAATTTTATAATTTAGTTTAACAAATATATAAAAATGTTAAACAAAAAAACTAAATTATGAACTATTTCACCATCCTTTTAAATGTATCGAAAATGGCGACAAATGACTACGTTGGTTTTACCTTCTTCGTAGGTTGCATGGCTATGATGGCCGCTTCGGTATTTTTCTTTTTATCCATGTCAAGTGTCGACAAAAAATGGAAAACCTCACTACTTGTTTCAGGTCTTATTACTTTTATTGCCGCAGTGCATTACTGGTATATGAGAGACTATTGGGCAAGTTTTGGAGAGTCTCCAACATTTTTCCGATATGTAGACTGGATTTTGACGGTACCTTTAATGTGTGTTGAGTTTTACCTCATCCTCAAAGTTGCAGGAGCTCAAAAAAGCTTAATGTGGCGTTTAATTTTCTTAAGTGTAATCATGCTAGTTACCGGATACTTCGGAGAAGCAGTTTATCGTGATAGCGCTGCAATCTGGGGGTTTGTTTCTGGAGCTGCGTATTTTGCTATCGCTTACGATATCTGGTTTGGAAAAGCGAAAAAATTGGCAACAGAGGCAGGTGGAGCTGTATTGAGTGCCCACAAAATGCTTTGCTGGTTCGTCCTAGTAGGATGGTCAATTTATCCTTTAGGGTATATGGCTGGAACTCCAGGTTGGTATGATGGAATCTTTGGTGGATTGTCTATGGACGTGATCTATAACATTGGAGATGCAATCAACAAGATTGGATTTGGTCTTGTAGTTTATAACCTAGCGGTAACGCAGTCTAAGGGATAAACTAACTTAAATTCTAAAAAGGAAGCGGAACTCATTTGAGTTCCGTTTTTTTTGTTAGCAATCGGCCTGACTAACAGCAATTGCAAGACCGCCTTTGGCAGTCTCTTTATAGTTTGTATGCATGTCTTGGGCAGTTTTCCACATGGTGCTTATCACCTCGTCAAGACTTACTCTCGCTTGATCCTCATCGTTTTCAAGAGCTATTTCCGCTGCGTGTATCGCTTTTATTGCCCCCATAGAATTTCTTTCAATACAAGGAACTTGCACTAAACCTCCGATTGGATCACAAGTCATACCTAAATGATGTTCCATAGCGATTTCAGCTGCAGATGTAACCTGTTCTGGACTTCCTCCGAGCAATTCGCATAGTCCTGCTGCAGCCATTGCAGAGGAGACTCCAATCTCGGCTTGACAACCTCCCATCGCTGCAGATATGGTAGCGTTTTTTTTGAAAATACATCCAATCTCACCTGCTACAAATAAAAATCTTTTAATATGCTCAAAGTTGGCTTGATGGTTTTCTATGACCATATAATACATTAAAACTGCGGGAATAACTCCCGCTGAACCATTTGTAGGAGCGGTTACAACACGTCCCAATGAGGCATTGACCTCGTTTACACTCAAAGCAAAACAACTAACCCATTTCAGAATTTCACGAAATTTAACCTCTGTACTGCGTATCGTGGGAATCCAAGAGTCTAGAGTATATTCTTCTGTGGTTTTAATCAGTTTTTGATGGGTTTTAAAAGCTCTTCGCTTTACCTCCAAACCTCCGGGTAAAATACCTTGTGTATGACAACCGTCAAACATCGCCTGAAGCATTACCTTCCAAATTGCATCAATATCTCTATCGATAATTTCTTTATCTCTCCAGTTCAATTCATTTTCTCTAACTAGGTCTGAAATAGAGCAATTCTCTAATTTACAATGCTTTAACAATTCGCTTGCATTGTTTATTGGATATTTTAATGCTCTTAAGGTGTCATCATCCTTATTCTCTTGATTTATTTGGGTTTGATCTGCTATAAATCCACCACCCAAAGAGTAATAAAAGGACTCACTAGTTTCGCCATTTAGAAAATATGCTTTAAAGCTCATTGCATTGGCGTGTTCCGCGCGAAAACTATTATTAAAGCGTATATCTGTGTCTGGATCAAAATCAATATTATGAGAACCGCTTAAAGCTAATCTCTTAAAGGTTCTTATAATTTCAATCGTCTCGTTTATAGAATTAGTATCGAAACTTACGGGGTCAGCGTTTAACAATCCGAGGATTACTGCAATATCGGTTGCATGGCCCTTTCCTGTCAGAGACAGAGATCCAAAAAGTTCCACACGCACCCTTTTTACCTGGGTTAAATTCTCTGCCAAGCTCGCGTTCCAAGCTTGTGCCGCTTTCCAGGGTCCAAGGGTATGTGAGCTCGAAGGTCCCACACCAATTTTTAACATGTCAAAAATACTTATTGCACTCAATCGATTGAAATTTTGACAAATGTATAAAATTAGATGATTTGAAACAGCTGTTTTTGACTTTCCCTCAAAACTTTAATGACAAGATCTGTATGTTTTTAAGTCCAAATATGTCAGTATGTCATTTGTTTTGCGATTTTGAGGATATAAACTGACAAAATATTATGTTTTTGCTCTTGGCACATTAGTTGTCATATAGATAACGTATTTGAATTAAAAATAATATTAAAACATAAATATAAAATTATGAGTAAAATTATAGGAATCGATTTAGGTACAACGAATTCATGTGTTTCTGTAATGGAAGGAAATGAGCCAGTTGTAATCCCTAATGCAGAAGGAAAAAGAACAACTCCATCTATCGTTGCTTTCGTAGAAGGCGGAGAACGTAAAATCGGAGATCCTGCAAAGAGACAGGCAGTTACAAACCCAATGAAGACCGTATACTCTGTAAAGCGTTTTATGGGGAACAAATTTTCTGAATCTTCAAAAGAGGCAGGAAGAGTACCTTATTCAGTGGTGAAAGGAGATAATGATACCCCTCGTATCGATATTGATGGTCGTTTATACACGCCACAAGAGATTTCAGCGATGACACTTCAAAAAATGAAGAAGACTGCTGAAGATTATTTAGGACAAGATGTTAGTGAGGCAGTAATCACTGTGCCAGCTTACTTTAACGATGCACAGCGTCAAGCTACTAAAGAAGCAGGAGAGATTGCAGGTTTACAAGTTAAACGTATTATCAACGAACCAACTGCAGCAGCACTTGCTTACGGAATTGATAAGAAAGGTAAAGACGAGAAAATCGCGGTTTACGATTTAGGTGGAGGTACTTTTGATATTTCTATCTTAGAAGTTGGGGATGGTGTTTTTGAAGTTTTATCTACAAATGGAGATACTCACTTAGGTGGAGACGATTTTGATCAAATCATTATCGATTGGTTAGCAGAAGAGTTTAAAGCTGACGAAAACATGGACCTAAGAGATGATGCTATGGCACTTCAGCGTTTGAAGGAAGCAGCAGAAAAGGCAAAAATTGAATTATCTGCATCTACTCAGACAGAGATCAATTTGCCTTATGTTACTGCAACAGCTTCAGGACCTAAGCACTTAGTGAGAACTTTGACTAGAGCAAAATTTGAGCAATTAGCAGATAGTCTAGTAAAGCGTTCTATGACTCCTGTAAAGAAAGCTTTAGAGGATGCTGGATTGGATACTAGCGATATTGACGAAGTAATCTTAGTAGGTGGATCTACTCGTATACCTGTGATTCAGGAAGAAGTGAAAAAATTCTTCGGTAAAGATCCTCACAAAGGAGTAAACCCAGATGAGGTTGTTGCAATTGGAGCAGCTATTCAAGGTGGAGTTCTAAGTGGAGATGTTAAGGATGTATTACTTTTAGATGTTACACCTCTATCTCTTGGAATTGAGACTATGGGTAATGTGATGACTAAATTGATTGAGTCTAATACCACTATACCAACTAAAAAATCTCAAGTATTCTCTACTGCTGTGGACAATCAACCATCTGTTGAGATTCACGTTCTTCAAGGAGAAAGAGCTATGGCAGCAGATAACAAAACGATTGGTAAATTCCATTTGGATGGTCTTCCACCAGCACAAAGAGGAATTCCTCAAATTGAAGTTACTTTTGATATTGATGCCAACGGTATCATCAAAGTATCTGCAATGGATAAGGCTACAAATAAATCTCAAGAGATTAGAATTGAAGCTTCTTCTGGATTGACTGAAGAGGATATCCAAAAGATGAAGCAGGAAGCAGAAGCAAATGCAGACAGCGATAAATTGGCTAAAGAAAAAGCTGAAAAAATCAATGGGGCAGATGCAATGGTTTTCCAGACTGAAAAGCAATTAAAGGAATTTGGTGATAAGCTTTCCGACGAGAAAAAGGCACCAATTGAAGCTGCTTTGGAAGTTTTGAAGAAAGCACATGCTTCTCAGGACTTAGCAGAAATTGATACAGCAATGGAGCAGATCAACGAAGCGTGGAAGAACGCCTCTGAAGAGATGTACAAAGCAGAGCAAGAAGCGGGAGGACAAGCTGGTCCTGACGCGGGAGCTGCAGATGCTGGAGCACAAACAGAGACGGAAGACGCAATCGAAGATGTAGATTTCGAAGAAGTAAAATAGTCGATATATGGACTGTGATAAAACCCGCTTTCGAGCGGGTTTTTTTATGCTTTATTTTGTAGCTTTAAGGGAAAATATCCTTTATGAATATTCCTCAAACAAGTAAGAAACGAGTTGTAATTGTCGGAGGTGGTTTTGCAGGTATAGCCTGTGCAAAAGGACTCAAGAAAAGTGGGTTTCAGGTCGTGCTTATGGACAGACATAATTACCACACTTTTCAGCCTTTGCTCTATCAAGTGGCTACGGGTGGTTTGGAACCGGATTCTATTTCTTTTCCTCTTCGCAAGTTAATACAGAATTACAAAGACTTTTACTTTCGAATGGCAGAACTCCAATCCGTAGATCGCAGGGATCAAATCCTTCATACTGATATTGGTGATTTGAGCTACGACTACTTAGTTTTAGCCCTTGGGTCCAAAACAAATTTTTTCGGAAATGCTCAAATCCAAAAGGAGAGTATGGCGATGAAAACGGTACCACAATCTCTCAATCTCAGAAGTTTGATTTTGGAGAGTTTTGAGGCCGCTTTGCTCACAAGTGATATGGATAAGAGAAATGCCTTGATGAACTTTGTCTTGGTCGGCGGTGGACCAACGGGTGTTGAACTCGCCGGAGCCTTAGCAGAAATGAAAAAAGGCATTCTTCCAAAAGACTATCCAGATTTGGATATTCGCAATATGAAAATCAATCTAATTCAAGGAGCACCGCGCCTTTTGGATTCTATGTCAGAAAAAAGTGCTTTAGCTGCAGAAACCTATTTGCGCAAGCTCGGAGTAGATGTTTGGACTTCCACAATTGTAAGTTCTTACGACGGTCATACGGTAAAAACAAAAGGGGAGTTAGAATTTGATTCTGCAACCGTTATTTGGGCGGCAGGAGTAAAGGCACAGCAGATTGAAGGCTTTGACACAGAACAAGCCCTGCAAGAGCGTACCGATAGATTAAAAGTGAACTCCTCTAACCAGGTGGAGAAGGAGGTGAATATTTTCGCCTTGGGAGATTACGCAGCATTAGAAAGTGATCGCTATCCGCATGGACATCCGATGATGGCGCAACCGGCTATTCAGCAAGGAAAACTTTGTGCAGAAAATATAAGTAGATTGGATCTCGGCCAAAAGTTAAAGCCTTTTACCTATAAAGATAAAGGATCTATGGCTACAATAGGAAGGAACAAGGCGGTTGTAGATTTGCCTAAATTTCACTTTCAAGGGATTTTAGCTTGGTTTGTTTGGATGTTTATTCATTTGATCTCTCTCGTGGGTTTTAGAAACAAAATGATTGTCTTTACCAATTGGCTTTATAACTATGTTGTTTTTGACAGAGAGACGCGCCTAATCATAAGACCATATAAAAATAAAAGGGTAGAAACCTATTGAGTTTCTACCCTTTTGGGTTGATTTTAAATTAACTAGGTTTGATTTAGAAACAATAGTTGTTTTCCTCAATTAGCTTTGCTGAAATTTCTTTTCTCAAAGCAATTGTGTTGGGTTCATTCGTGTATTTAGTAAAGCGTTTTAAGCCCATAAGCAGTAAGCGTTGATCGTCGCCCTCTGCAAAACCGCAAATAGCTTCTCTTCCGCTTTTCTTTACCTTGTCCACAGCCTCTGCTAAGTTCAATTTAGCCATCGCAGCTGCGTAGGATGCATTTGCGTCACCATTTAAGTGCATTTTCTCAGCTCTTAAAACAGTAGATTCCGCCATATATACTTCCATCATGATATCAGCAGCAGCTAAAATTAATTGTTGCTGTTGCTCGAGTTCCATTCCGTAGTGCTCAACTGCTTTTCCAGCAACCATCAAGAAGGTCTTTTTTAATTTTTCCACCATTTCTTTTTCCTCACTCATAGGTGCAGAATAATCTGGTGTATCAAAAGAAGGAATACTCATTAATTCTCCTGCAATTCCCATTGCTGGTGACATTAAATCTACTTCTCCTTTTAAAGCTTTTTTAAGTAGCATCCCAACAGATAGTAACCTGTTGATTTCATTGGTTCCTTCGTAAATTCTACCAATACGAGCATCTCTCCAAGCGGATTCCATAGGGGTCTCTTTGGAGAATCCCATTCCTCCTAAAATCTGAATACCTTCATCAGAAATATACTGAACTGCTTCAGATGCGTATACTTTAAGCATTGCACATTCTATAGCGTATTGTTCTACACCTTCCAATTCTGCTTCTTGATGAGATTTACCAGCTGCAGTAAATTCGTCGATTTGATTTTGAATATCTTTTGCCGCTCGGTAAGATCCACTTTCAGAAACAAAAGTCTTTGTAGCCATCTCAGCTACCTTGTATTGAATCGCTCCAAATGAAGAAATAGGAGTTTTAAACTGCACGCGTTCGTTAGCGTATTTAATACCCTCAGTTGTTATTCTTCTAGAAGCATCTAAACAAGCTGCTGCCAATTTGATTCTTCCCACGTTTAGTGAATTCAAAGCAATTTTGAATCCCTTAGAGCGCTCGGAAAGCATGTTTTCAGCAGGAACTACGGTTTCGTTAAAAAACACTTGTCTTGTAGAAGAGGCTTTAATACCTAATTTCTTTTCTTCTTCACCGAGTACAATACCATTTGGATTTTCTGCATCGTATTCTACGATAAAAGCGGTAATATTTTTATCGTCTTCTATACGAGCAAAAACAATCATCAAATTACAGAAGCCTGCATTTGAGATCCACATTTTCTGTCCGCTAATTTTATAAGATTTACCATCTTCAGACAAAACCGCTTTGGTTTTTCCAGAATTGGCATCTGATCCAGCACCAGGTTCAGTAAGGCAATAAGATCCAAACCATTCTCCTGAAGCTAATTTTGGAACATATTTCGATTTTTGCTCTTCTGTTCCATAAAGGATAATTGGCATAGTTCCAATACCTGTATGGGCTCCATAAGCCGTAGCAAAAGATCCTGAAGCTCCTGAGATATAATCACATACTAACATGGTAGATACAAAGCCCATTCCCATTCCTCCATACTGCTCTGGAACTGTAATTCCCAAGAAACCTAATTCTGCAGCTTTTCTCATCGATTCTTCTGTATAGGCATAGTCCCCAGACTCAAAACGCTCCTTTTCAGGCCAGATTTCTCGGTCTACGAATTCCTTTACAGCATCTCTCATCATTTGCTGTTCTTCGTTAAGATCTTCTGTTGTAAACACCTCCTGTGCCGGTGTTTGTTTGATTAAAAATTCTCCTCCTTTGATTTTCATGTTGTCAGTTAGTTTAATAATTCATATACTCCGGCAGCGCCTTGACCAGTACCTACACACATGGTCACAACACCGTATTTATTCTTTCTTCTCCTCATCTCATTGAATAGTTGAACAGAGAGTTTAGCTCCTGTACAACCCAGTGGATGACCCAATGCAATTGCTCCTCCATTTACGTTGACGATATCTGGATTCATCTCCAATTCTCGCATCACTGCTAGTGACTGGGAAGCAAAGGCTTCATTCAATTCAAAAAGGTCAATATCATTAAGACTAAGCCCTGCGCGTTGCAAAGCTTTTGGAACTGCTTTTACTGGTCCCATACCCATTATTCTCGGCTCTAATCCAACAGCGGCAAAAGAAACCATACGAGCAATCGGCTCTAAATTCAATTCTTTTACCATCTCTTCGCTCATCACTAGTACAAATGCAGCACCATCACTCATTTGAGAGGAGTTACCCGCTGTTACACTACCATCTGCGGCAAATACTGGACGCAATTTTGCTAGAGCTTCGACTGAAGTACCTCTTCTCGGACCTTCATCTTGAGATATTTTATAATCTCTTTGCTGCTTTTTACCTTGATCGTCCATAAATATTTCCGAAATATTAATCGGAACGATGTCTTGTTCAAAAGTATTGTTGTCCAATGCAGCTAAAGCTTTCTTGTGAGAATTGAAGGCGAAAATATCTTGATCTTCTCGAGAAACTTTAAACTCCTGAGCTACCGCCTCGGCAGTAAGACCCATACCCCAATAATAGTCTTCGTTTCCTTCGTTAGTCACTTTGTAGTTTGGTACAGGTCTATATCCTCCCATAGGAATATAACTCATAGATTCTACTCCACCTGCGATAATACAATCCGCCATTCCAGATTGAATTTTTGCAGCTGCCATGGAAATAGTTTCCAAACCAGATGCACAGTATCTATTTACCGTTACTCCTGCTACATCATCGATACCTAATCCCATCAGAGAGATTAATCTTCCCATATTAAGTCCTTGCTCCGCCTCAGGCATTGCATTACCGACTATTACATCATCAATTCTTTTTTTATCTAACTGAGGAACTTTTTCCATCAGAAATTGAATGGTTTCAGCAGCTAATTCATCTGGTCTTTTAAACCTAAATACCCCTTTAGGAGCTTTTCCTACTGCTGTTCTATATCCTTCTACTATATATGCTGTTTTCATAATTAATTTCTTAAAGGTTTACCGGTTTTCAACGTGTGCTGAATACGCTCTAAAGTTTTCTTTTCTGTGATCAGAGACATCATTGCTTCGCGTTCCAAGTCCAATAAGTATTGCTCAGAAACGAAACTAGGTTCAGATAAATCCCCTCCTGCCATAATATAACCGAGTTTATTGGCTATTTTCTGATCGTGTTTAGAGGCGTAATGACCTTGAACTAATGAATCTGTTCCCACTTGGAACATACCCAATGCCTGTTGACCCAATACCTTTACTTTTTTAGGTGCTGGTTGCAAGTAACCATCGTCTAACATCATCAAAGCATGCTTCTTAGCAGTGGCAATTTGACGTTTTTCGTTGACTACGACTAGGTCTTTGTTTCTCTTGTAAAAGCCCATTTCAAATGCTTCTTCTGCAGAGGTTGCAACCTTTGCCATCGCGATATTTATAAAGTTATCACGCAATCTATTTAATTTTACATCGTCTTTTAAGAAGGCTTCAGAAGCTCTTAAAGTCATCTCCTTTGTTCCAGCTCCAGCAGGAATTATACCTACTCCAAATTCTACAAGTCCTGTATAGGTCTCAGCAGCTGCAATAACCTTGTCCACGTGCATAGACATTTCACATGCTCCACCAAAAGTCATCCCACGAGGAGTCAATAGAGTAGGAGCAGAAGAATATCTCAAGCGCATAACGGTGTCTTGAAATACTTTTATCGCCATATTCAAATCATCGTATTCTTGCTCAATAGCTAATAGGAATACAACTCCTAAATTGGCACCCACAGAAAAATTAGCTGCTTGATTTCCTAGAATCAAGGCATCGTATTCTGTCTCTGCTAAATCCAAACCTTTGTTTACTGCTGCTAAAACGCCACCACCTAGAGTGTTCATCTTAGAGCGGAACTCGACGTTTAGTACACCGTCTCCTAAATGCTGAATACAAGCATCTGCATTAGACCAAATAGTTTTAGTTTCTCGGATGTTGTCCAATATGATAAAACTGTCTTGTCCAGGAACTTCTTGCACTTTTTGTTTTGGGATATCGAAATAGGTCGTTTTCCCTTGATCTACACCATAAAAACTAGTTTGACCACTTTCTATCATTTTGGCAACCCATGGATTTGCAGAGTAACCTTCTGCCTCCATCATTTTGAGACCTTTCTCAACACCTATGGCGTCCCAGATTTCAAATGGACCGTGCTCCCAGCCGAAACCAGCTTTCATAGCATCATCTATACGATATAATTCATCTGATATCTCCGGAATTCGGTTAGACGCATATTGAAAGAGCGCACTAAAGGTTTTGCGATAGAACTCTCCAGCTTTGTCTTTTCCTTTTACCAAAACTTTGAAACGATCTTTTACTTCGCTAATGGTTTTAGTCATTGCAAGAGTTGCAAACTTTACTTTTTGAGAAGGAGCGTATTCTAAGGTATCCAAGTTAAGTGCCAGAATTTGCTTTTTACCTTCAGCTGTAACTCCCTTTTTATAAAATCCTTGTTTGGTTTTACTCCCCAACCACTTGTGCTCCATCATATGTTCGATAAAGTCTGGTAGACCGAATAAATCTAAGGATTCGTCCTTTGGGCAATTCTCTTTTATACCATTTGCTACATGAACTAAGGTATCGAGTCCCACTACATCTACGGTTCTAAAAGTTGCAGATTTTGGTCTACCGATAACTGGACCGGTCAATTTGTCCACCTCTTCGATACTCATACCCATTTCTTTTACGATATGGAAGAGACTCATGATACCAAAAATTCCAATTCTGTTTCCGATAAACGCAGGTGTGTCTTTTGCCAATACAGCAGTTTTACCCAAGTATTTATCTCCGAACTCCATCAAGAAATCCGTTACTTTTGGATCGCAATCTGGTCCAGGAATAACTTCAAATAATTTTAAATATCTCGGAGGATTAAAGAAATGCGTCACCGCAAAATTCTTTCTAAAGTCTTCACTTCTTCCTTCGTTCATGAATTTGATAGGAATACCAGAGGTATTACTTGTAATTAAAGTACCTGGCTTTCGGTACTTCTCTATTTTTTCAAAAACACTTTTCTTGATGTCTAATCTTTCGACTACAACCTCAATAATCCAATCTACATCACCTAAAAGATTTAAATCGTCTTCTAAATTCCCAGTTTGAATTCGGTCCGCTAGTGCTTTGGAATAGATTGGGGATGGTTTTGACTTCAAGGAAGCCTGAAGACTTGCGTTTACAATGCGATTTCGCACTGCTTTGTCCTCTAAACTCTTTCCTTGAGCTTTTTCTTTATCATTCAGTTCTCTTGGTACAATATCCATTAAGAGTACCTCTAAGCCAATATTGGCAAAATGACAGGCGATACCAGAACCCATAATACCGGATCCTATAACAGCTACCTTTTTAATTGTTCGTTTCATAGATTAGTTTGCTTTTAGAAAATATCTTTATTTGAAATCAGTTCCTGAATCACTTCAGTTACCTCAAAAAAGTTTTGAATTTGTTCTACATTTAGTTTGTTACTCACAGCCTCGTTAAACTGAATTACTTTGGAGCGAGAAATATCTCTTTTCTCAATACCTAATGGAGTTAATTTTATTAAAACACTTCTTCCATCATTTGGGTTTTTCTCTCTATAAATAACCCCTCGCTCTTCGAGGTTTTTAAGAATCCTAGACAAACTTGTCGCTTCCATGCCCATAATGGGACCAAGAGAAGTCGAAGGAGTTCCGTGTTCTAGGTCTATATTTAATAAAACAAAGGCTGCCGACATTGTCGAGTCGTACTGTGCAGCTTGTTCGTTGTACATTTTAGCCACTGCCTGCCAGGTCGCCCGGAGATTGTGATCTATCGTTTTGTCTTTGTGCATAGCCAAATATATAAAAATTTATTATGCACGCATAGTATTTATTTAAAAATTTAATTTATTCGCTATAATTTGCTTGTGCTGCCAAAAAGCTTTGTTATTTTTAAACTTATATTATATACATATGAGTAAGATTTTAATTATTGAGGACGAAGCCGCAATTAGACGTGTTTTGGTTAAGATTATTTCTGAGGAAAGCACAGATTACGAGGTAGACGAGGCAGAAGATGGTCTGGTCGGATTGGAAATGGTCAAAAAGAAGGATTACGATCTGATTATGAGCGACATTAAAATGCCTAAAATGGATGGTGTTGAGGTTCTCAGCAAAATTAAAGTACTAAAACCAGAAGTTCCTGTAGTGATGATTTCGGGGCATGGTGATCTCGATACAGCAGTCAATACAATGAGACTTGGTGCTTTTGATTATATCTCAAAACCACCGGATTTAAACCGCTTGCTAAATACGGTTCGAAACGCATTAGATCGAAAATCTCTTCAAGTAGAAAACCAAAGACTCAAAAAGAAGGTCAATAAAAAATACGAGATGGTCGGTAGTTCTCAAGGTATGGAGAAAATAAAGGACTTAATCGAAAAGGTGGCTCCAACGGATGCCCGAGTTTTGATAACTGGACCAAATGGAACAGGGAAGGAGCTAGTGGCGCATTGGTTACACGAAAAGTCAGAGCGTCTCAAAGCGCCAATGATTGAGGTGAATTGTGCTGCCATTCCCTCAGAACTAATAGAAAGTGAATTGTTCGGTCACGTTAAAGGATCGTTTACCGGAGCGAATAAAGATCGAGCTGGTAAATTTGAAGCTGCGAATAAAGGAACTATTTTTTTAGATGAAATTGGAGACATGAGTCTCTCTGCTCAAGCAAAAGTACTGCGAGCACTTCAAGAAAATACAATTTCTAGGGTTGGAAGTGATAAGGATATTAAAGTGGATGTCAGAGTAATTGCAGCCACAAATAAAGATTTGAAAAAAGAAATTGCAGATGGAAATTTCAGAGAGGATTTATACCATCGTTTGGCTGTTATTTTGATTCAGGTTCCTGCCTTGAATGACAGAAGGGAGGATATTCCTGAGCTGCTGGATTATTTTTTAGGACAAATTATTCAAGACCAAGGAGTGGGAGCGAAGAAGTTTGCCCCAGAAGCGATAGAATTATTGCAGTCCTATGACTGGACTGGAAATATAAGAGAGTTGAGAAATGTTGTGGAGCGCCTTGTTATTTTAGGTGGAAATGAAATTGATACAAATGATGTTGAAATGTTTGCTGTAAAATAATGAAGACGAAAAACACGACAGAACAGAGCTCAAATTTTGATAATTTAGAGAAAATGACCAGTCTGGAATTGGTCACTGCCATTAATTCGGAAGATCAAAAGATAGCCACTATTATAAAGGAGCAACTTCCTGTTTTGACTAATTTAATCGACGCAGTTTACCAAAAGATGAATGAAGGAGGAAGACTTTTTTATATAGGTGCAGGAACTTCTGGGAGACTAGGAGTATTAGATGCATCTGAATGTCCACCCACTTTCGGAGTTTCCTCAGATTTAGTAATTGGATTGATTGCTGGTGGAGATAAGGCTTTGAGAGATGCTGTTGAAAATGCAGAGGACGATACCGATCAAGCTTGGAAGGATTTGTCCGAATATAATATATCGAAAAGAGATGTTCTCGTGGGAATTGCAGCTAGTGGCAAGACACCTTATGTCATCGGGGGAATTAAAGAGGCTAATGCTCACGGTCTAGTTACTGGATGTATCGTTTGTAATAAAGATTCTCAATTAGCCGAGGTATCCCAGATCCCAGTGGAGTTGGTTGTTGGTCCTGAATTTGTTACAGGTTCTACGCGGATGAAGTCGGGTACAGCGCAGAAGATGGCTCTCAATATGTTGACTACATCTGTAATGATTAAGCTTGGGCATGTTCAAGGCAACAAGATGGTGGATATGAAATTATCTAATGATAAATTAGTAAAGCGAGGCAGTGAGATGGTTGCAGAGGCCCTCCACATTGATCTTTCAAAGGCAAGAACTCTTTTGCTAAAGCATGGTAGTGTTAGAAAAGCGATAAACTCAAGCTCAAATTAGTATGGAGTCTCGTTTGGCTATTGGTGCAATGAGCGGAACCTCGCTCGATGGTCTAGATTTGATTTTAGTCGAATTTAATTGGCAGAAACATGCCTTAGAGTCGACAATTTCATATCGTATCCTAGACAGTAAAACCGAAGTTTATGACGAGGATTTAAAGGATTCCCTGCGAAATGCTTTTTTGATAAACGGATCTGAATTAAAAAAGTTAGACCATGAATTGGGTTGTTTTTTTGGTCGTTGTATCCGGGATTTTATTCAGGGTTTATCTCCTGAGTTGAGGGATCGAAATATTGACTTTATTGCATCTCATGGACATACCGTTTTTCATAACCCTAAAGAGAAGTATACCTGCCAAATTGGAAATGGTCCTGAGATTTCGTGGGAGACCGGATTGTTGACCGTAACCGATTTTAGAACTCAAGATGTAGTGATGGGAGGTCAAGGAGCTCCATTGGTTCCCGTTGGGGATAAACTATTATTTTCTGAATTCGGATCCTGTTTGAATTTAGGAGGTTTTGCAAATATTTCTTTTGATGCAAATTCTCAGAGATTAGCTTATGACATTGTTCCGGTAAATATTCTTTTAAATTATTTTTGTGAAAAAGACGGACTAGATTTTGATCCGGGAGGCGAAAATGCCCAAAAAGGGAAGATAAATACGAGCTTATTACGCGAACTAAATGCGTATTCATTTTACCATAAAACAGGACCAAAATCGTTAGGTAAAGAACAAGTGGAGGATTTTTATATCCCTCTTATCGAGTCTTTCGATATGAGTTTTGAGGATAGATTGTGCACAATAGTAGAACATGCAGCAGTTCAGATATCGCAAGTCATAGAACCATTAGCTACAAAAGTTCTGGTTACAGGAGGTGGAGGTCATAATCATTTTTTGATGGATAGAATTTCCTCAAAATTGCATAAATCTCATTTAGAAAAAGCGGAAACAACACTACTCGAATTCAAGGAAGCGCTTATCTTTGCTTTCCTAGGTTTGTTGAGAATTCAAGATATAAACAATGTCTTTGCTTCGGTTACTGGAGCGGAACAAGATCACTCTAGCGGAATTATTCACAGAGTAAATTAATTGCGAATTATGAAGTATACATTTTTTTTGTTTTTAACTCTTGTTCTGTCCTCGGTTTACGGCCAGAATGAAGTTTTTCTCAGTGGTATAGATTCTTTGGCTCAGGAGCAATGGGTAGATTCTCAAATGGATGACATGTCGATTGATCAAAAGATTGGTCAACTCTTTATGATTGATGTATATTCAGATAAGCGTGAGGATATAGAAAAAGTAAAATCTCTTATTGAACAATATCATATTGGAGGGCTTGTGTTCTTCCAAGGAACTGCAGAGCGCCAGGCGGAACTAACCAATTTGTATCAGACGTATTCGGAGATTCCTTTATTAATAGGTTTTGACGGGGAGTGGGGCTTGGATATGAGGTTAGATAGCACGTTTAAATATCCCTTTAATATGACGTTGGGGGCAATTCAAAACGACTTGCTAATTGCCGAGTTCGGCTCTCAAATAGGTAAGCATCACAAGCGTATTGGGATTGACATGAATTTTGCACCTGTTGTAGATATTAATACCAACCCTAAAAATCCAATTATTGGTAATCGCTCTTTTGGAGAGAACAAATATAATGTCAGTCGAAAGGCTTCTGCTTTTGTGAAAGGTATGCAAGAGCAAAGAGTTCTCGCAAATGCAAAACACTTTCCAGGTCATGGAGATACCGAATCGGATTCCCACAAGTCCTTGCCCTTTGTTGGTTTTGATAAAGACAGAATTGAATCTGTTGAATTGTATCCCTATAAAAAATTATTTGTAGAAGGTTTATCTTCGGTAATGGTCGCTCATTTAAATGTACCTTCTCTGGATTCAACTCCTAGTATACCGAGCTCTTTATCTTATCCAATTGTAACCGAATTGTTACAGGATCAAATGGGATTTGAAGGACTGATTATAACCGACGCACTCAATATGAAAGGAGCGTCTAACTACGGAGATTCTAGTAGCGTGGACCTTAAAGCTTTTCAAGCGGGAAACGACATTCTTCTATTATCGGAAGATGTTGCGAGAGGAGTTTTAGCGATTCGATCTGCTTTTGATTCTGGACAAATTACAGAATCGCGAATTGACTATTCGGTTAGAAAGATTTTAAAAGCAAAGTATTGGGCCGGACTTTCCGAATATCGACCTGTGCCTTTGCAAGATGTTCAAAAAGATATTCGTACTCCTTTTGATTATGTTCTTTTGGAAAAGCTTTTTGAGGAGGCTATAACTTTGGTCAAAAACGAGTCTAGTTCACTTCCAATTGTAAATCTTCAGGCAAAGAGAAGAGCATATATACACTTGGGGGATGCTTCTGGGAAAGCATTTTATAAGGCTTTGAACGCATACCAAGATATGCCGGAATTAAATCGATTTGCTGAGGATTTCTCTCAAAAAATTGAACAATACGATGAACTCATAATTGGGTATCACAAGGCGGATGACAAGTTTTGGCGATCCTATAAATTCTCGGAAGAGGAGTTGGATTTTTTAGAGAGGATTAGTGAGCGAAAGGATGTTGTTTTGACGGTCTTTACAAGTCCATATGCTCTTTTAGATTTGTCGGATTTAGGTGATTTTGAGTCTTTGGTGGTAGCCTATCAAAATGATGTTGTCGCCCAGAGAGTAACTGCTGAAAAAATATTTGGCGCCAGTTCTTTTAAAGGGAAGCTACCTGTTGGAATAAGTGAAGAGTTTCCTGTGGGAACTGGGTTGAAAAGTCCAGAACTCGGAAGGCTTTTATATCGTTTACCAGGTTCTGTGGGAGTGGATCCTCAGAAATTAAGTGAGATAGACACCCTTCTTCAAAGTACTATCGATGAGTCCATGACACCGGGAATAGTAGTTTTGGCTGCGAGACATGGAAAAATATTTTACCATAAATCCTTTGGGTCCCACAGTTACAAAGGAGAGGTTCCTATGGAAAACCAAACCGTCTTTGATTTGGCCTCTTTGACCAAAGTTTTATCGGGAACTGCGGTTTTGATGCGTGCTACTGAAGATGGTATTATTGATTTAGACGATAATCTGGGAAGTGTTTTTCCAGTTTTAAAGGATTCTAATAAAGATAGTTTGATTTTGAGGCAAGCGCTATCGCATTCAGCTGGAATAAAGGCGTGGATACCTTATTATATCGAAACTTTAGACAGCGTGACTAGAGTGCCAGATTCTATTCATTACAGCAGTAGTTATTCCGACGAATTTAATATTGAGATTACAGATAGTTTGTATTTGTTGTCCTCGTATCGGGATACTATTTACAAGCGAATAGTGGATTCGGAGTTAAGACAAAAGACAGACTATAAATACAGTGGACTCTTATTTTATCTTTTGCCTGACTTTACTTTGTCTAATTACGGTCAGGATATGGATGAATTTACTAAGTCCAATTTTTACGATCCTATTGGGGCTTCTACCTTGGGCTATAATCCATTAGAATCCATTGATCCCAGCATTATAGCTCCTTCAGAAGAGGATGACTATTTTAGGATGGGAAGAGTAAAAGGCAGAGTTCACGATATGGGGGCAGCAATGATGGGGGGCGTCAGTGGTAATGCAGGACTTTTTGGTTCGGCTATAGATGTCGCAAAAATGATGCAGATGTATCTTCAGAGTGGGGTTTATGGTGGTAGACGCTATTTTGATGCCTCTACTTTAGATCGCTTTAATAAAAGATATTATTTGGATATCGAAAATAGAAGAGGTTTGGGATTTGATAAACCACAATTGGAATCGGATGGAGATTCAGAACAACGACCTGTTTCGGCTTTGAGTTTTGGGCATAGTGGTTTTACGGGAACCTATGCTTGGGCCGACCCGGAGAATGGTTTACTTTATATTTTTCTTTCCAATAGGACTTATCCAGATATGTCAAATTCTAAACTCGTTAAAGAAAATATTAGGACTCGTGTTCAAGATTTGTTTTACGAGGCCATTATCGACTAAATATTGTAGTTTTACAAAAAATAATGGGACATGAATATTAATTTAAATAAGCCTTTAGTCTTTTTTGATTTAGAAACTACAGGTATCAATATTGCTAAGGATAGGATTGTGGAAATTGCTGTTTTAAAGCTATATCCAAACGGAAATAAAGACAGTAAGACTTGGTTAGTTAACCCAGAAATTGAAATCCCTAAAGAAGCTTCAGATATACATGGTATAACTAATGAAAGAGTTGTGACAGAACCGACCTTTAAGGAACTTGCTCCTGAAATATCCAAAATGATTGCAGGTTGTGATTTGGCAGGATTTAATTCCAATCGTTTTGACATTCCTCTTCTCGCTGAGGAAATGCTTAGAGTTGGTTTAGATTTTGATATGAAAAACAGGTCTAGTGTAGATGTTCAAACGATCTTTCACAAAAAAGAACAGAGAACTCTATCTGCGGGATATAAATTTTATTGCGACAAGGATCTCACTGATGCCCACTCTGCTGAGGCGGATACTTTTGCCACCTATGAGATTTTATTAGCGCAGATTGAAAAGTATGAGGATTTGGGAGACTCTGTAAAGGAGTTGAGTGAATTTTCTACTCATGGTAAGCGTGCAGATTTTGCAGGTTTTATTCAATATAACGCCGAGGGAGAAGAGTGTTTTACTTTTGGAAAGTACAAAGGAAGAACCGTAAATGAGGTTTTAGAAGAAAATCCAGGTTATTATGCATGGATTCAAAATGCCGATTTCCCGCTTTATACCAAAAAGGTATTAACCGCGATAAAACTAAAAGGACTAAACTCTAAGCTTCAGTAATTATGTATGTAAGTTATTCAGAAATGCCCGAAAATTCAAGGGTTTGGGTTTATCAGGCTTCGAGGTCTTTGAGTGCTTCAGAACAAAAGATTATCGGTGATAATTGTGTGCTTTTTTTGGAACAATGGACGAAGCACGGTTCGGATTTAAAAGCATCTTATACTTTGGATTACAATCAATTTTTGACCTTGGTAGTGGATGAGTCCTTTATGGGAGTCTCGGGTTGTTCTATAGATGCTTCGGTTCGATTTGTGAAAGAACTAGGAAAGGCATTGGAAGTTGATTTTATGGATAAAATGAAAATAGCAGTAAAGGAAGAGGGAAATATCGTACTCTACAGTATGAAAACTTTCAAGGATGCTGTTGTAGAAAATCAAATTAATTCTAAAGCCATAGTTTTTAATAATTTAGTTCAAACCAAAAAGGCCAAGATTGACCAATGGGAAGTAGTAGCCGCAGATAGCTGGCATAAACGCTATTTTAACTAGAGAGTTTTAGACTGGTGAAAGCAAGGGTGTATAGTCCGATGTAAATTGTAAATGTGCTCGGAAAGAATACGCCTAAAACGGTAATTTGTATTAGGAGGTTTAATGGTACCAAACTCATACAAATTGCAAACCTAAAGGTAGATACAAACTCCAAATCTTTTACAGAGGGTTTTAGCCTCCTCCAAATTAGGTAGGGGATGAGGTTGGTTACAATAAAAAATCCTCTAAGTATTTTCTCAAAAACGCTGTGAGAGGAGGACTTTTGTTTGCTTAGCTTAAATTTATCTAAATCAAAGTCTCTAAGTGCTGAATTGGCAGACTCGGGATTCGTGAGGTCTACTTTTGAGTAGTTTAGATAGTTTATCTTTTCGTTGTAATGATCTCCTGATACGTGAACGCACACCTTCTCTAATTTCTCTTTTACTAAGGTTCTAAGTGCGTTTGCTCGGTTTTTTTCTACTGGTAAATTAGTTAAAACTTCTTTGACGGAAATCGGATCCCCAAAGTATACCGAAGCCTTACTCAAGGCCTCTGTTGGATCGCTATAATTTAAACCTACAGGTATTATTGTTATATCCTCTAGTTCTGGAAATGAGTCTAGAGTTCCTAAAATAATTCGTGCAAAACCGGATTTTAATGGTCTGATACGTCTCTCGATATTATGGCTACCTTCAGCGAATACCCCAAGACAGTTTCCCTTTCCGAGGATGTGCTCACACTTTTTAAAAACCGCCTCATTTTTGTACATCTGATCTTTACCATCTCTGGGACGATAAATAGGTAGCATCTTGATACGATCAAAAAAATCATTTAAATATTTGTTGCCAAAAACACTTGCTCTTGTCAAGAAATAGGGGTCTCTCGGGTTTTTACAAGCTAATAATAAAGGGTCGATAAGCGCGTTGGGGTGATTTCCAATAAAGACGACAGAACCAGTCTTAGGAATTTTCTCTCTTCCATACATTTTGACGCTTTTGAAATAAAAGAAGATTCCAAAACGGATTAAATTTTTCACGAAAGTATACATATGGATAATTGCCTAGGTCGGCAGCTTTTTAGAATAAAGGTAAGCAATTCCTAGTCCAGAAAAAATATCCCAAATGCCCCAAAATGCTGCTAGAAGGGCCATTCCACCGAGTCCTTCAAAGAATTGAAAGATAAGTAAAAGGCCGAGACCTGCGTTTTGAATTCCAGTTTCAATAGAGATGGTCTTGCGATCTTTTCTAGATAACTTAAATAGACTAGCCAAAACAAAACCAAGTGCTATGGCAATTAAATTATGAGTGATTACGAGTGCCATTACATGGTGGATATAACCTAAAAATATAGCCCAATTCTGAAATAGAGCAGACAAAATCATAAGGATGAAAACTGTTATTGAAAAGGGTTTTAACACCTTGGCTATTCGACCAGCAATTTTAGGTTTATAAAATCGTATCAGCATTCCAAATAGTAATGGAACACCTAGTATAAGACTAACTAGTTTAAAAAGCGTTAGAGGGTCCAAGGATATTTGGGAGAGCACCTCTTGAGTGGGACCATAAAGACTCCCGTAAAAGCTTAGGTTAAAAGGGGTCATTACGACTGACAATACAGTGGCAAATGCTGTTAGACTGACCGAGAGTGCTGTGTTTCCTCCTGCTAGTTTCGATAAAAAGTTTGAAATGTTTCCCCCCGGACAGGCTCCAATCATCATTAAGCCTAAAGCTACCGATGGAATGGGTTGAACGATTAGGACTAATAAATAGGTCAAAAAAGGAAGCGCAATAAACTGAGAAAACACACCCACAAACATAGTTTTGGGTTGTTTAAATAAATTTTTAAAGTCCGCTGTGGTAATATCTAAGGCTACACCAAACATGATAACCGCTAAAACGATATTTAAAATCCATAAATTATCGCTGCTAAAGTTAATTTTCAAATTATCTAATTCCATGCTATTCGTTTAAAAGAGAAACGGTGTGACAGGCCACTATTGCAGCCGTTTCCGTTCTAAGTCTACTCTTACCTAAGCTGATTTCTCGGAAGGAAAATTCTTTTGCTTTTTTAATTTCACGAGGAGAAAAATCTCCTTCGGGTCCAATTGAGATACATACGCTCTCCTTGGGATTTAGCATAGTTTTTAATGGTTGTTGTTCGCCTTTGTCACAATGTGCAATTAAATTTAGTCCTCGGTCTTTTTGACTTTCTACAAAATCATCAAAACTTTTGAGGGGGTTGATTTTTGGGAAAATAAACTTAAGAGATTGCTTAGCAGCGGCGTGTACTATTTTTTCAAAACGTTCAATTTTAACTGATTTTCGCTCTGCACGGTCACATAAAATTAGTGTTATTTCGTCTACTCCAATTTCAGTGGCTTTTTCCAAAAACCACTCTGTACGCTCGTTTAATTTGGTGGGAGCAATAGCGATGTGAAGGTAATAATCCCAAGGCTTATTTCGGACATCTACTCGGTTAATTTGAACGGAGCATTTCTTTTCATTGGCCTCTAAAATTGTTGTCTGATAATGTCTTCCACGACCATCGGTAATATTTATGATATCTCCTGTTTTTTTTCTCAGAGCCTTTACAATATGTCGACTTTCGTTTTTGTCAAACAAAAACTGGGAATTATCTTCTTCTATATCAGGTGCGTAAAAAAGTTGCATTAGAGGTCTTTTTTAAAGGATTTTCTTCTCTTGTGCTGCACACTGTCGTATTTTTTCCAAAGGAGCTGAACATTTTGATTGTCAACCAATTCCGGATTTGTCTCCACATGAGTAACGCCAAAATCCATGAATGTTTTTCGCATTTCATTGAATACAATTGAGGTAACCCCTTTGTTTTGATAACTAGGTTTTATTCCTATTAAATAAAATTCTGCTTTATCGTTCTTTTTTTGAGCTTGCATAAGATGCCAAAATCCAGTTGGAAACAAGCGACCATTTGCCTTTTTTAGAGCTTTACTAAAGGATGGCATTGTTATAGCCACAGCGATCATCTCGTCATTTTCATCGAAGACGCATTTGATAAATCTCGGATTTATAAAAGCGATATAACGATGTTTGAGATACTCGATTTGCGCTTTTCCTATGGGTACAAAAACAGGGAGAGCAGCATAGGTTTCGTTAATGAGTTCGAACATTTCATTAACGTATGGGAAAACTTGATTTTTATGTGTAAAGTTTCTCATTTTTAAATTATATCTCCTTTGAATCATATCGGAGAGTCTGTTCAATTTATTCGAGTCCACCTTATCGAAATTAAATTTGTATTCCACCCATTCATCGGCAACATCGAATCCTAATTTTTCAAAGTGATCTTTGTAGTATGGATGGTTATATAGGGTAACCATTGTATTTTGATATTCAAAACCTTCCACCAAAAGGCCTGCTTTGTCCATATTGGAGAAACCTACCGGCCCTTCCATATATTGGAGACCATGAGATTTTCCTATTTCTATAACTTTAGAAATTAGCGCCTCTGTAACAGATATATCATCGATAACGTCAAACCAACCAAATCGTATTTTAGATTTTTTTTGATCTTCGATTTCAAGCCAATTCGCAATTACAGCAATTCGACCAAGCCATTCTCCATTTTTCTCAGCAATAAAAAATCTTGCCTCAGCTCTGTCAAAAACAGGATTGATTTTTGGATCTAGATTCTTTAATTCATTTGCGATAATAGACGGAGTCCAATACGGGTTGTCTTTGTAGAGTTGAAATGGAAATTTTAAGAACTTTTTTAATTCGCTTTTAGTCTTTAATTCACGTATTTCAATCATATTGATTTTTTCTAATTAATTTTTTATTCTTTCTCCTCTGCTTCTTTTTGTTTTTTTGATAGGAGTTTGGCTTTTTATCAAAAAAGTTTTTACCTCTAAGCCTTGTATTGTCATCGCCCTCGGATTTCAATTTTACTTTCTTGTACTCTTTGTGACGATTAATTCGCCAAGATACACCTAATATAGCATTTGCTTGCAATCCATTCCAATCAAAATTACTTCCAGCACTTATGTTTAGTTGAAGGTTTTGATGGACTAAATATGCGAGACCTATTCCAAGACTTCCCGGCACAGGAAGTGTATAGGATTTAGAATTATACTCTATAAAACCTGCCCAATTATCTGTCAGAACATAATTCGAACTAACAATATACTGATCAAATTTAAAATCTCTCAAATTAATATTGATTAAACTGCTCCAGCGCCTCGTTATATTTTGCTGCAATAAAATTTTAGATATTATTTGGGCTTCATTATTTGGATGCAAGGCGTCGTCAAGGTCTATGACAACCATATACTCAGGGTCTTTATTCAATAGCGGTAGCTCGTATCCCATTTCAAGAGCAACGGATGGAATTAGTCGCTTGTAATCGTAGGAATGTCTTTTTTTCCAACTTCTTATTTCTTTAGACTTATCGGTGTAAATAGGTTCGAATAATAGAATTTTTAAGCCAAAATAACTTGTGCTCCAACTTGCGTTTTGACGATAATTGGTGAATAGGGTATTTGGATTGACCCAAGTATAGTCGTAATTTATATTCGCATGAAGCTCCAGATTTTCAAATAGAAAACCCATTCTGAAATCTAATTTTGTATCAAAATCAACTAAGGAGGAGTAGGCTTTAATATTCGATCTAAAGTTGACTTCATTTTGATATTCAAATTGATAGATTCCCAAACCGACCCCATAAGCAGTCTCGCTGTTACCGGGTTGACTCGAGTTGATCACATCGGTATATTGCCCAAAAACAGGCAAAAAGCAAAGCAGGGTAAGGTAAAAAAAGGGTTTCTTGGCCATCTTAATGTATAAAGATAACTCAAATATAATATTTCCATTCAATTAAGGCTTTAATGCATGCAAATTCTTATTTTTGATAATTAAATTTACAACGATGATTTTTACTGCTGAAGTGACCGGTTTTCTGCGAACTATATTTGTTTTAATTCTCATTTACTACGTTTTGAAATTTGCGAGTAAATATATCCTTCCGATACTACTTAAGAACTTTATTCAAAAAGCTCAAGAGCAGCAACGCAATGCTCAGGGTGGGCCGAGGTCAAATGCAAAAGAAGGGGAGACCGTCGTAGACAAAGCACCCAAAACTAAAAAGACAGATAATAATCAAGTTGGGGAATATGTCGACTTTGAAGAAATTGAATAAAACATGATTCTATTTAAAAAAATCCTCCCTTACCTCGTAGCTTTCACTCTGTTTACCATTGTTTCTGTTTTATATTTTTCTCCGGTTCTAAAAGGAGAAAAAATCGTTCAGGGAGATATTCGACAGTTTATTGGAATGGCAAAGGAGATAAACGACTTTAGGGCTGAGAATGATGAGGAACCATTTTGGACAAATTCTAGTTTTGTCGGTATGCCATCTTTTCAATTGAGTACCCATTATCCTTATGATTTTTTAAAGAAAATAGATGCTGTCCTGCGTTTTCTTCCTCGACCTGCGGACTATTTGTTCCTGTATTTGTTTTCTTTTTTCTTGATGCTTAAAAGTTTAAAAGTGGAGAATAAACTTGCTCTTTTTGGGGCATTAGCTTTCGGGTTTTCCACCTATTTAATAATTATCATCGGAGTAGGTCATAATGCAAAAGCCCACGCAATAGCTTATATGCCTTTGGTTTTGTGTGGTTTAATATATTTAATAAATGGAAGATTGCTCCAGGGTTTTGTCATCACTGCTCTCGCAATGGGATTGGAGTTAAATGCGGGACATCCTCAGATGACCTATTATCTCCTCTTTATGATTTTGATTTTGGCTTTGGTTTGGCTAATTGATGCGATAAAAACCAAACAAAATACCAAAGACTTATTAAAAAAAGCAAGTTTGGGTGCCTTGGCACTCGTATTGTCTTTGGGGATGAATGCATCCAATCTAATGGCAACAAAACAATACGCCGAATTTTCAACAAGGAGTCAAAGTGATTTGACGATTTTACCAGATGGTTCGCCGAAAGAAATAATCACAAGTGGCTTGGACAAAGGCTATATAACCGAATATAGCTACGGTATTTCGGAATCTCTGGATTTGATATTTGCAAGATTTATGGGAGGATCTAACGGAGAGCCTTTGGATATGTCCTCCAATTCTTATGCCTTCTTACGCTCCAAAGTAGGGACATCAAATGCCAGATCTTTTATCGAATCGGCACCTTTGTATTGGGGGGATCAACCTATTGTATCGGCTCCGGCCTATATCGGTGGGTCCATTGTCTTTTTATTTATTTTGGCTTTGTTTTTAGTCAAAGGTGTTTGGAGAAATTGGCTAATAGCCTCTATCGTATTTTCTCTCTTATTGAGTTGGGGAAAAAACTTGAGTTTTTTAACGGATTTTTTTATTGATTACGTTCCGTTTTACGACAAGTTTAGAGCAGTATCTTCTATTCAAGTGATTTTGGAATTAGCTATTCCATTTTTAGCTGTTCTCGGACTTAAACAATGGTTTACCGGCGTAGAATCGCCAGCAACTAAAATAAAATCTTTAAAAATCAGCTATTATATTTTGGGAGGTCTGTCCCTGTTTTTACTCTTCTTTAGCTCTGAACTCTTTACTTTTTCAGGTGGAAATGACGCGTATTTTGAAAGTATGATTCCCGGTTTTTCGGAAGCCTTGATTTTGGATAGAAAGGAAGTTTTATTCTACGATGTCTTAAAAACTTTAATTCTGATTACGGTAATTTTTGCAGTGCTTTGGTTACAGATAAAGAATAAATTAAAATACACCTATACCTTGCTGATTTTAGCAATTGTTTGTACTCTCGATCTGGTTCAAGTGGATCGTCGATATGTAAATGATTCTAACTTCTCAAGAGCCAGAAATGTAGATAGGCCATTTGAGAAAAGTGAGATCGATCAAATAATACTTGAGGATAAGAGCTATTTTAGAGTGGCAAATCTCGCAGGTAATATGATGAATGACGGCGCTACATCCTATTTTCACCATTCCTTAGGTGGATATCACGCTGCCAAACCAAAGAGATTTCAGGATTTATATGACTTTTATATTTCTCAAAACCATATGGAGGTCTACAATCTCTTGAATACGAAGTATTTTATAATACCGGATGAGGATAGGCGTACTGTTCAAGAAAATCCCAACAGAAATGGGAATGTGTGGTTTGTAAGTGAATTGCTAAAGAAGTCCTCAGCGGATGATGTGATCCGTTCTTTGGGACAAATAAATACCAAGGATCAAGTCCTAGCAGAGGAGGGGGATATTGCTCTACGTGAAATAGAGTCCCTTAATTTCCAAAGAGATTCAACAGACTATATTCGCCTAAAGGATTATAGTTTAAATCGTATGACCTATCAATATTCAAAGGTCAATCCTGGGTTTGCGGTTTTTTCTGAAGCTTTTTACAAGCCCGGTTGGCAGGCATACATCGATGGAGAGCCAGTAAACCATTACCGAGTAGATTACCTGCTTCGCGGAATGGATATACCTTCGGGGAGTCACGATATTATATTTGAATTCAAGCCGAAAGTTATTCAAACAGGAGCTTGGATTGGTTTGGGTTCATACTCTGTCTTGTTTCTCATAATAATAGCCTTTTTGTCAAAGTATATTAAAAACAAGCCTGCAGCATGAAGATTGGGATGATTTTGGACAAAGAATTCCCTCCTGACCCAAGAGTAGAAAATGAAGCCTTGGCTTTGGTTTCTAAGGGTATTGAAGTTTATTTATTTTGCTTACACTACAAAGGGCAAATTGAATACGAGACCTATAAGGGAATAAATATTTGTCGTTATCCTTTTAACACCTTTCTCTACAAGAGTTCGGCCTTGGCCTATACGGTTCCGGTCTACAGTTTTTTTATGTCTAAAAAAATCAAAGATTTTATAAATAAACAAGAGATTAGCCATCTTCATATTCACGATATTCGTATTGCTCAAGCTGTGGAATGGTCCAACTACAAGAAGCTTCCTTGTGTTTTGGATTTGCATGATAATTTTCCTGAAATCATGAAATTCTACCCTCATTTGCAGAAATTCCCTGGTCGCTATTTGATTAATCCTGATAATTGGAAAAGACAAGAAGCCAAATTTATAGCCAATGCAGATCGCGTTATCTCGGTATCTCCTCAATTCAAGGAGGATCTAATTCAAAGGTTTCCTTCAATGGAGCATAAAATGGTTCTCGTCCCAAATACTATTTCTAGACAATTTTATACAAATGCTAAAATAGATCAAAGGATTATCGAGAGGTTTAATTCTAAATTTGTGCTTTTGTATATAGGGGACACAGGGCTGAGAAGGGGACTGCTGACGGCAATTAGAGCAATGCCAAAAATTCTTAAAACAATTCCTAATGCTCAACTGGTTATTGTTGGGTCCAATTCTAGTGATCCAATTTTAAAAGAAGCGTGTTTCAAGCTAAAATTAGCTAATGCAGTGTCTTTTGAAGGTTGGCAGGATCAAAGGGATTTTCCTTCGTATATTGAAGTGAGTTCTATTTGTTTGTCTCCTTTGGATCGAAACGCCCAGCACGATGTGGCTTA
>JBELHR010000002.1:114725-133785 GCA_042091275.1 Flavobacteriaceae bacterium
TGAGTTCTATTTGTTTGTCTCCTTTGGATCGAAACGCCCAGCACGATGTGGCTTATGCAAATAAACTTTTCCAATATATGGGTTTTAAAAAGCCCTTGTTGGTCAGTAATGCAATTGCTCAAAGGGATTTAGTAAACCATATAAATTGTGGTAAAATTCACAAGGAGAAAGATTCGGAGGACTTTGCACAAAAAGTAATCGAGATGCAGCAAAACCCCAAACAATTAATAGAGTTTGGTGAAAATGGCTTTAATTTTGTCGATAAGGAGTTTTGTTGGGAGGAGAGTCAAAAGAGTTTAATTGATATGTATCAGAAGTTATGAAAGTGTTGATCATCTCTTATTATTGGCCACCTGCTGGAGGAAGCGGGGTGCAACGCTGGTTGAAAATGTCAAAATATTTCCCGGAATACTCTGTCGATACTATAGTTTATACTCCTGAAAACCCAAGCTACCCGATTCTCGATAAAAGTTTGGAGTCAGATATACACTCTCAAATACAAGTTTTAAAACACAAAATTTTAGAACCACAAACATTTTCAAAAAAAACGAATAAAACACAAGCGGGTTTTATAGAACCAAAAGGTGGTATCGTAGCGAGTTTAATGAAATTTACAAGGGCGAATTTAATGTTTCCCGATGCTAGATTTTTATGGATTCGTCCCTCGATAAAATTTTTGAGTAAGTATTTAGAAAACAATTCTGTAGACTGGATTATCTCCACAGGGCCGCCGCATAGTACCCATCTTATTGCGAGAGCTTTAAAAAGAAGATTTGGTATAAAATGGATGGCAGATTTTAGAGACCCTTGGACGGATATTGATTATTTCCACCATCTTCCGTTTTTAAAAATGGTTAAGAATAGGCATATCAGTGCCGAACAGAGCGTTTTAAAAGAAGCGGATTTAGTAACTGTTGTCAGTAGGGAAATGTGGAGAAAGTACCGAGACTACAATCCAAACACCCATATTATTTACAATGGCTACGATGGAGATTTATCTCAGGCGAATACCGTTTCCAATAAATTTAGCTTGGTTCATGTCGGTTCGGTAAATTCCGATAGAAACCCTAGTTTCTTTTGGCAGACTCTCTCGCGACTAGGTGAGGAAATCGATGGCTTTATGGAGCATTTAGAACTGTATTTTGTCGGTGAAATTTCCCAGCAGGTACTAGACGATGTCCGTGCAGCAGGACTGGAAGATCAGTTTTCTCACAAGGGTTATATCCCGCACAATCAAATTAGCTCCATTCAATCTCAAGCTCAAGTTCTAGTATTACTTCTAAACGATGTCCCTGCTTCAAAGGGAATAGTTACAGGAAAGGTTTTTGAGTATTTCCGAGCCCAACGTCCGATTTTAGCGATAGGTCCTAAGGGAGGAGATTTAGACCAGCTCTTGGAGGAGACTCAAGCGGGTAGTTTGGTCGATTTTGACGATTCCAAGGCTCTTGACAAAAAGATAAGAGAATTATACTTAGAATTTAAAGCAAATTCAGTGATAGCGAGTAATTCAAAAAATGTAACTAAATTTCACAGAAGGAATTTAGCTGGAGAAGTAGTTAATCTATTAAAACAAAGGAATTGAAAGATCTCAAGAAGGTAGTTACGGTAATTGGAGCCAGACCGCAGTTTATAAAAGCTGCTGTCGTAAGTCGCTATTTTCAGGAGGAAGCTAGTATTGAAGAACTCATAGTGCACACGGGGCAACACTACGATAGAAATATGAGCGAGGTGTTTTTTGAACAACTCCAAATACCAAAACCAAAATATAACCTCCAAGTTGCTAATTTGAATCACGGTGCGATGACCGGTCAGATGCTCGAAGGTATAGAGGAGATATTAATCAATGAGAAGCCCGATGCAGTTTTGGTCTATGGGGATACGAACTCCACTCTTTCTGCAGCTTTAGCCGCAAAAAAACTTCATATAAAACTGATTCATATCGAGGCGGGTCTTCGTTCCTTTAATATGTCGATGCCAGAGGAGATTAACCGTATACTTACCGATAGAATTTCGGATTTATTGTGCTGTCCAACCCAAGGTGCCATGGAGAACTTAAAATTAGAAGGCTTTGATAAATTTTCCAGCAAAATAGTTTTGACCGGGGATATTATGAAAGAATCAGTGGATTATTTTAGTCAAAAGACGAAAGCGATTTACGATTTCGATTATTGTCTTTTGACAGTTCACAGACAAGAGAACACCGAAGATAGAACGCGACTGACTTCTATTTTCAAGGCTATGGATAAAATCGCTGAATCTATTGCGGTAATTTGTCCGCTCCACCCGAGAACTAGAAAAAAAATGCAAGAGTTCGGTATTGAGTCCAAGGTTACTTTTATCGACCCTGTGGACTATGTCAAAATGCAATCTCTAATTCATTTCTCTGAGATCGTAATTACGGATTCTGGCGGTCTTCAAAAGGAAGCGTATTTTCACAAAAAGTTTTGTATCGTATTGAGGGATCAAACGGAATGGACGGAACTACTGAGTGAGGGATATGCTAAGCTAGCAGGAGCAAATAAGGATTCAATTATTACATCTTACCAAGAATTTATGGATTTAGAAATGGATATGGATTCCTCCCTTTACGGAGATCAGGTAGGTTCTAAGATCTTTACTGAAATTAAAAACCTTCTATGGGAATAGTTCTAAAACAGTCTTTTTTAAATTCAATTGTCCTTGTTTTGGGCTTTGCGTTGGGGGCACTAAACGTTCTATTTTTATACACCAGTTTTTTAAGTGAAAGTTATTTTGGCCTAGTAACCTTCTTGACATCAGCCGCGAATATTTTACTGCCTATCACTGTTCTCGGAATGCAGCATGCGGTCGTCAAGTTTTTCTCTTCCTATAAATCGGAAGAAGAGCGCGATCGGTTTATGTCACTGAGTGTATTGATGCCAATAGTAATTGCTGCACCGGCGAGTATACTCATAACGGTATTTTACGAATCCATTCTAACTTACCTATCCAAAGAAAATCAACTCATAGATAACTATGCTTATTTAATATTTATTCTAGCGCTACTCATGGGGTATTTCGAATTGTTTTTTGCCTGGTCAAGAGTACAATTCAAGACCGTGTATGGAACAATTATAAGAGAATTATTTGCTCGTTTAGGCGCTTTTGTATTGTTGTTTTTGGTCTACTTTGAGGTCTTGAGTCCGGAGCAGTTTATCTATGCTTTAGTTTTTGTTTATGCTTTGAGATGCCTTTTAATGGCGATTTATGCCCTCTACCTATACACCCCAAAATTTAGTCTAAAACTCCCTTACAATAGCAGAGAGGTTCTGCTGTTTTGTATATATATTTTTTTATCTGGATCGGCAGCGACCATTCTTTTAGAAATTGACAAAACCATGATTCCGCAATTCTATGAATTGGAGGAGGTGGCTTTTTATGGAGTAGGTGTATATATCGCTTTGGTAATTGGTATCCCGTCGAGAGCCATGCAGCAAATTGTAAATCCAATGACTGCAAAAGCCTTAAATCGAGACGATAGGGGTTTGGTGCAACAATTGTATACCGATTCTAGTTTTTATTTGTTGATGATAGGAGGTTTACTGTTTTTGTGTATCAATATAAATATTGAATCTATTTATGAACTCATTGGAAAACCCGCTTATCAGATCGGTATTCCTGTGGTTCTTATAATTTCATCGGTGGAGTTGGTAAAGCTGTTTTTGGGGAATGCCAATTCTATCTTGACAAATTCTAAGTTTTATAAGGTATTTTTCTATGTTGCTTTAGCTATGGCTATTGGCGTGGTAATTTTAAATAAGCTGTTTATTCCGCGTCTTGGGATAGCGGGTGCGGCCTGGGCGACTTTTGCGGTGGTTGCGATCTCGGCAGGTATTAAAATTGTCTTTTTATCGCTAAAGATGAATTTTAGTTTGTCTATCGGAAGAAGTTTAAAGCTTCTTGGAATTATTGCATCTCTGTTTGTTGCTTTTAACTACTTCCCAATTTGGGCGAGTCCTTTAATCGATATAATTCTCAAGAGTATACTTATTGCTTTGTCCTATTTTATTGCGCTGAGAATTCTCGGTCTTGCTCCAGATTTAAATTCCTTGAAAAATAGCTTTTCAGAAAAGTCTAAATAAGCTACTTTAGATTCTAAAATTGTTTATGGAATACCTGTTCGAGTTCTTATTTGGGATACTGACAGCTGTAGTTGGTCTATTGCTGCCTGGAATGCTCAATATGAATGCACTCAAAATTCACATTTATGTAAGTAGAAACGCGAGTTTGAAATTTTCTTTTGGAGCGATTACAGTTATTTTCTTCCAATGTGTTTTAGGAGTTTTTTTTGCCACATGGCTCTCTTCGAATGAAGCGGTCATATTACTTCTCAAGGAGATCGGCATTGTGATCTTTTTTCTTTTGAGTATTTATTTCTTTTATGCTGCCTATAAAAACAAACACCCTAGTGGTGACGATAAACCCGAAAAAGGAGGGTATTTTTGGAGGGGTATAGGAATGTCCTCTTTAAATATGTTGGCCATGCCTTTTTATGTGGCTGCGGCATTGTATTACAAGTCTAAAGGACTGTTGAACTTGGGCTGGCTGCATACTGTGATCTTTAGTTTGGGAGTTGTTCTAGGTTCCTTTTTTGTCTTTTTACTCTATATTAATTTCGCCAATTTTATAAAGAGAAGAGTTCATTTTATCACAAAAAATTTAAATGCAATAATTGGAGTTATATTTTTAATAATCGCTGGGTCGACATTGTTTAATTTATGGGAAGGACAGTAGAGGATAGAAAATTGATCGCTTCGGTGCATTCTGTAATGAATCAATGTGCGCTTTTTACCGAAATACTAAGTGAGATTCAATACAGAGACAAAAGTCACTTGCCTTTTAAAAGCTCTATTGGGGAGCATTGCAGACATGTAATTGAAATATTCGAAGCCGTTTTTAGGGCTTTAGATTCGGATATTGATTTTGTAGATTTTAGCTATAGAGAGCGAAAAGTCATTTTGTCAGAAGACCCGGTCTATGCCAAACAATTCTTATTGACCTTAGGTTCTAAATTAGAGAATTTGAGCACTACAGACCTGTCTCGAACTATTAAAGTCAAAGATAATTTAGGGCAGGGAATATTGTGTCAAGAGTCCACTGTAGGTTCTTGTCTTATGTTTGCTTGCAATCACGCAATCCATCACTTCGCTCAGCTCAAGACTATGGCATTTAATCTCGGGATATCACTAGATGACAATAAAGACTTTGGATATAATCCGACTACGCCTAAATAAGCTAAAGCAATCTAGATTCCAGTTGTTTTTTATAATGGTAAAGACTCTTCATTTCACGAATATAGACCTTAGTTGGAGTTAGTTTTCTGTCTTTTACAGTTACTTGTTGGTCAATAATAGAATCTAAAATATTCCAGTGATTCTTCAGTACTTTAAGGGCCTTTAGATAAGAAAAGGTTTGGGAGTCGTAAATGTGCACTGGTTCGGCTACGATTCCGTTTAATTCTATGATTCTTAAATTAGCACCATTTTCTAAATCGGTTATGGAGTGACATTTCAAATCAAATCTACCGTAATTAAAATTCGGTATATCTTTCGCGATTTCTGTAAATTTCGCCTCCATTTTGTCGTTAATCAGGTCCGTAATATTTATAAACCGGCTTCCTCTAGAATGGTTTCCTATGTCCGATAGTCTAAAGTGCTCTCCTTTATTTGGAATATATTCGGGATCGAAAGACTCTTTTGACAAAACGGATTTATATAATTTTGCTCTAGGGTGTAGTTCGATTAATTGGGATATGCTAGAGGTTCCATCTCCTAAAACTTCCAAAAATTCCTTTTTTGTCAAAGAGCTGATTCTTCCTTTGTTTTCTCCCTGATCTTTGTGATAAAATACGGCGTATTCTTCCTGGAGATTCAAATATTCCTGAATCAAAAAATATTTCCCTCTTTCTAATCCATTCAGTCGTTTGTTGATGAATTCGAGTTTGGTTTTTAATTCCCGTGCGTCTGCTATTTTAAATACTCCAAGACCTCTAAAACCGATGTCTGGTTTTAGAATTAGAGGAAAGGATATATTCGCATTCTCAATTTCGACTGCGATCAAATCACTACTCTTGTGAATATTTATTTTTATGGTTTTTGGACGGAGTTCTTTCGGAAGTAATTCTAAGGTTTTAAATTTTGACTCATTGCCGTGCCCAGACATGAAAAAGCAAGGATTTGCTTCCAAGAAATGAGTAAATGGATAGCCTCTTTTTAAAACTTTAACTAGAAGCATAGGAAATAGTGGTAAATGAAAAGCCCACGAGGGCCAGTATTCCCATTGCTTTATTTTATCTGAGTTAATCATTTCTATTTGAACAAGTATTTCAAAATAGATCTAAGAGAAGTTATGGCACAAAATAGCGCTATCAAAGAGAGAATAACTCCCAGAATAAGTATAATGACGATTTGATCTTGCTTCCACGCCTTTAGCCCAATTGTAAATAGAATCGGACCTAAAAACATCAAAGGAAGTGCAATTCCTATTCGTATAACTCCCTTTCTTAAGTTAGGATCCATAGTGTTTCTAGCTTTAAATAAAGGTATAAAAAAAGCCGAAATTTCTTTCGGCTTTTTTCTTTGATTTACTTAATTATCGCATTTAGGGAACTACTTGGTCTCATCAAATCCGAAACAATAGCATCCTCAGGCTTATAATAACCCTTGAGGTCATTTGGCTTGCCTTGCGCTTCGTTTAATTCCTTAATTATTTGATCTTCTCCATTGGTCAAAGCTTCCGCGATCGGCTGAAACTCTGCTTTTAACTCGGAGTTTTCATCCTGTTCAGCTAGAGCTTGTGCCCAATACATACCTAAATAAAAGTGACTTCCACGATTGTCTAATTCTCCAACTTTTCTAGACGGTGATTTATCTTCGTTTAGGAACTGTTCTGTAGCCTGATCTAAAGTTTTGGCTAGAATAGCTGCTTTGGGGTTGTCGTTAGTTTCTGCTAGGTGCTCTAAACTAACTCCAAGAGCTAAAAACTCCCCGAGCGAATCCCATCTCAAATGGCCTTCCTCTACAAATTGCTGAACGTGCTTTGGAGCAGATCCTCCCGCACCAGTTTCAAAAAGCCCACCACCATTCATAAGAGGGACAATAGAAAGCATTTTAGCACTAGTTCCCAATTCTAGAATAGGAAATAAATCCGTTAAATAATCTCTCAATACATTTCCAGTAACAGAAATAGTATCTAGACCTTCCTTCATGCGATTTAAAGAGTATATGGTAGCTTCTTTTGGAGCTAAGATCTCTATAGTCAAACCATCTGTATCGTGGTCTTGTAGGTAGGTATTTACCTTTTTTATTATTTGAGCATCGTGGGATCTGTTTTTGTCTAACCAAAATACAGCGGGAACTCCAGTTGCTTTTGCGCGATTTACACCGAGCTTAACCCAGTCTTTTATCGGTGCGTCTTTTACTTGACACATTCTCCAAATATCACCAACTTCAACAGCGTGCTCGAGTAAAGTTTCCCCGTCTTTATTGACCACCTTTACTACTCCAGCTTCTTGAATTTCAAAAGTTTTATCGTGAGATCCGTATTCTTCTGCTTTTTTAGCCATCAACCCAACATTGGAAACACTCCCCATTGTTTGAACGTCAAATGCGCCATTTGCAATACAAAAATCGATTGTCGCTTGGTAAACAGAACTATAAGATCTATCTGGTATAAGAGCTTTGGTATCTTCCAATTCTCCGTTTTTGTTCCACATTTTACCAGAGCTTCGAATCGCTGCTGGCATAGATGCATCGATAATGACATCACTTGGAACGTGTAGGTTTGTAATTCCCTTGTCAGAATCTACCATAGCTAGACTAGGGTTTTTATCATAAGCCAAAGCGATAGCAGCTTCAATTTCCTCTCTTTCTTTTTGATCCAGAGTTTCTAGCTTAGTATAGAGATCTCCCAAACCATTGTTTGGATTTACGCCAAGTTCTTTAAAACGCTCTTCGAATTGACTGTAAACATTGTCAAAATAAGTGCTCACCACATGTCCAAAAATAATTGGATCGGAAACTTTCATCATGGTAGCCTTTAGGTGGACAGAGAGTAAGACATTTTCTTCTTTAGCTTTTTTGATTTCCGCTTGAAGAAAGGCTCTAAGTTTACTTTTGCTCAATACAGCAGCATCGATTATTTCTCCTGCCTCGAGAGCTAGTCCCTTTTTTAATATTTGTTTCCCAGATTTACTTTCGAGAATAATATCTACGCTATCTGCATTTTCAAGGGTTAAAGAAACCTCAGACCCATAAAAATCCCCTTCGGTCATAGAAGCGACGTGACTCTTTGAGTTCGGTGTCCAAGCTCCCATGTGATGTGGATTCTTTTTGGCGTAGTTTTTTACAGCTTTAGGAGCTCTACGATCGGAGTTTCCTTCTCTAAGAACTGGATTTACAGCACTTCCTTTGATTTTGTCGTAAAGTGATTTTACTTTTTTCTCTTCGTCTGTAACCGGTTCTGCTGGATAATTTGGCAGAGCAAATCCTTGATTTTGAAGTTCTTCGATAGCAGCTAGTAACTGAGGTACAGATGCAGAAATATTTGGAAGCTTAATTATATTGGCCTCTGGAGTAGTAGCGAGTTTTCCCAATTCACTCAATGCATCCTCTACCTTTTGGTCCTCTTTGAGGTAGTCCGAAAATGTAGCGAGTATTCTACCAGATAAGGAGATGTCTTTTGTAATTATTTCAATATCAGACGAATTTGTAAATGCCTTTACTATTGGTAAAAAGGATTTTGTAGCCAAAGCAGGAGCTTCGTCCGTGTGCGTGTAGTATATTTTAGATTTTTTCAATTGTATTGAGTTTTAATTCAGTAAAAAATTGTGGTAAAACCGCACAAATGTATGAAAACTCAAAGGAAATTATCCTATTAATTCCCTATTAATTAGGCTTGAATTTTAAAGACTTAGCTCCAATTTCGCCTTTAAATTAGGGATGTTGAAAAACAGAATTTAGAACATAAAAAAACCTCGTCATTTTCAGACGAGGTTTTGTGCATTTTGAAGAGAGAATTATTTGCGGATACGCTCCTTGATTCTCGCTTTCTTTCCGGTAAGTTCTCTAAAGTAGAAGATACGTGCTCTACGTACTTTACCGTATTTATTTACTTCTATCTTTTCAATAGCAGGTAAGTTTACTGGGAAGATACGCTCTACACCAACTGTTCCTGACATTTTACGGATAGTAAAAGTTTCTGAAGCACCGTTACCTCTTCTTTGGATAACCACACCTTTGAAAAACTGTGTTCTTGTTTTGTTTCCCTCTTTAATTTGGTAGTATACAGTTACTGTATCTCCTGCTCCAAATTCAGGAAGTTCTTTTCTTGTTACAAATTCGTCTTGTACAAACTTAATTAATGATTCCATAATAGTTTTATTAGGATTGAACAAAAGCAACATACACGTATCTCGTCAGAGGTTATTTTTGAGAGTGCAAATTTATATAAAAATTTATAAAATAAAAGTATTAAGACTTAAAATTATTCGTCTAGAAGATCTGGACGGATTTTTCTGGTTCTTTCTATGGCTTGATCTGTCCTCCAGCTCTCTATTTTAGGGAAATTACCGGAGAGCAATACCTCTGGTACTTCAGAGCCTTTGTAGTTCGCTGGCCTGGTGTAGACAGGAGGGCTTAACAATTCATCTTGAAAGGAGTCCGTAAGAGCCGAAGTCTCGTCACCGAGAACTCCAGGAATAAGTCTAATTATACTGTCGCATAAAACCGCTGCTGCGAGTTCTCCACCACTCAAGACGAAATCTCCAATGGAAATCTCTCGAGTGACAAATAGGTCGCGAACTCTCTGATCTACCCCCTTATAATGTCCGCAAAGCACTATAATATTGTCGACTAATGAAAGGCGGTTAGAGAGCTTCTGTTTGAGTACAGGAGCGTCTGGGGTCATATAAATGATCTCGTCGTAATCGCGTTCGGCTTTTAATTGAGATATTATTTTTTCAATGGGCTCTATCATCAGGACCATTCCCGCTCCACCTCCAAATTGGTAATCGTCAATTTTTCCGTAATCGTTGATTGCAAAGTCTCTTAGGTCGTGGAAAAACACCTCGGCCAATCCTTTATCTATTCCTCTTTTCACTATCGAGTGCTCAAAGGGGCTTTTTATCAATTCTGGGTTAACAGATATAATATCAATTCGCATAATGCAAAGGTAGTTAAATCTAGATTTGTGCTCTAATCATTCTTGGGTTTCCTCTAAAATCCTTCTTCAACTCAATACTATTCAACCCTAAATGTCTTAAGTCGGCAATGGTTTCCTCGCTTAGATATTGGTTTATTTCCAAGTATAACAAACTATTTGATTTGGCATTTTGTTTGAATAAGCTCGCAATTTTAGAGTAAAAAATTAGAGGTTTTGTGTCCGAAACAAAGAGTGCCATATTTGGCTCGAAGTCCAAGACACGTGCTTCCATGTAGTTCTTTTCAGAATCTCTAACATAAGGGGGATTACTAATTACAACATCGAAGTTTTCGATATGTTCTAATTTTAAAAGATCTGCTTCTATGAAATTTACTTCTACCTTATTGTTTTTCGCATTTAAGCGAGCAACTTCAAGAGCTTCCTTAGAATAGTCCAGTGCACTTACTTTTGCTTTTTCTCCTAGTTCAGAGGCTAGGCTTATTGCAATGCAGCCACTTCCGGTGCAAAGATCTAGAATTTTAACAGGGTCTTTTTTAGAAAAGTCAAAATCGGATAGAAGCCATTGTACCAATTCTTCCGTCTCTGGCCTGGGAATAAGAACCTTAGAGTTTACAATATATTTGAGATTTCTAAAAAAAGTAAACCCTATTATATGCTGAATGGGTTCTTTGTTTAAAAGCCTTTTTACGACATCTCTAAAACGATCGTAGTTTTCCTCGGATAGAGAGAGGTCTCTATTTACAGCTAGCTCAATAGGCTTGATCTGAAATAAATCTTCGAGAGTCAAATTAAAAAGTTCCAAAGCCTCTCGACTGTTATAAGCCTCTTTTATCGAGTCTATAAAATCTTCTCTAAACTCGATTAATCTCATAGTTTTTCTTTTAACAGCCATACCGAGCAGGAATGGTGACCTGTATTTCCCATAGGTTGGTTGATATACTCAAATCCATTTCTGCGATACAGCTTTTGAGCGGCAAGCATATTTGGCATGGTCTCTATATAGCAGGAGTGGAAATGTAGTTCTTTTGCTTTTTCTAGGCATTTTTCGATGAGTTCTTTCCCAAAACCACGACCTCTGGCTTCTGGGAGAAAATACATCTTTTGAAGTTCACAAATATTTGAAGGGCCTTCTTGCAAAGGGGCAATACCAGCAGCTCCGATTATTCGATCTCCATCTGCGAGAACAAAATAGGCACAACCTTCTTTCTGATAGTGGCGGTATAAGTTGTCCAATGCTTTGTCCTCATATGCTGTTCCTACTTTTGGTGCGCCGAATTCCACAATTACGCTGCGAATCAACTCCGCAATTTGAATATTGTCTTTTTCAGAAATTTCTCGGATTAAAATAGAAGAATTTTTCATGTATTATTTCCGTACTTTTGAGCGGTGAAGGTACGAGAAAAATATCTTATGCGAGCCTTTGAGCTGGCCAAAAATGGTCTTGGAATGACCTATCCAAATCCCATGGTTGGTTGTGTCGTTGTATGCGATGATCGTATTATAGGCGAGGGGTGGCATCGAAAAGCAGGAGGCCCACATGCTGAGGTAAATGCTATTAATTCAGTGAGAGAAAAGCATTTGCTTCCCAAAAGTGATGTCTATGTCAGTCTAGAGCCTTGTTCTCACTTTGGAAAAACACCTCCTTGTTCAGACCTTTTGATTGCTAAAAAAGTTAAAAGGGTAATTGTGGGCGGTATAGATCCTTTTGACAAAGTCAAAGGAAAAGGTATAAAGAGGTTAGAGAGTGCAGGGGTAGAGGTTGTAAAACTCTTTATGCCAGCTGAGGCATTTGATGTTAACAAACGTTTTTTTACTTATCATTTATTAAAGCGTCCTTATGTTTTTTTGAAATTTGCCGAAAGTGCGGATGGATTTATGGATATTAAAAGGAATATTCAAGATTTAGAAAGCGCTCAGGTCAATTGGATCAGTAATCCGTATTCCAAACAGGTGGCTCACAAGTTAAGGGCAAATGAGGCTGCTATACTCGTTGGTAAAAACACAGTAAAAAACGACAATCCGACTCTGTCCACACGTCTGTGGTTCGGAGACAATCCCCTTAGAGTACTCGTGGATAGAGAGTTGAGTTTAAATTCGAGATTGAAAATACTCAACGACGGTATTCCCACTTTAATATTGACATCCGATCTTCAAAAAGGCAGTTTGCATCTCAAGGATTTTATAGACTATGCGAGATTGGATCGAGATGGGAGTTTGGTGAATCAGATTCTCAATGAGTTGTTTAGGCGTGGAGTTCAATCCTTAATTGTGGAGGGAGGAGCTCAAGTTTTACAACAATTTATCGATACTAATCTATGGGATGAACTATTTCGCTTTCAAGGACAACGCGTATTTGGTCAGGGTGTTTATTCCCCCAAATTCGAGGGTAATGATTTTTTTGAAGTATTTCTTGGCGAGGACAAATTTTCTAAGTTCTATCCAAATTCTCGTATGGCTTACAATGCTTATCTAAAAACCCAAGAGTAAATCTTCTTTTAATGGAACTATATATTGATTATTATCAAAGTGTTTTGGAGGCCGAACAGCCTGAACTCTTAAAGGAAAAGGGGAGCAAATTTTATGGCTATGCTATTCCTGTTTCGAATGAGCAGGAGGTTAAGTCAGCATTGGAAAGAATTAAAAAAGAGCATTATGCCGCGAGACATTGGTGTTATGCCTATCGTCTTGGTCCCAAGGGAGAGGTATATCGCGTAAATGACGATGGAGAACCAAATAACTCTGCAGGTCAGCCAATATATGGCCAATTACTAGCTTTTGACCTGACAAATACTTTGGTTATCGTAGTGCGTTATTTCGGTGGTGTTAAACTTGGTGTCGGTGGTTTGATATCTGCCTACAAGACATCGAGTCAATTAATTCTTCATTCCTCTCAAATAGTAAAACATCCTATATATAAGGAGGTGGAAGTAAGTTTTGACTATGGAGCCATGAATTCAATTATGAGAATGATTAAAGATTACGATCTCAAAATTCTAAGCCAAAATATGGAGGCTAGAGGAAAGATGAACTTGGGAATAAGCCCGAGTATGTATGCTGAAGTATTGGAGAAACTATCTGCAAATCACCATTTAACTATCAAAACTAGCCAGGTATAGCGCGCTGCAAGATTTCATATAAAAAATCTGGAGCTTTCATTGGTTTGTTTTTCACGGTATCGACAAAAACAAGAATGGTAGATCCCGAAGAAACTAAAACATCTTCTCGGAATAATTTATAGTTAAATTGAATTTTTGCTGTAGGTAAGGCCTCAATACTAGTTCTAAGTTCTAGTTCGTCGTCATAATAACACGGTTTGTGAAAATTTGTATTTAAATTTACTACAGGAAGTGCTATTCCGTCTTCCTCCATTTTTTTATAAGATAGACCGAAATTTCTCAGCCACTCAATACGCCCCATTTCGAAATATTTAGCGTAATTTCCATGGTGAACGACACCCATTTGGTCTGTTTCGCAATACCTCACACGAAGTGTTAAATTCGTTTCAAACATCAATTATTTTTTCGTTATATTAAGAAGAAAATTTTTAAAAACCTATACTGTTTTGATTTTTTTATACTGAATTTTATTCACACTTTTGTATGGAGAGAGAGGGAGAATTTTTTTGAGATTTAACTTTCCCTTAACACCAAACTAAAGCCCAAAATTAACCAATGATAATGACTAAAACTGCTGACTCAGTCTGGGATGCTTGTCTAAATTTCATAAAAGACAATATCAAGCCGCAGGCCTACAAAACATGGTTTGAGCCTATTAAACCTGTCAAAGTTACAGGAGAGGCTTTGACGATTCAGGTTCCGAGTAAGTTTTTTTATGAATGGTTAGAAGAGCATTATATAAAACTCCTAAGAGTTGCTCTAGTTAGAGAGCTCGGAAATGACGCGAAATTGATTTACGATGTCAAAATGGAGAACACTTATAGTAGTACCCAGCCTCAGACGGTAAAAATCCCAAGTTCGAACAGAAATCCGATTAAAGCTCAAAAGCTTACGGTACCTCTAGAGATCGATAAAAGAGAATTAAAAAATCCTTTTGTCATTCCTGGAATTCAAAAAGTTAAAATTGAATCCCAACTAAATCCTAGCTATAATTTTGACAACTTTATTGAGGGAGATTCAAATCGTTTGGCGAGATCAGCTGGTTTGGCTGTTGCTAATAAGCCTGGTGGTACCTCTTTCAATCCACTATTGATTTACGGTGGTGTAGGTTTGGGAAAAACGCATTTAGCCCATGCTATTGGCGTTCAGATTAAAGATAAATATCCGGACAAAACTGTTTTGTATATTTCTTCGGAAAAATTCACCCAACAGTTTATAGATTCGGTAAAGAGCAATACAAGAAATGACTTTATTCATTTTTATCAAATGATTGACGTCTTGTTGATAGATGATGTGCAGTTTTTGTCAGGTAAGGCAGGAACTCAAGATGTTTTCTTTCATATTTTTAATCATCTGCATCAAAACGGGAAACAAGTTATCTTGACTTCGGACAAAGCTCCTGTGGATATGCAAGACATAGAGCAGCGATTATTATCCAGATTTAAATGGGGACTTTCTGCAGAGTTGCAATCTCCTGATTTGGAGACTAGAATTTCTATTTTAGAAAAGAAACTATTTAGAGATGGTGTAGAGATGCCTGCAGAAATTGTAGAGTATATCGCAAAAAACATCAAAAATAATGTAAGAGAATTGGAGGGCGTAGTTATTTCTATGATAGCACAAGCTTCTTTCAATAGAAAAGAGTTTACCATCGGTTTGGCAAAACAGATTGTAGATAAGTTTGTCAAAAACACCAAACGCGAAATATCCATTGAGCACATTCAAAAAGTAGTTTCAAAATATTTTGAAATGGATGTGGCTACCTTGCAGAGTAAAACTAGAAAACGCCATGTGGTTCAAGCGAGACAATTGGCGATGTATTTTGCAAAACACATGACCAAATCTTCCTTGGCTTCCATTGGAGCGCAAATTGGTAAAAGAGATCACGCGACTGTTTTACACGCTTGTAAGACTGTAGATAACCTAACGGAAACCGACAAGCAGTACAAAAAGTACGTAGATGACTTGACTGAAAAGCTATCCTTATAGTTTGAATTATGGTTCGGGTATTGATGGTCTGTTTGGGAAATATTTGTCGTTCACCTCTGGCACAAGGTATTTTAGAATCCAAGGTGTCTTCTACTAATTTTTATGTCGATTCAGCAGGGACCTCCGCCCATCATCAAGGAGAGTTTCCAGATATTCGTTCCATAGAAATTGCTAGAGAACGAGGATTAGATATTACAAATCAGAGGTCGAGAGCATTTGCCAAAGACGATTTTCAAAACTTTGATTGGATATATGCCATGGATAAATCCAATTACCGCAACCTTCAAAAACTAGCTTCAAGTCCCGAAGAGTTGGCAAAAATCAAACTAATCTTAGATGGTGTAAATACGATAGAGAAGGAAGTTCCAGATCCTTATTACGGAGGAGAGCAAGGTTTTGCTCATGTTTATGACCTTTTGGATACAGCTTGTGACTATCTTCTAACTTCCGATTTATCTGATGACTAAAAAAGGTGTTTTATATTTGATTCCCAATACTTTAGGCGAAGGTCTTGTCGAAGAAGTCTTACCGGCTATTGTTCCGACTATTGTTTCGGGTTTAAGACATTTTGTCGTAGAAAACTCTAAAGAAGCAAGACGATTTATAAAAAAAGTGTCCCCAGATGTTCCCCAACCTGATTTGGTTTTGAGTCCATTGCACAAACATATTGACCGCACGGAGATTCAAAAATATTTGAACCCTTGTATGGATGGCACAGATATGGGGCTTTTGTCGGATGCTGGTGTTCCAGGTGTTGCTGACCCTGGTGCTGAGGTCGTGGCTTTGGCACATAAATTAGGTATCCAAGTTCGTCCTTTGGTTGGTCCTTCCTCTATATTATTGGCAATGATGTCCTCCGGACTAAACGGTCAAAGTTTTGCGTTTAATGGCTATCTCCCTATAGAGAAATCAGAACGTAAAAAGGCTTTGATAAAATTCGAGAGACGCAGTAAGGAAGAAGGACAGTCTCAAGCATTTATCGAGACTCCATATCGCAATAATAAACTATTTTTAGACTTATTGGCTCTGCTAAATCCATCTACTTTATTGTGTGTGGCAGCAGATCTCACTTTAGATAGTGAATATATCAAAACCCACAGAATAGATGCTTGGAAAAAAATAAAATTTGATCTTCACAAGCGGCCAGCAATTTTTATAATTCAAGCATAGGAAATCTGTTTGGGACGATATTAGTGGTATCGTAGTTCCTGAATCGGATCAGGTATTCTTCGATACTCGTTCCATAGGCATCTTCAAAATCGTGTTCCCCCCAGCTTCTCAAATACTTTTTGACATTTCCTGCACCAGCTAAGTGGGCTGCAGCTAGAATTCCCGACTCGGTTATGGGTATGCCATTTATTGTTTTTCCGACCATTCTCTTTATGTCTCTTATGAGAATCCATTTGTTTACTTGACAAAGGGCTACAAATGCTCTTTCTTGAAGCTCTTGATTTTCTAGAAAAATTTCGTGTTGTACAATTTTAAAGCGTTTTAAGGTACCGGGTCCAAATTGGTATTTTCCCATATAACCGTGGGAGTTAATTACCTGATATCTTCGCTGTGATTCCTTAAAGGCTAAAGATTCTTTAAAGCCCATAAAAGTTTTACCTATAAAGGGAATTGGCACAAAATCACGCCTTTCTTGATTGGCGTAAAATTCTTCCTCTGTGGGAACTGTAGCTAGTTCATTTGAAGAAGCAATGGCGAGGCTCTTAGCAGCACTCTCTGTTGGGTAGGATAATATTACTAAGATTACTAATAGAATAATAATCGAGTTTTTCATGCCCAAAGGGTTTAATATTATCTATTGTAAATTTACGAAAAAAATAGAAAGTGGATTTTCCTAGCGCTTAACTCCTTGTTTGTTGAGCCATCTCTGATAGGCTTTTGCATTGCGATTGTGTTCGCTTAAGGTCCTTGCAAAACTATGTCTTCCCGGTGCTTCAGGATTAGCACACATATAGATATAGCGATGTTTAGAGGGGTTTAGGACAGCTTCAATAGAGCTCAAGTCAGGCATGGAGATAGGTCCTTTCGGTAGACCTGGATGTAAATAGGTGTTATAGGGGGATGCTATGCTTAAGTCCTTGGTTAAAACTCTTTTAACTTGGTAGTCCTTACCGAGCTTTTCTTTGAGGCTGTAAATAATTGTCGGGTCGGCTTGTAAGGGTATTCCTCTATTTAGTCTGTTTAGATATAGCCCTGCAATTGTTGCTCTCTCGGGTACGTAACTCGATTCTTTTTGAACAATGCTCGCTAAAGTACTAACTTCTATTGGGTCTAGGTTTTGTGCCTCTGCTAACTTTTGTCTTTGAGGCGTCCAATAGTTGCGATACGCTCTCAATAGTTTTCGAATTAGATCCTCTGAACTAATAGTCCAATAAACTTGATAGGAGTTAGGAAGGTACATATTGAGTGCAGTTGATTCTGTAAATCCCTCTTTTTCCAAAAAATCCGGATCTAACATGCTATTTAGCAAGTCTTCCTTTGTCAAATCTAGTTGCTGGGAAATTCGCTCGGCGAGATCTTCCAAATAATCTTGATTATTGAATTTCAAATTCAAGGCATCTTGGTCTCCCGAACGCAATTTATTTATAAGCTCCATTGTGCTCAATGCAGTTCCAATTTTATATCTACCGGGCTTTATATATTTCGCATATTCTTTAATATCGGCTGTATATTCAAAGATATTTGGGTATTTGAGTTCGGGTTTTAGCTTCTTGAAAACACTGTCGTAAGTATCCGAACTCGATATATAAATTATTTGTTCGTTTTTGACAGCCGACTTTTTATTAACAATAAATAAGGTATATCCCGCGATTGCGGAGATTAAAAACAGTAGAACCAGCCCTAATGAAATTACACTTTTTGATACTTTCATGATCACAATAAAAATTGATAGATAAGTACGTCTTGAAAGCCGTACTGATTTTGTCTCCACTGCTTTAATTCAGCTACTCGTTTAAATTTACAGGCCTCAAAAAGGGCAGAACTACTTTCGTTATCTACAGCTGTTTCCGCATAGATTTGATTCAATAGCAAATGTTCTTTACTATAGAGGATAAGTTGTTCTAGGGCTAGCTTGGCGAAACCTTTGTTCCGGTGTTTGTCCGTGATACAAATTCCTACTCCAGCCTTTTTATTGAGGTGGTCTATTTCAAATAGGTCGATACAGCCAACAGAGACTTCTTTGAATTTTATGATAAAGCGTATTTGATCTGCACATAAGCTCGGTTCTTTGCTAATGTTTTCCAGATAGGCTTTAAGTGTTGTTTTTGATATGGGTACACGAGTTTGAGAATATTTCCACAATTCTCGATTGTTTTCGAGCTCGTAAAGAAAATCGAGATCTTCAAGTTCTGGTGCAGAAAGAATTATTTTATTTTCCATGAGTATAACTTCCTTTAAAGACCATTTTTGCTGGGCCATTTAGCCAGATATTCGAATAGTGATTTGGTTCCATGCAATCAAAAGAAATACGGAGTAAACCACCGGAGGCCTCAACCTCAATTTTTTTCTCCAAAGTTTGTCCCGAACTGTGATATGCAATTGCCGCTGCAGTAGCTCCAGTGCCACATGCCAACGTCTCGTCTTCTACACCTCTCTCGTAGGTTCTTATTTTGAGAAGATCATCCGCTTTTATCTCTACAAAATTCACATTAATTCCTTTTGGAAAATCTTTGGAATACCGTATTGCAGCTCCTTGCTTTTGAACATCTATTGCTGTGATGTTCTTCTCGAACTGAATAAGATGTGGCGAACCTGTATCTAAAATA
>JBELHR010000018.1:0-5402 GCA_042091275.1 Flavobacteriaceae bacterium
GCCTTGGTGGCGGAATTGGTAGACGCGCTGGATTCAAAATCCAGTTCTTTCGGGAGTGTGGGTTCGATTCCCACCCAAGGTACAAATCGCGAAGCCTCATCTGAAAAGATGAGGCTTTTTTGTTCGTGTATATTATGTAAATTTGTTAAAAAGCGAAATCATGCTCACAAAACAAAAATACTCTGCGAAGGAACTTTTTTCTTGGACCAAAAGAGAAATTCTGATTTTCACTTTAATGTCGACAGCGATTGTAATCCTTTACGATGTGTTTGATTTTAAGTTTGTTGAGGTTCCTTGGACGCCAGTTGGACTAGTGGGTACTGCGGTGGCCTTTATTGTCGGTTTTCAAAACAATGCTGCCTATGAGCGGGTTTGGGAAGCTAGAAAGATTTGGGGAGGAGTTGTAAACACTTCGAGAACATGGGGGATGAAGATTTTTGCCATGGTGAACAATGAGCACTCCGTAGATATTGTCTCTAAAGAGGAAATATTTCAAATAAAAAAAGAACTAATCTACCGTCATATAGCTTGGCTCACAGCCATGAGATATAGCATGCGAGAAAAACGGTCTTGGGAGCTAAACTCTCCAAAACACAACAAGAAAAAATGGGTTAAGGAATTGGATGTTCCCGAGCATAAAATGTCTTTGGAGGAGGCCATATCTCCTTATATTTCTTCAGAAGAGTGGCAAGAAATCTCAAACAAAAAAAACCCTGCTGCAGCTCTTTTGTTCAATCAATCCAAAAGCTTGAAGAACTTGCGAGAAATAGGGCTGTTATGGGGGTTTTCTTTTCTGAATTTAGAAGATGTTCTCGAGGAATTATTTGCGCTTCAAGGAAAATCAGAACGCATAAAAAACTTTCCGTATCCCAGACAATATGCGAGTCTGTCCTATAGTTTTGTATGGATATTTTTGATTTTGTTACCCTTTGGTATAGTTCCAGAGTTCGGATATATGAGTAAAGAGTTGCTCCTTGATTTTCCAGTACTCGGAGATTATTTTATCTGGCTGTCCATACCCTTTTGTGTGATTGTGTCTTGGGTGTTTCACTCCATTAAAAGAATTAGTGTAGTAAGCGAAAGTCCGTTTCAAGGTTTGGGTAATGATGTGCCTATTTCCACTATTTCTAGAACGATAGAAATTGATTTAAGACAACTACTCGGAGAGGATTCAACGCAAATACCAGCACCTTTTAGCGAAAAGGCAAATATTCAAATGTAAGAAGCTCTTTATTGCTTATTTTTTCGTTCCGCTAGTCGCAAGGGAGACCATATTTCATAAATGGGTTTGCCTTTGCTACTGAGTCCGCTATGAATCCAATTTTCGTCTTTAATGGCATAATCGAAGCTCAAAGATTGACCAACTCGACTCGAGTCTCTTGAAAAGAACTCAATATGTTCTGTATAAACCCCTTTATCAGCTTCGTACTTGCCGCCCCCAGTTCCTCTAAATAGACCTTTTTCTTCGTCGAAGGCTATCCATTGAAAATTCTTTTCCGTAAGTATTTTTAGAGTCTTTCTGGCCCCCACCCTTCGCGGAACAATACTATCATTTACTTTGCGTCCAGTAATTATCCAAGTTTGGGAAATAGCGGTATTTAGGGCAAAATCCTCGCGAACTAAATTGTTAGCAATCCCCTGAATACTCAAAGTGTTGCTGTCAAGGGAATATTCGCAATCCAAATTCTCTCCAAATTTCGCAGGTCCGTAATATGAAAACCGGACAGATGCCTTTAGTTTGTCTTTGACGGTGTAGTAATTTCCGCCATAGGTGTAATAAAAACTTTTCGCATCGGAATTGTATGCGCTAACGACAAAGTAATTGTCGACGAATTTCCAAAGCTCCGTGATATTTTTGTTGTTCTCAAGCTGTATTGTACGCTTAAAACTTCCTTGAATCGGAGTTTCCTGGGCGTTTATAGATAGGGTGATTGCAAGAAGGAAAAAAAGTATAATATATCTCATAGGATTGCATTTTGTTCATCAAAAAGCCGAAATGTCAAATTCACTCTTGGAGTCTTTGATTTTTTTGTTTTAGGAAGGGCGTGTTTCCAAAACTGTTGGGTTTCCCCTTGCATCAAAAGAAGACTTCCTGACTCTAGAGTTATTTTGATCTGATCGCCGGTAGAATTATGTTTAAATTTAAATGGTCTTGTTGCCCCGAGACTTACAGATGCAATAGTTGAATTTTTGATCAATTCTTTTTCGTTATCGCTGTGCCAGCCCATTCCATCGTCCCCGTCAAAATACAAATTTAAAAGACAAGAATTAAATTTTGAATTTGAAGACAGCTCTACTTTTTCTTTTAGATTTAGTAAGCCTTTTGGCCATAGGGAAGCTGTTTTTACACTTCCTCCGTATTTATATTTAAAGGGCTTGTCTCCTAGCCAGGCAATTTTTCTTCGCATTTCGATTGGCTTTCCAAAAAGGGTTAATTTTTCTTTTTGCCAATCTATTTCCGCCATCAGATAATCCATGAGCTCCTTAGATTCCGAAAGAGACAACAGCCCCGCTTTGTAGGTAACAAATCCATCGAAAGGCAAGAGGTTTTCTGAAGACTGAAACAAATCCATAGGTATGAAACAAAACGAATTTACTAATTAAACTTATAACTAAGAGCTTGATTTATGTGTGCCAGATGATGCTGACTGTGCCAGGCATACATACCGGCAGTTTGAGCCAGAGTGACTTTTTTATTAGATTCAGGATGAAAATAGGTTTTCGAAAAATCTTCTTTGTCCAAAGACATCAACAAAACCCTCCATTTTTCGTGCATGGACTCAAGAATACTTAAGGACAAACTAAGATCGAGGCTGTTGGAGTCTTCGAGCTTGGCCCATCTGTCCTCTTTATAGGGCTTTATTGTCGGATTATCCTCTGTCAAAGCTAGTTTAAACCTTATGATCGCGTTCATATGACTATCTGAAAGGTGGTGAACAACTTGAGCAATATTCCATCCGTTCGGGCGATAGCAATACTCCATTTCTTGTATTGTCAAGTCCGCCGTTAAGGTTTTAACTTCCGATGGAAGAGAAGATATAACATCAATAAAACGTTTGATTTCCCTCTTGTCGAAATTCCTTTTACTATCGAATGTTCCGATAGGATATTTAAGTCCCTGAATAACCTCTTCACATTGGGCTTTCATGTAGTTCAAGGCGGTTGGCATCGTTGCTTCAAACATAGTCTTATGGACTTTTGAAGTCACAATATCTACTTTAAACAAGCACGATTCTCCAAAGTCTTCAATTGAATATTTCTCAGAAGTGCCTGTCCAGTTTGTTTCATTTTTCGAATCTACTATACTTCTTCCATTTTTTATGGAAGCAATATGTTCAAAAGAGAGTTCTGTGTTTAACTCGTAACTCTTTATTCGTACTAGTGTTCCGTCCTTATTCTTGTCTAAGAATTTTATGTCTTCTCCCAAAGAAATCCAGTTTCCTTCAATTATCGAACCGGGAAAAACTTGATTTATCCAGTGACCACAAAGCTCCTTGATACTTATTTGTTGCCATAATACTTCTGCTGGGCACAACAATTTTGATTCGTAATGCAAATGGATTTGATGAGACGACATGATTCAGATTTAGACTACTAAAGTTACGGATTTTCTCTAAATCTTTTAACCCACACGTTTTCTTTGAGCAGAGGAGTCCAATATGGCTTCTGCTATAGCGTCCCAAAGTTTAATTCTGTGCATAAGAGCCTGTTTTGAGATGTAAAGTACCTCCTTATACTTTTCTTCAGAGTTGTGACACAGTTCTTTGATCATTTCAATAGCTAGAGGCCCGTGCTCATCTCCATCCAGTTCAATATGCCTATCTAAGTAATATCTAAAACTAGATGTGGAAAATCTTAGATTTTCCGATTGTTTGAGAACTTCAATAAAAATATCTGGAATCAAATCCTCTCTACCAAAAGTAAATGCAGCAGCGATCTGATGGGATTTACCACTCGCAATAGTTTGAAATGTAAAATTCACAAAATCTTTAATTCTCTCATCCAGAGAAGTGTTTCGCAAGATTAAATCTATAGGAGATCCGGATTGAACATTTTTTATAAAAGCCTCAATATCGGAGGTGTTTGCACCTAATTCAGACATGGAGTCCAAATACATTTCAAAGTGACTTTTTCTCTCTCCGTTTTCGTTTACGTCACTTTCTTCGGCGACCACAATTTCATTTATAAACCAAGCCAAAGTTCCGTCTTTAGCGGGAACCCATGGAATGGAGACTGTGGTGAGATTATTTTGAAGTGATTTTAAAAGAGACATAAAGTCCCAAACGGCGTAGACATGGTTTTCCATGAATACACGAATGCTGTCTAGATCTGTAATTGAGCTATACAGTCTGTGATTTTTTAATATATCTCTTTGCGGTTCAAGAGATTCTTCGATTTGTAGAATCCAGTCCATCTTTTTATTTAATACTCGGTATTAGTTTTAAGTGGTTTGGTGGCTACAAAGATAAAAAAAAGGCTTATGATTTTAGTCATAAGCCTCGATATAATTAGCTGTTGTGCACGTGGACGTCCATTTGAGGGTATGGAATGTTAAGTCCCTCTTTGTCAAATGTCTCGTAGACTTTTTTGTTCATATCAAAGAAAACTCCCCAATAATCTTCTGCTTTTACCCAAGCTCTTACCGCAAAGTTCACAGAGCTATCACCTAATTCAGAAACGGCAATAAAAACGGCAGGGTCCTTTAAGATTCTTGAGTCTTCATCACAAAGTCTTTTGATGACTTCTTCGGCTTTCTGAGCATTATCTCCATAGCCGATTCCGATCGTCCAATCCACCCTTCTTTTAGGCTCAGTAGAATAATTCGTCATTGCTCCAGTGGAGAGACCACCATTTGGAATGATTATGGTTTTGTTATCTGGTGTCTTTAGAATAGTATTAAAAATTTGAATCTCGCTTACGCTACCCAAATATCCTTGTGCATCGATAACGTCTCCAATTTTAAAGGGCTTAAAAATCATAAGAATAACTCCTCCAGCAAAGTTTTGAAGCGTTCCGGAAAGCGCCATACCTACAGCCAAACCAGCAGCACCAAGAATTGCGATAAAAGAGGTCATTTCAACACCAAGCATTCCCAAAACACTTATCGCGAGCATAAGTTTAAGAACTGTACCGAGTATACTAGCCAAAAATGGCTTTAACGAAGCATCGGTATTTCCTTTGTCCATAACCTTTTTAAAGGTTTTCATCAAAATTCCAATAATCCATTTACCAAGGAACCAAACGATTACGGCTCCAATAAGTTTTGGCCCATATTCTAATGCAAGGGACTCTACTTGTCCCATAATATTATCTAAATCCATAAAGTTGAGTTTAATTTCTATCTAAATTAACATTTATTTTGGTTTTGACCTACCAAACGTTTTGTTTCTTGGTGTAAAGGA
>JBELHR010000018.1:5502-15182 GCA_042091275.1 Flavobacteriaceae bacterium
TACTTTCAATTCGCCTGAGGTTAAAGTGTTTAAACCCTGCTTGAACCAATCGACTAACAGCTTCTTCTCCATATCCACTTCCTTGAAAACGGGAAAGAAGTCCAAAACCGACATCTACTCCTGATCGAGAAGCTCTTTTATATAGCCCACAGGTTCCAATCAGATCGAAGTTTTCCTTTAATTGAATAGTAAAGGTTGAAAAGCCGTGTTTTAGCTGATGAGGGATCATATACCTCTCTATGTAGACTCTTGCAGAGCTTTGCGTTTTGATGTTTTTATCTCCAATAAACCTTATAAAAGTTGGGTCATTCATCAGTTGGAGTAGCATACTCGAATCTTGGGGCCTAATTGGCCTTAAGATTAATCGCGAAGAATGAAAAGTAGTAACTCTAATACTAGTAAAAATTAATATTTGCTAAAAAACTCCCAAATCAAGGATGGGGTATGCACGTTATATTGATTTCCCAAAGGAAAATTATGTTCCATATTTTCAATCAAATAATACCAAACTTCTGAATTGTTATCTCCGTTACTGTACTTGTATATTTTAGTTTCGCCTATTTGCGAATGGTTTTGGCTATTTGCTTCATTTAAACCCACCCAAAAATCGATTATTTCTGTCATTTCTGGAGCACCACCCCAACCACCGTTGGTAGACATGGCTCCGTTTATCGGTACTATCCTATCGCGACCGCCAGAGAGTTGAAGTACTGGCTTAGGTTCTGCTAAATTTCGGTTCGCCCAAGTTTCTCCACTCATAGTTCCGGCAATACTGGCCGCAGCTTTAAAAACATCTGGTTTTTTGATAATTAGTTCGTAACTCATAAAACCACCGTTTGAGAAACCGCTAGTAAAGGTTCGTTCAGGATCCAGTTTATAGGTTTCTTGAAGGTGTAAAGCTAATTCGCTCAAAAATCCGACATCATCTACATTACTTATATCGAGGTTCGCATTCCAGTGGGTGGTACCCCAAACGTCTTCATATCCTTGTGGGAAAACAAAAGCGAATCCATTTTCATCGGCCAGCTTTTCCATAGATAGCCAATTCATAAATTCTTCTGAATCGCCATTATATCCGTGAAGCATAAAGATAAGAGGAGCTTTTTCTGGAAGATTTAAAGGCTGGTAATAATGATAGACTCTTTCCTTTCTGTCGTGAAGAAAATTAAAAGTTCCTGAGCCAGGAACAGGCACATATGTTTCCGCGGAATCGGAGCGGGGAGTAGACTCTTCTTTTGAGTCACAAGAAAGAAGGGTAATAAAAAAAAGTAAAGGCAGGAAAAACTTTGTCATTTTGGCGTATATAAAAGCCCAAGATAAGCAATACTCCAGTTTTTATCAAGCCTTACAACGGATTCTAAGACTCTTCTGGGGCTGGTTCTAATTTGCTTAAGGCTTTTTGCATGGTTTGTATCATAGACTTGAGTTTACTTGCTGGGCCTTTTTCTTTAAAAGTGAATGTCTCAATCTTTGAATCTCCCAAAAAAGCCTCTCCTTCCAGCTCAAAACCGATGGTTATTTCGGTATCTGGTTCATTACCGTCAAAAACTTCGTTGAGCATGTCAAAATCAGTTTCTTTTAGCTCTTTTAGGCTCGCCTTTAAAATAAATTCTGTTATCTGCGCCGTCTTTATTGTGGTCTCAACAGAGCTCGAACCCTCTTCTGAAACGGACTCGGTATCAAAACTTATTATCAAGAAGGGGATTATTAAAATGACCGCGAGTACTGCTGCGAAAATATAGGCTAGTTTCTTTTTTGGTTTTTTCGGGTTTTCGCAATATTCAAAATCCAAAACAGAACAGATTAATTTTATGGTACTCAATCGTGGATTAACTTCTCCCGATTCAATTCTTTGAATGGTTCGAATACTTAAATTACTTTGTTCAGCAAGCATTTCCTGTGTAAGGGATTTTGCTTTTCTATTCTTAATTACCTCTTTTGCAAAGCTCATCTTCTAGCCGGATTGGTTTTTGTGCAAGTTTAGGGATTAAATCGTAAAATGGAATAAATATAGGGATTAATCTTACCCGTCATTTCTACGACAAACTAATATAGACTACTGATTATCAATTATTAAAGTCTGCTTAGAAAATGGTCTTTTTGTCTTTCGAAATTGAGCTTTTTTGTATCGTCAAATTTGTCATAGGTACGAACGAGCATGGATAATCTTGGGTTTTTTAAAAAAAAGTCTCGATGCTCTGTCATAAAACTCCAAAACAAGGCATCCCAAGTTTCTTGCCAAGGCCCTTTTTTATAATTACTCATTTTAAGGATATAGTTAGAGCCGCTTATATAGGGTTTACTTGCAAAAATTCCACCAGAAGCAAATTGGCTCATTTCATAAACATTGGGAACCATTACCCAATCGTAAGCATCTACGAAGAGCTCCATAAACCAGCGGTAAACCTCTTTTGGATCAAATTCGCAAAGAACCATAAAATTGCCTAAGATCATCAAGCGTTCGATATGGTGGCAATAGCCTGTTTTTAATACTTTTTTAATGGTATCGTCTATAGGTTCTATTCCGGTTTCACCCGTATAAAAGGACGGCGGAATGGGACGTGAAAAGTTCCAAAAGTTACCTGTTCGCATATCTACAGATTTTATGCTATAGATGCCCCTAATAAATTCTCTCCACCCTGTTAATTGCCGGACAAAGCCTTCAAGTGAATTTATTGGGACCCCGTTTTTGTCCCCAAATTCAAGAGTTTGATTTATAACAAAATGAATATCTATCAATCCGTTGTTGAGCATAGGGCTTAAAACACTGTGGTTGAGAAAGACTTCCTCTTTTACTATCGCATCTTCATAGGCTCCAAAGTCAGAAAAGCGAATTTCCAGAAACTCCTGAAACCACTTTTGACTAGATTTCCTGTCAAAAGGGTAAATAGGATTTGAATCTAGTTGTCCAGGGTTATCTGAAAAATGCTTATTTGTATAAGCAAAGGCCTCATCCCAAACTGCATTTTTATCAGGGTGTTGGATTGCAGGGGGAATTTTATTTTTTGGATATTTTTTTCTGTTTTCGGCATCAAAAGTCCATTTACCGCCTTTTGGAGATTCTCTGTCTTGCTCCAAGAGCATATTCCTCAGGATTCTTTGCTGTTTGTAAAAGGTGGTTTGATAGAATTTCTTTTTTGAGGGCTTAAAGAAACTAGACAGATCTTCCGCGGTATTCAAAAACATTGGTGAATCTCTCAAAACCAATTCTAAGCCCGCTTTTTCGCAGGACTCTCGGAGTCGTTTTTCTAACCAAAAATCCGTAGGATCAATACATGTTATTTGCTTTACCCCATTTTTTGCTAGTACAGCGACATATTGACGAATATCGCTATCCGGTGAATTACTCTCGACGTAATTACTATCTAAATTATGAGAATATAATTCCTGCTGAAAGCTTTTCATAGAAGCCCTGTGAAAAGCAATCTTTTGTTTGGAGAATTTAAATTGCTGGAAGAATAGGTTTTCCTCGATGAGGTGAATGGAATCTACCTCCTCCAATATTGGATTTGGATAAAATAGTTGGTGGGGGAATATTATAGTTGCCGTTGGATTCATTGTTCTTTTTTATTCATTCTACACCTTTTACTACAATATAATACATTGTCCCAATCGCGTTCCCATTTCTTACGCCAATTAAAAGGCCTGTCACAGACAGGACAGATTTTAGAGTCTAAGATTTGATTTCTTTTTTGCATTTGTTCCAAAATTTAAAAAAAGAGGGATAATACCCTTGAACGCTAAACATCCAATTCCGAGGTTCTTCTGTTCCAATATAGCCTCGATTGGAAGGATGTTCTTTAAAAATCACTTCCTCTTTTTCTATTAAGGGATATAAATCCACAAAATCCCCAATAAAAACTTGAACGTCGCTAATATTTTCCTTTAGAGCAAGAACGAAGCTCATGACCTTTTCGCTGACGGGATATTTCTCAAACAATGAGGGTTCGAGAAGGAGTATTCGATTACAATCCGCGTCCTTATGCCATAAAGGATCTAAATTATAGAAATTATAAATTAGGGTTTTCTTTCCTTCTTGAATATAGATTTTGCTATCCATTTTCCTCAAAACGGTCTCCTTTTCAAAATGGACAAGGTCTCTCAAGGCGGGAGGAATATCCATATCGACTAAGTTTTCGTAACTCGTGTCCAAAAAGCTGTTCTTTTGGGCGCCCGAAAAGTATTTGTTGATATTATCTTGGTTGGCAAAGTACTTTTTGTTGGCATTTGAACCAGCGACCCACTGCCAGCTCAAAGCGTTTGAGGCCCAATCTCCGTCGAGGAGCAAGCTATACATCCATTTTGCTGGATTTGACCAGTGAGAGCCCCCGATATTACAGCATATAGAAGCCACATACATTCTCATGTGGTTATGCATATATCCTGTTTCCTTTAGAGAGACAATAGCCTGATCGACAGCTTGAATACCAGTTCTTGCTTCCACAATAGCGGCTGGGACTCCGTGATTTTTTATGTTGGGTTGGGTTCTTTTAAAATCTTGATCTATTGCGCTTCCTTTGGTTTTCCATATTTGTTGCCAATAGTCTCTCCAGGCGAGTTCTTGAACCAACTTCTCAATTTTATAAAAAGGAAGATTTAGAGATTTTAGATATTCAAAAACGGTAGCTGTGTCAATAACGCCACGAGAGATGTAGGGGCTGAGGTAAGTAATTGCTCCATTTTCAAAATTTCTCGTCTTTGCATACTTTTCGGGATTGATTTGTTCCATCCTCTTGAGTATTGAGTCGAAATCCGAAGGAAAGACAGGAATCATCTTTTGCTAACTTTGTTTTGACTGATAGATCTCTGTCTACTGCATTTAAAGCGAGTTATATCGTCTGGTCTTTTTTTGAGGTGTTTCTTGCTGACTCCGCTGTGCACTCTCTTTCTCCAGAGCTTAAAAGAGCTCTCCTTTAAGGAGCGTCTCATATGTTGTATGATTTCTCTTTCAGTAAGCCCAAATTGAAAACGAATTGCTTCAAAAGGAGTTCTATCCTCCCAAGCCATCTCTATAATTCTATCTGCTTGTCTATCTGTCAACATTATTTTTTCTTTTATGTCGCAAAAAAGCCGTCATTACTTACAATCTTAAGGAGAGGATCGCTTTATTTCATAAAAGTTGCAGAGACTGCCTTCAAAAGTGAATTGCTCGGTAAAAGACATTCCAATTTTTGTGAGAATTTTATTAGAAGCTAGATTCAAAACATCTGCTGCCGCACAGATAGTTTCCAGGCCTAAATCAGTAAACCCAAAGTCCAAAACAGCCTCAGCGGTTTCGGTTCCAATCCCTTTGCCCCAATGTTTCGTTTTTAATCTATAACCCAGGTCGTAATACGTTCTGTCGGGACGCAAGCCACTCTCTAGTTTAAGTCCGGACCAACCTATAAAGTCACCATTAGATTTATCAATAATGGCGACTCTACCTAGATTGTTATCGCGGTATTGACTTTGGATATATTCGATAATTTCTCTGGCCTCTTCAAGGCTCGAAATAATTTTATTATCCAAATATTTATGCACGAGAGGATCTGAATCCAGCTCGAGAATATCTTCTGCATCCGACATCTCAATTGGCCGGAGCAAGAATCTGTCGGTTTCTATCGTAGTGGTAAACAAAGAAGATCTAATTATTATTGCTTGATCACGGTAACTTGGGTAACACTTTTTGGTACTTCAAAAATCACAAAAGTATTGGCCTTGAAGGTAGATCCTGGCCTTTCGTTCACAGTATAGATTATCATACAGGAGGTTCCTGTGGCAGTTGCTGAAATAACTTCAATCTCTTTTAAAGCTCCATTTACTTCAACTATTTCAGCTGCGTAAAAGTACTTGTCGAAATCTAATTCCGTTATGGTATTTGTCATGGTTTTACCGATGCCAAAGTACTTTTCAAAGGTTTCTCGATCTCGTATTTGTAGTGATTTTGGAGTTTTGTCAATAGTGACATCATTTCTTAAGAAGTATCCTTCTAGTTGTTTTAATTCCATAGATTTTGAATTTTGGGTGCAGGCACTTAAAAAAAGTACGAAAGCCACTGCGAAAAGGGATTTGATTTTCATGATTTTTTTGTTTTTGGTTAGTCTACCTTCTTGAAAGAGATTAATTCTCTAGAGTTCACATCGTAAAAAGTCAACTTTAAGTCCCCTATTTTATAAGAAGCAACCTCGCTCATTGCTGCATTAAAATTAGAAGAGTCTGTCATGTCGACACACATCTTTTTAGTACCCATCAAAGGTCCAAACTTTAGATTAGACGAGTCTATTTCAGAGATGGAACCTCTGTAGTTATTACAACCATCAGATCCCAATACAGACTTGGAGCCTAGGTTGATTTCAATATTAGGAGCGTTATCTGGATTGACTAATTTTTTCTTTTTTATTTCAGTTACCACCCAAATATCGTTAAGAGTCATAGCTGGATTTGGGTTGTTTTTTACAAAAACCATTTTACCAGACTCTCCTTCTTTAGAAAGAATAAGTTGTGCTTCAGTAACTTCGTAGTTTAAGTCCCCGGACAGGAATGCAACAAAAGCATTTTCTAGTTGGAAGTTTGGACACATTTTTCTCGTCATCGCAAATTCACCAAAAGCGATACTGCTATCGCTCAAGCTGGATATTTGTCCTGACAAATTATTACACCCCGAAAACCCGGAGGCGTTTCCGTTTTTGGCATTAATTTTTAGAGAAGGTAAAGTCATTTCGGTATTGACCTCAACGCCTTGAAAGTCGTTTAAAATCCAATTCTGAGACAGTGCTTGGAAATAATCTTGTTTCTCCTCGATAACTTGAACTAAAGTATATTCCAAAGAAGAAGCATCTGCAGGCACAGCCTCAGCTTCTAAAGTCTTTACAGAAACCTCTATTTTCTGAAGTTTTCCTTCTTTAAAATCGAATCCCTCAATGGAGTTGTAGAAAAGCTCCCAAGAAGCGTCGTCAAAAGAGTTGGATTTATTTACTTGGAGACAATTCATTTTGCCAGCTCCGGCACTACAAGGTGTTTTGGTTCCAGCGACCCAAAAGATTTGGGTTTCGGTTGTTTTAGTACAAGAATTTAGCATAAGAGTTAAGAAGAAAAAAAGGGTGAGAATTGATTTGGTTTTCATAGGTAGTCTGTTTCAGTATTGTGATTAAATATAAGATTTAATAATTTATCTTGAATATGCAGATGTTTAAATAGTCAGTATTCCTTCTGAATAGGTAGCGGCTCGACCACTTACAATTACATTTTGATCGGTGTCTTCACAGGCGAGTTCGCCTCCTCTCTCGGATAATTGTTTGGCGAGGAGCTTTTTTTTCTGCAATCGTTCTGACCAATATGGGGTTAAAGTACAATGCGCTGATCCAGTAACAGGATCTTCTAATATGCTGGCTTGTGGTGTGAAAAATCGAGATACAAAATCCACTTCGAGTCCAGGAGCAGTTATTATTAGACCACCTGTTCCAAAATCCATCTCGTTGAAGATTACTCTGTCGATTTGGATATTTTCAACGCTGTGTTGATCTTTGAAAACCAACATAAAATCTCTAGATTTATAGACCTCATCTGGTTGAATGTTCAATGCATTTTTCAGTTGTTCGCCCAAATTACAGGCTTTTCCTTTTCGCCTAGGCAAGGTCATCTGATAAAATACATCTTTATAGTCAACTGACAATTCTCCACTAGCTGTTTCGAATGTAATGGGCCAGCTTATATCTCGAAAATATTCTTTAATAATATGAGCAGTAGCGAGTGTTGCATGTCCACAGAGATCCATTTCCAATTCTGGAGTAAACCAACGAAGTGCAAAGCGGCTATTCGACTTTTTTATAAAAAAAGCAGTTTCAGGTACCGCATTCTCTCTGCTAATTTTCAGCATATTTTCTTCAGAAAGCCAATCGTCGAGTGGAATTACGCAAGCAGGATTACCTGAAAAAGGGTCGCTCGTAAAAGCGCTAACCTTATAGATGGATTTTGCCATAATTTTTTGAAGTGAAGTTCTCAGTCAAATCGGATAGCTGTTCCTGACGCTGTAACCATTATCATACCTCCATTTGGACCAATTGTTTCGTAGTCTAAATCTATACCCACAACGGCATCGGCTCCTCTTTGATGTGCCATTTCCTCTAGTTCTTTAAGAGCAGTATCTTTCGCTTCTCGCAGCACTTGTTCATAAGACCCAGATCTACCTCCAACGATATCTCTAATTCCAGCAAAAAAGTCTTTAAAAATATTCGCTCCGATAATAGTTTCTCCGGTTACAATTCCTAAATAGGTTTTGGCAGGTCTGTTTTCTATATTATTTGTAGTGGTTAAAATCATTTGTATATTTTTTAATTTAAGTTTACTTTTAAAATTGAACTCCTGATTGATCTTTAAGAACAGGAGGAATCTCTTCTTTATTTTCTCCTAAATTTTGTCTCAAATCAATTTCAATACCTCTTGATATTGTCGAGATTGGTACATCATTAGCCGTTCCTTCAAAAGGGTTTTCTCCCGTTCTACCTATGCGCTCCATGGTGTGAAAAATCCATGCGATTGCGATATAAATTGGAATAGAAAACCAAATAAAGAACTCTCCCAATAGAGGGTGGTTATCTTTGATGACGTCACCGATATCCACAAACTGTGGAATCATAGCCATGGGTAGAAAAAGCAATAAAACCCACATAAAATAACGGTTCAAGGATGCGTATTGTCGGGGATAAGGGAAGTTTTTTATCCGTTCTGTTTTCCCTTGTAGATTAAACAACTCTTTTATCAATCCTTCCATTTCTAAGAAGGAAAACTCCCAAAGAATTCCATCATTTTTTAATTTTTTTAAGTGATGAGACTGCAAATACAAAAGAGCAGTTTGATGGTTGCTCTTAGACATGGTATAGTCCATATCTTCTTCAGATAGATATGGGGACATATCCGTTTTTACATCAATCTCTCTTTCTGGAGGAAAAATACCCCATTCTCTGTTTGTCTTATGACGGTTTGTAGTCTCCCAAGGCTTGCCTTGACGCATAGCATGTCTCAATGCAGTCATCCAAGCAATATGGCGATACGTAAGTACTTTTATTTCCTCTTGAAGTTTTTTATTGGATTCTGGATCTCCCTTGTCCTGAGGGTTTTCAATCATATCTTGGGCAAACACACCAAAAGTTCTGGAGGTATTTACTATTCCACCCCATATTTTTCTGGCTTCCCAAATTCTGCTGTAAACCGAATTATTTTGAAAACCAATCATAAAGGCAACCGCAGTACCAATCAGCGCCATTGGAGTCCAAGGTATGGTAAACCAATGAAGGTTCAAAAAATGGTAAATGGATACCCAAAGTACAATATAGAACACAAACCAAAGTGTCTCGAATCGAGTCCACCTAGCCATATCTTTTAAACCATATACTTTACCTGTATACATTCTGAACTATTTTAAATTAATACTAGGAAAGGTATTAAAAATTCTCTTTAAAATCGCTTTCCAAGAGTCAATCCTAATCGAGGATAGACTTGACCATTCGATTTTAAGAGATTTCTTCCTAAACCGGCATAAATGTCAAAGACAAAACCTGAAGTTGTGATAAATTTACTTCCCACGGCAATCCCCAAACCAAATCCAAATTTGTTTTCCTCGTTTTCATTATAATACGAGTAGTCAGATTCGTAGGTATAAAATGCAGTATTTGCTTCAATAAAGAATCCGGCACCGCGTTTGT
>JBELHR010000018.1:15282-18919 GCA_042091275.1 Flavobacteriaceae bacterium
TCGTAGGTATAAAATGCAGTATTTGCTTCAATAAAGAATCCGGCACCGCGTTTGTTTCCAAAGAAGAATCTATAGTAAGGAATTAATTCAAATTTTAGATTCCAAACATCTTCGTCAAAAGAGAGGCCTGTTGAAACTCCTATCGAGGATTCGTCAGATAAAATTCTTTCATAAGAAAACTCTACGAGACCCGATAGAAGATAAGCTGCGTTGAGCTTGAATTCATTAGACTTATCGAATTGATTTGGTGTTTCTTGAGCGAAACTCGATGCGAAAGCCCCTAAAAAAAGGGCTAATAAAAATGGTTTTTTCATGGTAGAAGGTTATTTATAATTAATCTAAACTAGTGCTTTTAAAGCCGCAAGTTGTTATCGTAATGTTAATTTTCTAGTCTTAATGCAATAAAAAAGGCCATCTTTTAGGATGGCCTCAATGTAAAGCGTTAAAATCAACTATTCGTTGAGTTTTCTGTTTTTGCGAACTTCAATAAAGCTTCTGATGAAAGTTACAAGAGCAAATGCAGTAGTAGCTATCATCAAAGAGACTCTAACAATACCCATAGTACTCGATCGTTCTATTGCTCCTGTCAATGGCTTGATCAAGCCAATTAGAATAACAAGGGTTAACAATACAGCAATATGTGCTACAACTTTATTTTCTGCTTTTACACCTTTGTTTAGGCCCAGAAGAATAACTCCAACTATAACTGGTATAAGGGCGGTTACTGGTCTGGCATCTGAACTAAAATAGCTCCAAGATCCAAGTCCAATAAGAAATAAGGCATTAATTAAACTAGATTTATATGGTTTCATGATTTATATTTTTCTCAAAAATACATTTTTTATTGAAGACTTTACTTTTTTCTTCGATTCTGAGATCGAGAGTTTTTTCGATTGGCAAAAAACTCTTGTTTTCGTCTTTGTTTTTCTTTTTCAAACTCCTTTTTTTCACTAGCGGTCATCGGTTTGTCTGTTTGAGGAAAAGGATTGTTGTCCACCACCGGAATGGCCTGTTTGGTTAACTTTTCGATATCTTTTACATAAACGTTTTCCTCTGGCTCACAGATGGATATGGCAATCCCGTTCTCACCAGCTCTTCCGCATCGGCCAATTCTGTGCACATAGGTCTCAGATTCGTTGGGGATATCAAAGTTTACTACATATTCTAGTTTGTCAATGTCAATACCTCTTGCAGCTATATCTGTTGCAACTAAAACTCGAACAGTACCAGATTTGAACGAATTCAGAGCCTTTTGCCTTTGGTTTTGAGATTTGTTTCCGTGAATCGCAGCACTTGAAATATTCTTCTTTAGAAGATTTTTCACAATTCGATCTGCACCGTGTTTTGTTCTTGAAAACAATAGTACTTGCTGCATATCTGGATTGTCAAGAATATGCAAAAGCAAGGCATTTTTATCTGTCCGATTCGTATAATAGAGATACTGCTGAATGGTCTCTGCAGTTGAGGATACTGGATTTACCGCAATTTTTTCTGGCTTGTGTAAAATTTGTTCACTAAGCGTTTTAATGTTATTAGGCATAGTAGCGGAGAAAAACAGGGACTGTCTTTTGCTAGGAAGTAATGCTAATAATTTCTTTATATCGTGAATAAATCCCATATCTAGCATACGATCTGCTTCGTCTAGGACAAAATATTCAATATGATTTAAGCTAATGAATCCCTGATTTATAAGGTCTAAAAGCCTTCCAGGTGTTGCTATTAAAATATCTATTCCACGTTGAACAGCCTTTACCTGAGAACCCTGAGGAACTCCACCAAAAATAACCGTGTTCTTTAAGTGTGTATATTTTGAATAAGAGGTTAGATTTTCTCCGATTTGAATTGCTAATTCACGAGTTGGGGTTACAATAAGTGTCGATATTTTACGTTGACCAGATTTTTTGTGCTGAGAATTCAAAAGGTTTTGAATTATTGGAATTCCAAAAGCTCCTGTTTTACCTGTTCCTGTCTGTGCGCTTCCCAAAACATCTTTTCCTTCTAAAATCAAAGGAATTGCTTTTTCTTGAATAGATGTCGGGTTTGTATATTGTTCATCTCTTAAAGCCTTGAGTAGCTCTTCACCGAGATTTAAGTTTGAAAATTTCATAAGGTTCTTTAGATTGCTCAAGCGATGAAATGAAGTAGGCCTCTTATGGGCAGATTCGCTCGAATTTGGAACAAAAGTAAGCTAAAGACTGCAATTACACTAATAATTGGCTAAAGCTTTGAAATTCTCAAAAAAGAAAAGACCTCAGTTAGCTCCCAATAGAGTGCGCTGAGGTCCTTTAGAATAAAAGATTAATTACTCTTTCTCGTAGATGACTTCACCTTGTTTAATGGTGGACATAACTTGAAGGTTTGCTAGCTCCATTGGATCTATTTTCAAAGGATTTTTATCCAAAACTACAAAATCTGCTTTTTTGCCTTTTTCTAAAGTTCCCTTAGAGGATTCTTCAAAGTGTTGATAAGCTGCCCACTGCGTTAAGGCTTTTAAAGCAATATAAGGACTTACTCTCTCGTCAGGACCTATAATAGCTCCTGATCTCGAGGCTCTCGTAACTGTAGCAGAAAGCACGCGGATGGCATTTGGATAGGCTACAGGAGCATCGTGATGAGAGGTAAATTTCAAACCTTTCTTTAAAGCCGTAGCGGTTGGTGATATAAAAAAAGCTCGTTCTTCTCCAAGTACAGAAGAAACGTGATAGTCTCCCCAATAGTATGTGTGCATTGGGAAGAAAGAAGGCCATATTTTTTCTTCTACAAACTCATCCAATTGATCCATTCTAACCGTCTGAGCATGAATTGCAACATTGCGCCTGTCTTCATTACCATAGGCGTTGTTCGCTTTTTTGATAGCGTTTATATATTGTTGGACTGCCGCGTCACCATTTACATGTGCAAGTATTTGCCAGTTGTTTACATAAGCGGTATCCACTAAAGCTTGAAGTTCGTCATCTGTAAAGGTAGGGTAGCCCAAATATCCTTCTTTTTGTCCAGGAGGCGGAACTAAATAAGGCTGAGACAACCACGCTGTCTTACCTTGAGGTGAACCGTCAATACTCAATTTTACTCCAGCAACTCGGTATTTGTTTTTATAGTTTTTACCATAAAAATCAGAGCGTAATGCCGCCTTGTTCAATTCGAGATCTGGATAAGATACAATATCAATAAGTAATTCATCTTCTCCCGATGCTACTTCCAGAGAATGCGTGTCTCCGGGAGCAGTTCTACCATCTTGTCCTGTGGTATAACCGAAAGATGCGTAGAGTTTTTGTCCTTCTAAAAGCATCATTTGGCTAGTTTCTGGATCAAAAGCAGACATGAGTTTTAAGAAAGCTGGAAAGTGAGCAGTTTCTTCCAAAACACCATTTGGCTCGTTGCTTCCTTCCATTCTTCGGATAACACCTCCTGCAGGATCTTTAGAGTTTTCATCATAACCCATCAGTTCCAAAGCTTTTGTGTTTAAAACAGAAAGGTGGGCAGACTGGTGTATAATCATAACAGGATATTCCGTAGAAACCTTGTCTAAATCCTCTTTTGTAGGATAATAGTCCAATAGGGCATCGTCATATCCAAAACCGTGTATCCATCCAGACTTTTCTATTAATTCTTGATTTTCGTCTTTCCAAGTATTTAA
>JBELHR010000018.1:19019-33392 GCA_042091275.1 Flavobacteriaceae bacterium
GCTTCTACATATTCAGGTTCATCACCGACCATGGTTATGATGTCCCCACCAAAATAGATGGTCTGGTTCAGTTCGTAAGGCACTGCCTTTGCAGCAGGTTTTTGATCACAAGAAATTAAGAAAACACCAAGACATAAAGTCAAGATTAAGTTCCAAATTAAATTATTTGTTGGTTTTTGATGGGTCATTGTTTAAGATTTGGATTGTAAAATAAGTTGGTTCAAATAGGATTCTAGATTTGAGTCAGAAGGTCTTATTTCATCTGAATTTATAACTTGACCAAGTGGGTCTAAAAGAATAAATCTCGGAATTGCACCAATATCATAAAAAGTGACAAAATCGCTTACATTTCCTGTATACAAATGTATTCCAGACATTTTGTTTTCTTCGAGATATTTTTCCCATTTTGCTTTGTCACTGTCAATACTCAGCGAAATTATCGCTAGATTTTTTTCGTCGTGAAAAGTCTCTTCTAGTTCTTTGAGAAATGGATATTCCTTTTTGCAAGGAACGCACCAAGTCGCCCAAACATCGATATAAACATATTTACCTAAGAATTGATTTAGAGAAAAGTCTTGATTTTCGGGGTTGAGAAAAGTGAAATTAATCCCGTCTTTACCAATCAGGGCAAGCTTATATTGATATTTCGCGTGTTTTTTTCGAAGTATATCTGAAAAGGAATCAAAATTCGTATTGACATAGGAATAAATGCTATCCGGAATCTCCTCGGAGTTAAGGCTGTAGTCTAATGATTCTTTCGCAGAACTAATCGCTTTGTTTAGTTGGGATGTGTCTCCCCCTTGTTTGGCGAGTTCAGACAGTATGAATTCCGATTTTGCTCTAGCCGCGAGATAATTATTTGTCTCAGAGAAGTCTCCAGTAAAACGCAAGGACTCTATTGGGTTTTTCGGATTGAAACTCAAATTAATAGTAGAGTTCGAAGCTAAATACAACTCTCCAATCGGTTGTTGCCCATCCTCTGTAAACAAGTATAGCTGGCTAATTAGTGGGTTTTCTAGGCTAAGTGTTGCTTCAGAATCCTCTTGGGAGGTCAATCTAAAACTGTGTAAAATTTCCCAGGAGTTATATTTATTATAAACGACCAAACTGTCGACTTTTCCGAGTTGATCGACTGGTATATTTACCGTCAACGCAGTTTCCTTGCTTTCTGAGGAACAGGAACACAAAATAAAAAAGGAGAGTAATATGGGATAGATTCTTTGTATCATAGACAAGGTCCGTTTTCGCAACATGGTCCAAATTGACACTCGAAGAATGTGGCTATTACATTAACAAAAATAATTAAGGTAGCGAGATAAACAAAGTATTTCTCCAAATTTGAGGGCTTGTGTTGTTCTCGGGATTTGAATTTATTGCTAAAGATCAAGAAAAAAGCGGAGCCCAGGATACTAGCGAGAAAAATCAAAACCCCCCAAGTATACAAGTGAAGACCAAAAGCTGGTGTACCGTATCCATAATCTCCTTCGACCGGACAAATATGCAAGAGAACCTGTCTCACTGAAAACAGACCTCCAATTAAGGACGCTATAATCACGACCGCAAAATGTTTTGCATCCAAGCCAAAATAGCTGTTCAAGGATAGGCCAAAAATTACTCCCATCATTCCCATGCGCTGCAATAAACAAAGTGGACAGGGGTCTTCACCTAGGCCAAACTGGAAATATAGAGCACCTAACAAAACACCGCAAACGATCAAAATACATAAGCTGTTGATATATCTCAGTATATTCATCGGGTCAAAAGTTTAGATTTAAGGAAGAAGTGGTATGGTAAGAAAACATAATAAGACTGGCGATACTCGCTGCAATAAAAAAGAAGTATGCTAGTTTTTTGTGCTTCCTCAGAATCATCAAAAAGGCCACTAAATAAATTAAAAAGATAATACTCATCAGGTAAAATTTTTAATCCTAAGGTAGTGAAAAAAAGCCTTTTAGATTTATTCTAGCTGCCTTTTAACAATCTCCTCACCCAGCTCGCCAAAATAGGCCTCGACTAATTTTTTCCATGTTCGCATCCCATTTTCTGAATTAGAAAAGATTACAATTCCTTTTTTTTGAGTTGGAATCAGAATCATCAATGTCTTTAAACCATAATCTCCTCCTCCGTGCATTACAGCAAAATCCTCTTTGAGAGTTAGGTCTGGAAGAATCTCGCAGCCTAAGCCCCAATAAACCCCTTGTTTTTTATAGGAGTGAGGATAAATAAAGTCCTGAAAGAGATTTTCCGAAAGCCCGGCACCTTTCATTAGGTAAACCATAAATTTTGAATAATCCCCAATTGTTGTTAATAGGTTTGCGGCGGCATTGGCCTTGTAATATTTTATCGTCTGAAGCTCTTTACCGTTTTCGTCATGCGAAGGAGCATAGCGTTTCTCTTCTGTTTTTTCATTCCAGTAAAATGAGCTGTCCGTCATATTTAATGGTTTAAAAATAAGATCTTCGGCAAGCTTTTCTAGAGTAGTATTAAATTTGATTTCAAGGGCTTTTCTCAAACATTCATAGCCCTCTCCTGAATATTGAAAATCAGTACCGGGCTCAAAATTAAACTTCAATTTAGAACCTCCTTGTAGATATGCCCAATTCGGCAAACCAGATTGATGAGTTAATATATTTCGACTGTTAAGTTTATTTAGGTAGGGATTATCTTTGAGGTCTGGATGAACATAGTAGTTAGATATTGGTTCCTCGAGACTCCAAAGGTTTTGTTCTACTAATTTTAGCGTAATAAGCGCTGTGATTGGTTTGGTTAGTGATGCAACTTTGTAAATAGAATTATATCGTATGGCCTTTCCTTTTGACATTTCTCCGAAAGTTCTAATTTGTTGAATTTCTCCGTGGTTGATATACCCTAATGCAAGAGATGTAACGTTTAAATTTTTAATTAACTCCTCGATTTTTTCATCGTCTTCAAATAGAGGTTGTAAATTATAGCTTTCAAATTTAGGGCCGTAATCTTTTTTTGGAATTTGGTGATCATAGCTCAATATGGTATTTAGTTTCCAGTTCCCTTCCTCTATCATCCATAGTTGAGTAAACCGTGCAATATTAGTTTTGAACATTTCTTTGTTTGGTTCTTTGATATAGAACTCGTGAACTCCTTTTTGAATAGCGCCATAAAGAACTCCTTCGTCATAGAGAGGGAAGACCTCTAGACTTCCTTCAACTAATTGGCGAATAGGCTTTCGTTCGGGACTCGAACAAATGCTTTCTTCAAAATTCTTTATAAAGGTTGCGTAGTCTTGAATTCCATTTTGGTCGTGAAAAAAAAGTAGATTTTCTTTTGTTAATTCTTTTACAACGCGGAGGTTGCATCGGTTAAAGCCTTGTTCAAAAAGTAGGCTGTCCACTTTTTGAATTTCCAGATAAAGTTTAGGATTTATTTCAGTTTGACTGAAAATCGGGTTAGGAGCTAATAAGACTAGGACTAATAAAACTTGCTTGAAAGAGTTCATTTTTTATCTTCAAAGAACCGATAAATGAAGGCCTTATTTAAAAAAAAGACCCGAAAATAAAGCGACAAAAACCCGACATCTTAAAGTAAGCTGAATTTTAAATCGAGAAAAAGCTTTTGATTTAAATCGAGCTCTCTGGCGTTTTTTAGGATTATAAAAAGATTGATTAAAGCACAAGTCAGCATGACTATAAGTATCGTTTGACGGTTCAGGTCAAATGCTTTTTGCACGAAAGGACTCAAAATAGTTAGAAGAAACGAAAATAAGGACCAAACTATCTGAAAGGAGATAAGTTTTTTTGCGATAACACTTTTTTCTTTGAAATAATGCATTAAAAGCAGAGGCGCCAGAACATTTGCTAATGGAATAAAAAACAGAAGAGTACTTAGATTTATTATTTTTAAATGATTCAGGTCAAATGTTTCGACCCTCTCCACAGTATCGTTTAGGTCTTGATAATTGACCTTTAGAGCTTCTGATAAAACCTTTAGGCTGTGTCCTTTCAAGGGTGCTCCGGATTCTAGACGCTGTATTGTCCTTACCGATAAGCCAGTTTGTTCTGCCAATTCGATTTGAGTCAAATTAAGAGCAGTGCGATATTTTAAAATTTTATTTATTGAGTTCATGTCAAGCTAACCTGTATTCCATATAGCCAGCAGTATTTTTAACGGTATTAGAGCCGTGAAGTAATTCCACCAAATGAAAAGACAAATCTATTCCTGCAGAGATTCCTCCTGAGCTATAGATATTATCGTGGCTGACATATCGCAATTCCTTTTTTGGAATACCCGAAGGGACGATTGATGCCATGTCGTCGTATACTTGATGGTGGGTACAATAAGGAGCATTATTCAATAACCCCCAGCTGCCCAAAACCATAGCTCCTGAGCAAACGCTCATTATCAAATCTGCCTTTATTGTATGACTTTTTAAGTTTTTCAGAAGAGTTCTGTTTTTTAATAGAGCTCTCACTCCAAACCCTCCGGGAATAATCAATATATCGATATCCGGCACACTCTCTAAAGTATATTTTGGGTTTACAGATAGATTGTTTACCGTGAGGATTGGATCAGAATTCTCTGCGAAAGTGAACACATTAAACAAGGAGAAATCGTTTAATTCATCCGTAACAGAAAAGACCTCAAAAGGACCTGCAAAATCTAATACTTCAACTTGATCAAAAATAAAAATACCAACATTTTTTTTCATTATATAATCTTAGGATCCCGCTTGAATAACAGGTGTAGTTCCACTTTCTGAACTTAAAACCACGAGTAAATTACTGATCATTTTTGCTTTTTGGTCGGGATTAATATCAATTTTACCCTCCAATTCACTCAAGGCCATTTGCACGATACCTACAGATCCCTCTACGATTTTTTTACGCGCTCCGATAATTGCTTGAGCTTGTTGTCTTTGAAGCATGACAGCGGCAATTTCAGGAGCATATGACAAGTTAGAAATTCTTGCTTCTTGCACTTCTATTCCAGCAAGCAAAAGGCGCTTGCTAATCTCTTCTTTTAGAGCTTTGTTAATGATGTCTCCTCCAGAACGCAAAGTAGTTTTATTCGATTCCTCTTCCAGGTTGTCGTAAGGATATGCATAAGATATACTTCTCAAAGCAGCTTCCGCTTGGATTTTGACAAAATTTTGATAACTCTCTTCGCGATTTTCAGTTTTTACTCCCGATTTGCTGTCGACATGACGCTGAGTTTCTAGATCAAATATGGCTTTGTAAGTATCTACAACTTTCCAGACAACAACCGAGCTTATCAAAATAGGGTTTCCGCCTTCGTCGTTTACTTTTATTATCCCAGTCTCTAAGTTTCGAATTCTTAGAGATACTTTTTTCTTGGTGTAAAATGGATTTACCCAATAAAAACCATCTTCAGAGATTGTTCCCGAATATTTTCCAAAAAACACGAGTACTTTGGTTTGGTTTGGGGCGACAATAATCAATCCACAGAGCCAGATTAAACCTATTAGGACGCCAATAATAGAACCTATTACCATAAGAGGGCTGTGGACTATTAAGTTTAAAAAAGGAGATAGGATCAAAAAGAGTCCTAAGAATAAATTGCGAAAACCGTTTTGTTTTGGGGATATTATATTTTCCATTGAGAGATTTGGTTTAGAGATGTAATTATAGGTCTCTTTTTCGAATAAAATGTTACAAACCAGTTTGTTTTACTGATCCACCAGCTTAAATTTTACGTTGACCTCACTGTAAACTTCTATTGCCTTGAATTGAATATCTAAAGGTTGAGGATTGGGTTCTGATTCACTATTAAAAGCGCGAACCTGGAAGGAGGCGGGACCGTAGTCCTCAGCATAAGAATAAGTGCGATCCACTATGTGAATCGGGTAAGAAACTTTTGTAGGGAGGGGTTTAACGAGGTATTCCGCTTGTTTTTGAGCCAGCATTACGGCCTTTGATTTTAGCTCTAATTTGAGCAAGTCCATTTGGGAATAAGCCGTTTTCCAAAGGGTGACGTTTGATATTCCAACGCCCTCTAAGCCGAGTATTACCATTCCGGCAGTTTGCGCATCGTAAACAACAAGATCAAAAGATTTTCTTTTTACAACTCCTTTTTCCTTGAGGAAATACTTTTTGAAATTACTTCCGACGTCACTCAAAGAGAGTTGTTTGCTCAAGTCAATTTCTAGTTTTTTTAGAACATCAGCCATCTGATTTTCCTGTTTTTCCACAGACACTTTATTTCTGCTATCTGTCTCCGCAATTTGGATTTGTAGATAGATGAGGTCTGGAGCAACTAGGGTATCTGCCCTTGCAGAAGTCTCTAAATATGGTTGGTCTATAAAGTTTTTGTTTTGTGCAATTATCAATTGAGAGCTGCAAAATAAGAGCAATGCTAGAAAACGTATTTTCATAATTTTATTGAATTTTGGTGTAAAGACCTTTTAAACTTCCACCTCCGGAACAATTGTAATAAAGCACAGCTATTTCATCTGGATTCTCTTCCTTAATGTTCAGATTCGAGTTGTCAAATTGAAAGAGCATATTACCTTGTTCTGTTTTGCATATAAACAAGTTTTCTTTCCAGTATTCAAGAGTTCCATCGAAAGTACAGGTCGGTTTTTTTTTATCTGTTCTCGATCTAATTGCAACAACTATTCCGTTTTTTTCCGAAGAACTAATATCTACTTTTACCCAATCGTAGCCTTCGTCTTTTTGAAAATAAGAATCACTTACATAGCTACCGCTTATATCGCTATTGGTGTTTTTATTACAAGAGAGAAAGCTTAAAGAGACAATAACTAGGATGAGAATTTGTTTTGTTTTCATTCTTTTTTGGGTTTAAACTCGTATTTATTGTGTATAAATATAATAATCAAGCCGATAATTACAGAGATTACGATCAGAATAGTATTTAGCAACCCTTCGAGACCAAAAGATATTCGAATTAGAATTGTCGAAAGAACAAAACCGGAATTCCGAATTATTTTATGAAACTGATCTGTGTAAAAGAAAGATAAGAGCAGGAGTATTACATCTACTAAAATTAGAATCGTGAAAAACTGATCAAAGAACAAATCGTTAATACTTTTAAAAACAGAGACTTCCTGAAATTCAGAGGCATAGAATCCAATGGACCAATTCACAGCGGTATAAATGGAAATAAAAAAGAACAGAGGAACTAATACTAGCGCAATCCACTTTTTAGTTTTTACAAAGAGTTGAATTTGGTTGGCAGAGCTACTATTTTGTTTTGCCTTTTTACTCCCTTGCACTTGGAATAAATAAATCAGATAGAACAATACTAGGGAAGCTATCAAATCATAGGTGAATTGTAAATCTGCTTTATTTTGAAACCAATTTTCAGACAATTCCAAAGCGGCTAAATCTTTGAATAACCGCCTTATAACAATAAGTGTTATGATTTCGTATTGTTTGGAAATGTAGGTAGTGATCGATTTGGGCAAGTAGTATATCAGCAAATAGACTTCGTAAATAAGTATAAACGAGAACGGGGTGTATATAGCTGCGATTGGATTCAATAACAGATTGGATGCATCGGGATAATCAAGCACGCCCCAGCTAATCAAATATATTATTGCGAGATGAATAAAAAAACTGATCAAAGCGATACGCAAAATTACGCGTTCCGCAACTCGCCTCGTCTTTTCGGACAAAAACCGTTGAAATAGTTGTTCTGGAAATTTATCTAGGATCCACATGGTTAAAAATCAACACATTAATATAATCCTAAGATAAGGAAAATTAGAATGTACTTTGAATTCTCTTTAGAGCCATACTAGATATTCTTTTATTGAGATCTGACGCTTTTGTTTGGTATTTTTCATATTCCTCCAGATCGAGAAGCCCCAGTATAAGCCCTCTCAATTCCACGATAAAAGATTGGTCTTTTTTAAACAATTGGAGGGTGTATTCGTTTTTTTGAATTTGGTTGAGACCGGTAAACTTAACTTTTCTCTTGGTTACATGTCTGTGAAAGAAAGCCAAAATCAAGTCGTGTTGAAGCTTTAGAATAGGTCTCAGTATTTCATTTTGAAACTCTTCTTCAAAACTTTTTCCCTGCTTTTGGTCCTTTATGTCGAGTTGAGGACGGAGACTTTGCTTTGTGTTTTGCATAATTAGTTTGCCTTTTTTGACAGAAAGGATAAAACTGGCTTTAAACTGTTGTTCGGGTCCTCTTCCATTGGCGTATGTCCCAAGTCCTTTAAAATCACCAACTCACTATTTGGAATATCGCGGTGAAATTTATAAGCGTTTTCTAAAGGTATTAGTCGGTCTTTTGCGCCCCACAATACAAGAGTCCTTTGCTCGATTTGAGGAATTTTAAGATAGGCCGTACTATCTTTGGCGGCTTTTTGTCTATCAAAAAAAGCAGCTCTATTTCCCGGTCTTAAACTCATGTCAAAATAGCGATTGACCAACTCTGTAGTTACTTTTGTAGGCTGGGCATATACATTTTCGACACTGGATTTTACTAGAAATTTTGGTGTGATATAGGTGAATAAATCTTTAAACAAAGCGATGTTACCCAGCTTAAATAGAACAGGGGTACTTTGAGATATAGTTGGATAGCCAGATGCGTCAATCAAGACGAGTTCCGATATTTGATCTGGGAATTGTAAACTGTAATTCCATGCGATAGCTCCCCCAAAGGAATTTCCCATAAGTATGCAGCTTTCAATTTCCTTTTTGTCCAAAAACGCATTTAGAAAATCAATATAATTAGCCATACTATAATCTGCTGATTGAAATGGCCCAGTCAAACCATAAGCGGGTAAATCTATGCTGATAACACGATGATTTTTAGACAAACGGTCTGCCCAAACTTCGAAGGTGTGAAGACTTGCTCCCGTGCCGTGCAACAGTATTATAGGGTTTGTATCGGACAGAAGCCCTTGCTCCCGGTAATGAACATTAATATTCTTGACCTTTACAAAGCTTGAGTATGAGTTACTGTACTTTTGCTTAAGAGTTTCCAATGGAATATCCTTGTACCCAAAAACGACTACAATAATCCCTAAACTCAGTAAAAGCAGAATCGAGATTCTTTTTAAAATAGTTGATACCTTAATTTTCATAGAGGTCCAAATTACTCTTTGCTCAAGTTAAATGTCATTCCGTTTTGTTCGAGTAGCATTTTGTTGTTATCCGGATCAAAGGTGATCTTTAAATTTAAGCCCTCTATACTGAAAACATGTCTTTCGTTAGCTTGTAATAAAAGCTTTCCTTGACCAGTAGCTTGAACAAAAAGACTGTTTTTCTTCAAACTGACATCGATTTTTAAAGGAAAATCTGGTCCGGAATATAGGCCTAAATAACTTGATAAATCCTCTGATTCTGGAACAAAGGGGAGGTCAAATTCTAGTCCGTAGGCAGCCGTTAGAAGGAGAATTAAAATATCATTATTTTTTATCAGAGTTCCGTTAGAGGTCAGAGCATATCCCAGACCATCGTCGGGAAAATAGCCAAATACGGAACTAAAGCCGTCGATACCACCATTATGACCAAAGCTTACGCGTTCGTTAAAGGGTATCGGAAATATTCCTCTTCCATAGCCATCGCTTATTTCTGTCATTAAATCCAAAGACTTCTTTGAAATTAAAGCTCCTGAAAACAAGCCATACCCGAATCTATTGAGATCTGAAGGGTTGGACACTATTGCACCTGCTCCCAAGGGGATGGAGGGGTCTGTCTGAGTTTGTTTTGCCCAATTGTCTAAATAGGCATAAGAATTAGTCTCATTGTCCTCAAGGGAGATCGCTTCCCCAACATAAGTGTGGTCCATCTCTAAGGGCTTGGCTATCTTCTCTAGCAATAAATCGGCAAATGATTTTTGATATAAATCCTCAAGAATATAGGTCAATAGAACATAGTTGGAATTGCTGTAAGATGCTTGACTACCGGGAGGGAAAACGCTTTTGGCTTCAGAAATAATTTCCAACATTTCTTCTCTGCTTTTTTTATCGGTATTGTAGGACAAATATTTGGGATCCGAAGTGAAGTTAAATATGCCACTTCTGTGATTTAGAAGGTCGCTAATGGTTATTTTATCTCCGTTTTCTATGTTGGCGATATATTTTGACAAGGGGTCTTCCAAGTTTATTAAGCCTTCCTCTAAAGCCATAAATATCATAGTCGCAGTAAAGGTTTTTGATATGGATCCAATACGGTATTTAGTATCGATATTTGGTTTTTTATTGGATTCTATATCTGTATATCCGAGTTGCCTTGTGTAGAAGGGAACCCCGTTCTTTGACAGAGCAAGACTACCCATAAATTGATTTTCATTTTCTAAAATATCAAAATAGGAGTCGAGTTTTGCGGTATCCACATCTTGAGATTGAACACTTAGGGAGGTAAAAAGGAGTAAAATCCAAATAAAGTAAGCTTTTGACATGATTTTTAGAGATTTACAAAGTTTGGCCATCTATTCATATATTTTATAAAAGTATCACTCAAGCCCTCTTTTTTTAAATAGTCAGGACTTACGGGTGTCTCCACAGGTACGAAGTTCGGGTCTTCCATAACCTTTACAGGAAAATCGTGGTGTAAAATACCAGACTTACCTATGGTTACAAAATCGACTTTTGATTCCAGTATAGCTCTAACTTCTTCTGCTGTATTAATTTTGCCAGCTACAGTCAATTTTGTTGACTTATAATCTAATTCAGTAAAATAGTCGAGTAAGCTCTTGTCTTGAAGGGTCTCGTCCTCTGGTAATTTAAAGCAATCCCAAAGAGAAATATCCAAGAAATCCAATTGATTCTCTGAAATTAACTCTTTACAGAACTGTTGAATATCTAGTACTTCCATGCCAAATTTTTCTGGAGATAGTCTGAGGCCTAAAAGAAATTCTGAGCCGCAAGATTCGCGAATACCCTCAATTATCTCCCGAATAAGACGCGCTCTATTTTCTAGACTCCCTCCGTACTTGTCTTTTCTTTGATTGATTTCTTTACTGAGGAATTGACCTAAAATATAACCGTGAGCACCGTGTATTTCAACGCCATCGTATCCGCATAATTTTGATCTAACTGCGGCTGCAATAAAATCGTCTCTTAGTTCCTCTACTTCGTTTAGACTAAGTGCTCTCGCGTGGTGTTTTTTGTTTTCAGAGGGACATACAGGAGCGCCTTCTATCAATTCCTCTGGAGACCGCATTCCTGCGTGATGGAGTTGTATCACCGCTAAACTGCCGTACTTTTGAATACTTTTACTCAGTTGTTTGTGACCTTCTATCAATTCATCGCTAAAGATTCCTAGTTGCCCAGGAAAACCTTTTCCGTTTTCTTGAACATGAGAAGCACAAGTCATTACTAATCCAAATTGACCTTTTGCTCGCATGCTAAGCCAATTTAACTCCTCTTCCGAAAGCTCCCCGTTTTCATGACTTTGCCTGTTGGTTAAAGGGGCTAACATAAAACGATTTTTCATTGTAGCCCCGGAAGAAAAGGATAAGGGCTCTGATAGATTGGGTGTTTTTGTCTGGATCATTTCTTTAAATTATAAAAAAAGCACAACCCCCAATTCTGATTGAGGATTATGCTTTAAAAATACTTAAAATTTAGATTTAACTTGAAGTTTAATTGGTTATTTATTGAGATCAAAACGATCTAAATGCATCACTTTTGACCAGGCTTTTGCAAAGTCCTTTACAAACTTTTCACTTGCGTCATTACAAGCGTAAACTTCGGCAATAGCTCTTAATTCAGAATTTGATCCAAAGATTAAATCCGAACGAGTAGCGGTCCAGCGGCTCTTGCCGGTTTTGCGATTTACACTCTTAAAAAGCTCCCCCTTCTCATCCATGGCCTCCCACTTTTGGTCGAGACTCAATAGGTTTACAAAAAATGCATTGTTTAATTCTTCTGGTGTTTCGGTTAAAACCCCAATTTGAGAACCGTCATAATTTGCATCTAAGGCTCGCAGTCCACCAATTAAAACCGTCATTTCAGGAGAGGACAAAGTCAAAAGATTTGCACGGTCGACAAGCATTTCCTCGGTGATGCCGTGAGACATCGAGGATTTGTAATTTCGGAAGCCATCCGCTCTCGGTTCCAAGACCGAGAAGGAGTGGACATCTGTATCTGCTGCCGAGGCATCTCCTCGTCCCGGGACAAAGTCCACTTGCAAATCGAATCCGCTCTTTTGTGCTGCTAATTCGATGGCTGCATTACCTGCAATTACAATTAAATCGGCCATTGAAATTTGTTTTTTTCCTTGATTTGCAGTGTTAAAGTTATTTTGAATATCCTCTAGTTTAGGAAGAACTCGTTCTAGACGACTTGGGTTGTTGGCCTCCCAACTCCTTTGCGGCTCCAGTCTAATTCTAGCCCCATTTGCTCCTCCGCGTTTGTCAGAACCTCGAAAGGTGGACGCTGAGGCCCATGCTGTTGCTACAAGATCGGAAATGGATAGCCCGGAAGAAAGGATTTCTTCTTTGAGGTAGGCAATATCTTTGGAGTCTACTATTTCGTATGTAGGTTTTGGGATAGGGTCCTGCCAAATCATCACCTCATCAGGTACTTCACTTCCCACATAACAATCGATAGGTCCCATATCGCGATGGGTTAGTTTATACCAAGCTCTTGCGAAAGCATCTGCTAACTCTTCGGGATTTTCGTGAAAGCGCTTGGAAATTGGTGCATAATCCGGATCGAGACGCAAAGCCATATCTGCTGTGGTCATCATGGGTGCATGGCGTTTTGTTGGGTCGTGAGCATCTGGCACTGCAACAGCTGCTTCTGCTCCCTCAGCCTTCCATTGCCAAGCTCCTGCCGGGCTTTTTGTCAAGGCCCATTCATATCCAAATAGAGTATCAAAATAACTGGTATCCCATTTTGTTGGAGTTGGAGTCCACGCTCCTTCGATTCCACTGGTAATGGTATCGCTTCCTTTTCCTGTTCCAAAACTATTTTCCCAGCCCATACCTTGGGCCTCAATTGGTGCGCCTTCTGGTTCTGTTCCAACCAGGTCTTCGTCTCCAGCACCGTGAGCTTTACCAAAGGTGTGGCCACCTGCTACCAGAGCGACGGTTTCTTCATCATTCATTGCCATGCGGGCAAAGGTTTCTCTAATATCTACGGCGGATGCCAGAGGGTCAGGTTTTCCATTAGGACCCTGAGGGTTTACATAGATCAGTCCCATTTGAACCGCTCCTAATGGATTGTAAAGCTCTCTTTCGCCCTCGTATCTCTCGTCTCCGAGCCATTCTTTTTCAATACCCCAATTTATATCTTCTTCCGGGTGCCAAATATCTGTTCTACCTCCGGAAAAACCAAAGGTCTTAAATCCCATAGATTCCAGAGCACAATTCCCTGCCAAAATCATCAAGTCTCCCCAAGAAATTTTATTGCCATATTTTTGTTTGACTGGCCACAAAAGCATTCTAGCTTTGTCGAGGTTTCCATTATCTGGCCAACTGTTTAGTGGCGCAAATCTTTGATTTCCAGTTGCCGCACCTCCGCGACCATCTGCAATCCGGTAAGTTCCTGCACTGTGCCAAGCCATACGAATGAACAAAGGACCATAATGGCCGTAATCTGCAGGCCACCAATCTTGGGAGTCCACCATTAGATCGTAAATATCTTGTTTAAGCACCGCGAGATCTAGACTTTCGAAGGCTTTTTTATAGTCAAAATCAGCCCCCATTGGATTGGATTCGATGGGTTGTTGTCTTAAAATGTTGAGGTTTAGCTGGTTGGGCCACCAGTCTCTATTCGTAGTTCCATTGGAAACTTTTGGAGCAGCTTTTCCGTGATTGAAAGGACATTTAGTTTCAGTTGACATAAGTAATTGATTTTAAAGATTTTGATATCTCCTAATTTAACCAATCCTTTTCATTTATAAAAACTATTTTTTCTATGACAGCATCAATATTATCTATAGCAAGAGGTGTTTTGTCATCTCTCGAATCAATCCACAGTCGTGAGGAACTCTTTTAATTCTTGTTGAAATTTTGTATTTGAAACGAGGTGCAAACCTCCTAAGAAATTCATGTTGAGATAGTTTGCGGTATTTTGGAATGGCTTCCAAAAGTCAGAACCCAAGTTGTTTCCAATCGATACCGACAGCCCTATCATATTTTTGCCTTTTAACTCGCGACCCAGTTCTTTTTCTATGGTCAACAGATCTGTTAATCGGTCAAAAAAGACTTTTGTCCTGCCGCTCATTGAATACCAGTAAACAGGTGTGACAAAAACGAAGGTGTCAAAATTTTGAATAAGATCTTTTATCAATGGAAGAAAATCATCGTCCTTATTGTTGTAGTCATAATCAAAATGACCTATATCATAATTGAGTAGGGAAATTTCCGGCCACCCTTTGATTGCTTGAATTTGTTTTGCGAGTTTATCGGTATCTCCGTCGGATCTAGAACTTCCTGAAATTATAATCGTTTTCA
>JBELHR010000018.1:33492-40728 GCA_042091275.1 Flavobacteriaceae bacterium
AGTTTATCGGTATCTCCGTCGGATCTAGAACTTCCTGAAATTATAATCGTTTTCATTCTCAAATTAATTGCGATTATTTTTCAAAAACCAGGAAATGCTGCCAAGGGAGGTTGTCGATATTTTGTTTGAATCTAAAACCGACAGCACGCATTTCCAGAATTGCTTGAGATTCTGTCATTTTGTGAATCGCTTTGATAGGAATCGTTAAATCTTCCCCTCTATACTCTACCAAGTATACTTTACCTCCTGGCTTCATGGCATTGTATAGAGAGGTCATGATTTCTTTGGGATGACTAAATTCGTGATAGACGTCAACAAGTAGCGCTTTATTAATACTACTCTCACCCAAATATAAGCTCGTCTCACTCGACTTTATGATGGAAACATTAGTTTGATCGGAGTTGTCTGATCGATAGGCAATGACATCGAGCATCTCTTCTTGAATATCCACGGCATAAACTTGGCCTTGTGATAAATATGGCGCCATTTTAAATGTGTGGTAGCCTGAACCTGCTCCAATGTCAGCGATGGTGTCTGATGGGAAGAGTTCGAGATTTTCGATTAGTTTGGATACTTTCTCCTCTTGTTCTCTCTCCGGTCTTTCGAGCCATTCAATACCTTGGTAACCCATGACATAGGCAATTTCTCTTCCCATATACCACTTTCCAATTCCATTTGGATCCCCAAATTTGTAAGTGTAGGTTTCAGAGCTTTCCGTCTGAGCGGAGCTTTTTGTTGGTGAGAAGAACAAAAAACAAAAACTCAGTATGAGAAAAGGAGACTTCATTCTTTAAAGGCCTAAAAACTTTTTGGCTTCAAGCAAGAGACTCGGATTGTTTTTGATACAGTCAATAGCCATTTTTGTAAGGTCTTTATTGCCCAAAATGGATTTGATGATACTTTTTTGAGAACCACCGGTCATTTTGTTCAATTTTGCCATAGCAACTTGAGTTGCTGCTTCTGTTTTCATTTGATTGATAAGATCCTTTTGAAGGACATCGTCTTTTCCAATAGCATCCGTAATTTGTTCATCGCTTATACCCAAATCGCTTGCTACTTTTGTAATGTTACTAGGGCTAACAATTTCTTTTGAGGATGGAATTTGAGCGAAAGATAAATTCGCAATAAAAAGAAATAGGCAAAATGTAAATATATTTTTCATGTCTAATAGTTTTTCAGGTTTAAATTCAAATTTAGTCAATTTTTTTCACCATTCGATAGTCATCCATGACATATCCGGCACCAATATCTGCTTTTGTTGGCCCTTGATTTACAAAGCCCATTTTTTCGTAGGATGCAATGGCATTGGTGTTGTGAATGTTAACCGTTAAGAAAATGGTTTTAAGAGAAAACTCTCTAGCTTTATTTTGGATAAAGTCAAAAGCAAACTTTCCAATACCCAGAGCTCTGAATGCAACCAAAATATATAGTTTACTCAAAAACAGATTTTCCTCAACGGGATAAATACAAAAATAGCCAATAGGTAAATCCTTGTGCTCAATTAAATAATAGGCTTGTCCATTTTGAACCTGAGTGTAAATTTCATCGGAAGATTGAAACTTATCTAACATATAATTTACTTGATCTTTACCTATAATAGGTGTGTAGTGCTCATTCCAAATCTCCGCAGCCAGTTTAGCTATAGTTTTGAATTGCGATGTTGAAACCGCCTCAATAATTGTCAACATTTTGATCTATAGGGTATAATTCATCAGGTAAAGGTCAAAACCTTTGGCCCAATAGTTACGTTCAACTCTCTTTACATTAAAGCCAAATTTAGCATAAAATTTAAAGGCAAATTGAGAGGTTCTAACAATGATTTTTTTAAATAAATTTTTGTCTTTAATAAACTTTATTCTGTGGTGAATTAGAGAAGCTCCGATTCCTTTATTTTGGTAGTCTGGATCGACCATGTCCCAAACAATGCGTGCTGATGCTTCTTTAGGAAAGTAGTCTATTCCTCCACAACCTATTAGTTTTGATTTGTTTAAAACCACAAAGTAGTCGTCGATTCCCGAATCTAAGTATTCTAAAAACGCTTCTTTTTCCGAGGGATCAAAATAGTCTGGAGTATTTCTTTCCAACAGCTCTATAACCTCTTCTTTGCGGTCTTTGGAATATTTTTGAATCTCGTATTTACTCATCTTTTAAATCTCATTAAATTTAGAGGGATAAGAAGACTGAATTTTTACGATTTCTAAAAAAAAGGAAAACTTATCCAAATCACAAATGGTTTACTAATGTTCTAGGGATAAGTCCTCCTAAGGTACGACTATTTATTTTCTATTTTGTGAATAGCCTTTATTGTTTTTAAAACAGAATCGGGTGTTACAGAGATTGTGTTTATCCCCTCCTCAACTAGAAATTGTGCAAAATCTGGATAGTCAGAAGGCCCTTGTCCACAAATACCAACTTTTGTATTGGTTTTTTTCGCCGCTTCAATCAGTTTGGATATGGATCTTTTGACCGCTGGATTTCGTTCATCGTATAAGTGAGCTACCAGTGATGAGTCGCGATCCAATCCGAGCGTCAATTGCGTAAGGTCATTGGAGCCTATTGAAAAGCCGTCGATTAGTTCTGCAAATTCCTCCGCCATCATTATATTGGATGGAAGTTCTGCCATTAAAAATACTTGAAGACCGTCCTTGCCTCTCTCCAAACCGTACTTTTTCATAACCGCATATACTTTTTGCAGTTCTTCAACAGTTCTACAAAAAGGAATCATAACCGTTACATTGTCCAATCCCATTTTCTCTCTGACTCTCTTGATTGCCTTGCACTCCATGCCAAAAGCATATTCATAATCTTCTGAGTAATATCTTGAGGCCCCTCGCCAACCAATCATAGGGTTTTCCTCTGTCGGCTCGTAATAGCTACCTCCCAGCAGGTTGTAATACTCGTTGGACTTAAAGTCGGACATTCTTACAATTACTTGTTTGGGATAAAAAGCTGCCGCTATCTTCGCCACTCCGTAGGAGAGTCTTTTGATAAAAAAGGTTTCTTCATCTACATAGCCACGAGTCAGTTCTTCGATTTTTTGACTGAGCTCAGGATCGTTTAATTTACGGTGGTTGAGAAGGGCCAAAGGATGAGCCTGGATATAGTTGTTTATGATAAACTCCTCTCGAGCTAGTCCAACTCCCGCGTTTGGAATCTGTGCAAATTTAAAAGCTAAATCTGGAGATGCCACATTGAGCATAATTGGTGTTTGGGGTAAGTTGAGGTTATCTAATTGCGTTTCCTTCTTTCGGAAAGGTACAAGTCCCTCGTAGACTTTTCCAACATCTCCCTCTGCACAAGAAACGGTCATTTCTTCTCCATTAAAAAGCAGCTCTGTTCCATTTTCAGTGCCTACTATTGCGGGAACCCCCATTTCTCTTGCAACAATTGCCGCATGACAGGTTCTACCCCCTTTATTTGTGATTATGGCAGAAGCTTTTTTCATTATTGGCTCCCAATCTGGATCCGTCATTTCTGTAACTAGAATATCCCCTTCTTTAAAATTCATTCCATCAAAACTCCCATCTCTTCCGTCAAGGGAATACATCTTTTGGACTTTTCCTTGGCCAATTTTATCACCCACAGCAATTCCGGTAAGTCTTGTTGGGACATTGGCCACATCTTCGATTAAATATTCTACAAGAGCATTATCCTTCTTGCGGGAATGTATGGTTTCCGGCCTAGCCTGGACGATAAATAACTCTCCGGATAAACCATCTATAGCCCACTCGGTGTCCATTGGAGACCAATGTCCTTTAAGTTCGCTGTAATAATCTTCGATAACGCAGACCCATTTGGCAAGCTGCAAAGCTTGTTTGTCTGTGATACAAAATTGGTTTTGTTGGGTATTTCCAACGTGAACGGTTTTTACAAGTTGACCTGGGTCAGTAGAATAAATCATCTTGTTCTCCTTTTTACCCATCTTTTTTTCTATGATGGACTCAAATCCTTTTTTCAAGGTCGGTTTGTAGATGAGGAATTCATCCGGAGAAACGGTTCCTTGCACGACGCTTTCTCCTAAACCGTAAGATCCATTGATCAAAACCACGTCTTTAAATCCACTTTCTGTATCGAGAGAAAAAGCCACACCTGAGGAGGCCAAATCGGAACGAACCATTTTTTGAACACAAACGGATAGACCTACATCGAAATGATCAAAACCAAAATTATCTCTGTACGAAATGGCTCTGTCGGTAAAAAGAGAAGCAAAACAATTTCGAACCGCAGTTAGAATATGCTCTGGCCCCCTCACGTTGAGATAAGTTTCTTGTTGACCAGCAAATGAGGCATCCGGAAGGTCTTCGGCAGTTGCAGAGGAGCGCACAGCTACATCCGTTATGTCTTGTCCGTATTTTTGGGAAAGTAGCTTGTAGTTGATTTTAATCTCTTCTTTAATGTCCGATGGCCATTGCCCATTTCTGATAAGGTCCCTGATTTCAAGCCCTGTCTTTTTTAAAGAAACAAGGTCATCAGTATCGATGCTATTAATAAGACCTCGTATTTTTTTATCTAGTGTGTTATGGGAAATAAAGGTCTCATAAGCCTTGACAGTAATGGCAAATCCTCCGGGCACATTAACCCCAAACTTCTCTAAGTTTTGAATCATTTCACCTAAAGAGGCATTCTTTCCGCCGACTAATTCCAAGTCGTTGAGTTGGACTTCGGCTAAATCGACAATGTATTTGTTTTTCATTTTGGTGGTGGTAGTTGGTAAAGGTTAGTTTTTGTTTAGTTATCTAGAATATTAAGATTGCCCCAATTTACACATCTTTGAAGGGAAAAACATCGTTAAAAATTTAAAGAATTCATAAAGTTATTAGTATTTGTGAATAACTAAGTCTTAATCAGTCTAAATACAAAATGCTGTAAATGTGAACATTACGTTGCTTATGGCAGTAGTATTTGCGATATTTAGGTAATTAAAAAATATAATTATGGCTATAAGATTAGGAAATGGTTGTTCGAATTGTGAAAATTTGACTTCCACAAAAATGTGTAAAATTCACGGAGTACACGTTTCAGAAGGCTACACATGTGATAGTTTTGAAATGAAAGTTTCCTTGAAAGACAATCCAAACTGTACAACATGTGCGAGGTATGAAGAGACCTCTTGTGCGAATCCACAGAAAGCATCACCTGGCATGCTCTGTGTGCATTGGGCTCCTCAAAATGCGCAAGCTTAAAAATAAAAAACCTGTTTCAAACGAAACAGGTTTTTTATTTAATGTTTTGAAGATATAATACTTATTTCACCTCGAGCCAGTTTATGAATAGCGTATACCCGATGGAAATAATAATTGCTCCTGTAAAAAGTCCAAGAAAGCCCGAGGACATAAATCCTCCAATAACCCCAAGAAAAATCACAAGCATCGGTACGGAAGCTCCTTTTCCCAAAAACATAGCTTTCATCGGTGTATCTGACAGAGCTGCTCCAATAAAATAGATGGTACCAATTATTGCGGGAAACGTATTTAATTCGTCAAATAGCCATAAAATTACTCCAATGATTACAGGTAACACAGGTAGCTGTAGAATCGCCATAACAAGGGCCAAAAGAGTCCAAACTCCGGCATATGGTACACCGAACAAAAAAAGACCAATACCGATCAGAATTGATTGGATTATGGCGACTCCAATCACTCCTTTAACCACATTTCCTACCGTTGAAGACATAAGAATAATAAAATCATCTCCTTGTTTGCCTAAAAGACGATTGAAAAATCGCTTTCCCAGATCCTGCGCATAGGTGCTGGATAGAAGAGCTCCCGATATTATAATCGATAAGATCAAAGTGATATAACTCCCTCCAATATTTTTGATTCCTTCCAGAATGGTTTGACCAAATGACATGAATTGATCCTTGTGTTTTCCAAAGAAGGTTTCGATATTTTCGGCAACTTCTTGCCACAGGGAATAGAGACTATCCCCAATTAACGGCCACTGGGAGATGTCCTTGGAAGGTTTGGGTATTTTGAGTAATCCCGATTGAAAATCTTCAACAAGTGTGCTGAGACTTGATACGGTCTGATTCAATAGGAAATAGGTCGGTACTAGTATCGCTGTTAGACTCACAAGAACGATAATTGTAGAAGCCAGTTTATTGTTGTTTTTGAGTCTAGCGCTGAGTTTATTGTGAATTGGAAACAAAGCCATTGCTAAGATTATTCCCCATAAAATCACGTTGGTAAAAGGGGTTAGTATTTGAAAACACCACGATAGAATAAGAAATAGAAAACCAAGTCGAATTAGTAAATCTACAAGTTTGTTGAATTTTTCAGTTTCAGGCGAAGTCATAAAATAGTAATTTGCATTTATACTAATTTACGACTTTAATAATTGAGCTTAGTCTTCTAGAACTTCTATGCTATAACTGGCACTGAAATCCTTTCCGGATTCCAATAATTTAGAACCTTCCTTTTTTAAGAAATCCCCGTCAGTATTCTCGTGGTCCGCTATACCTATCCAAGGCTCAATACAAACAAAGTTTGCTTTGGGTTTTGCCCAAATACCTAGGTAATCAAAATCGCTGAACTTTACGCGAAGTTCTTGGTTTGAAAGACTGCTTTTGAGACTAACGCTATTTGACTTTAAGCTTTTAAAGATGAGGGCATCCTCATCAAAGAGGTGGTCGTGCAGCCTCAGCTTTCTACTTTTTACAAGTATGGGTTTGCTTTGGTCGGTAATCAAACCATTGTGAGAAAGTAGAGTTGTACTTGCTGTCTCCTGCTCTTCAAACTCGAGGTAGTAATCGTTATATTCTTCATTATCGTGCAAAGGACAAGCAAATCCTGGATGACCGCCTAGAGAAAAGGGTAAATTTTTAGTTCCTGTATTTTCTACTTTGTGATTTACCTTTAATTCTTGACCAATTAGACTAAAACTTATGGTCAGTTTAAAGTTAAAGGGATACATTTTCATGGTTACTTCTGAATCCCTGAGGGATAGTACCAAATTAGTATCATCTTTTTCTATCACTTTAAAGTCTTCATTATTTCTTACGAAGCCGTGTTTTGGGATTTCGTATGACGCTCCATCAATTGTACAGGTATTGTTTTTGAAGGAACCAATTGCAGGAAATAGGATAGGGGCGTGGCTTCCCCAAACATTTGGATCTGCGCTCCACATGTATTCTAGATTGGTTTTTTTAGACTTTATACTAGATATTTCTAACCCCTTGTGGAGTATGTTAACGCTTAAATATTCGTTTTCGAGAAGGTAAGTCAATGGTTTCAATTT
>JBELHR010000053.1:0-6895 GCA_042091275.1 Flavobacteriaceae bacterium
ATAAACTGATTACAACAAGGAACCCCATTAGCCAAAAACGACGGGCCATATTCCAAAACGTTGTGCGTCATAGAAAAACATAAATGAAAAAAAAAGCAAAATTGATTTACCTAATACTCATATTGACTTTAAACTTTTCTTGTGTAGATAACAAATCAACTGAAAAAGAAGTAATTCAACCAGTATTGGTAAATAATTCGCAAACTGACACCTTAAAGTTTACCTCGGGAATACGTGCAATCCTCCAAGATAGCAAAGGCAATTATTGGCTTGGAAGTCACAATGAAGGTGTAAGCCTCTATAATGGTAAATCATTTAAATACTTTACAACCAATGAAGGATTAGCTGACAATCAAATTCGTTTAATTCAGGAAGACGAGAACGGTACTATTTGGTTTGGAACTGGAAATGGTGTGAGTAGTTACGAAGGTAAAACTGTTCAGAAACATACTGTAAGTGGAAATTCGGAGAGTGAATGGACGAAAATAGATGTTGACTTATGGTTTGATGCTGGAACAAGACAAGGCGTTTATAAATTCAATGGACAAAGATTAAATTATTTACCATTTCCTATCCCCAAAAATATAACTTCTGGAAGCACATATGCTGTAACAAGTATTTCAAAAGGAAAGAATAATATGCTTTGGTTTGGAACTTATGCGGGTGTATTTGGCTACAACGGCAATGAGTTTACAACAATCAATGATGAAACACTAAGACTTACAGAGGACTCTGAAAAAATGCACGTAAGAAGTATTCTTGAAGATTCCCAAGGCAGACTTTGGATTGGAAATAATGGAATTGGCGTTATGCTTAAAAGTGGAAAATCAATCATTAACTTCTCCAAAGAGCAAGGAAAATTAATCCCAATGAATGAGTTTGAAGCGAACGCCCAAAGTAAGCAGTTTGCTAAAAACACAGGACTACAAGCTGTTTTTGCCATTGCAGAGGATAGTCAAGGAAATATTTGGTTTGGAGATAGAGATTCAGGAGCTTGGAAATATGACGGCAAAACGCTGACAAACTACACTATTGATAACCAGCTTAAATCACAAATGATTTTGAATATCTATAATGATAATAATGACAATTTACTTTTTGGAATGACAGATGGTGGAGTTTATAAGTTTAATGGAAAATCATTTGATAAAAAGTTTTGAAAATAAAATACTAACGCAGATCAAGGAATATAACCCATTAACCAAAAATAACGGGCCATATTCCAAAACGTTGTCACTATTTAAACCTACCCTAAAAAAATTATAAATGAAAAAACTACTCCTATTACTGGTCCTTTCTCTCTATTGGGAAACCTATGGTCAGGATACCCTATACGTAAACTGCGAAAATAAAGTAGTTCCCAAAATTGAAGCAAAGTTCTTTAAACTTACAGAAAAGGATTCTTTAAATCCAAAGTGGACTATTGAAACCACTTACTTGGTAGATGGAACCCTTAGCAGGGAAACTACTTTTGAAAAATATAATTCTAAGAAACAAAAGGAGATTTCCTTCGTCAGATATTATAAAGATGGATCAAAACGATATGAAAGATTCCCTTCAAAAGAAAATAAAAAAAACTACGTTCTTATCTCCTACTGGAAAAATGGAGCTAAAAAAAGAGAGGATCTTTACAAAGGCAAGGTAGGAGGAAAATTATTAAACGGTGAATGCTGGGATGAAAATGGAAATAAAGTTCCATGGTACGAATTAGAAATAAAACCGACCTTTCCTGGTGGGCAAAAAGGGATACGCAAATATCTGGTTAGTGAAATTCTAAAAAATGATATCCCCTATACCGCATTTAATCAAAAAGTAATAGTTAAGTTTTCAATAGAGCCAGATGGATCAGTGGCAAATGTAGAAATGTTAAGTGGGACAAATGATCCATTAGTTAATTACTGGGCAGTACAGGCTGTTGTCGATATGCCCAATTGGACTCCCGCCATGCAAGACGGAAATCCTGTTAGAATATATTATACACTTCCAATTAAGATGCCTGATAAAAACGACGAATAAAAATAAACTAGTGACAACAAGGAATATACCCCATTAGCCAAAAACAGCGGGCCATATTCCAAAACTTTAGCAATAATTCGGAGTTCAAAAAACAACAATCAAAGGAAATGTCATAAAAATGACGTAGGTAAGCCGCTACTAAAAAGGATATCTAAAGGATAGTTTTGTGATACATAATAACAAATGAACATGAGTGAAATTGGAAACAAAATCAAACAAAAAAGAAAACAAAAAGGTCTTTCTCAAGAGGAATTAGCAGAATCAGCAAAAATAAATCTAAGAACTATTCAAAGAATTGAAAATAACGAAAATGAACCGAGAGGTAAAACTCTACATTTAATTTGTGAGGCTCTTGAGGTGAAGTCAGAAGATCTCTTTCAGAACCAAAAATATGAGGATAAAACCTACCTCACTATTTTCCATTTAGCGGTTTTAACCTTTGTGGTGATTCCTCTGGGAAATATAATTATTCCTTTGGTAATGTGGATTAATAAAAAAGACAGTATAAAAGGGTTTAAGAAAATTGGAGCTAACACCTTGAATTATCAAATCACGTGGTCAATCATTAGCTTTTTTTTATGGACTATATTGGTGATTTTTAAATTAATGCATTTCTCAAATTATAAGGTTGTCTTTGTTATTATTACAGCTTTATGTGCTACAAATATTATACTACCAATCTTTTATGCAATTCAATCAAGAAAAGGCAATATTTCCAAATCTTATCCAATAATTATTAAACTCATAAAATAACTATTGCCAACAATGGCTATAATTCATTGTGGTTTTGTGACACACCAAAATAAAAGTATTAATCAACGGCTGATTTCTGAGTGGAATATTCCTGCGGATGATTCTACAACGAAATCATAGCCGAGACAGTTGTAGCCAATTAAACAAAAATGTATAAAGAATTTGTAACAAATAGGCTTTATCTAAGACCAACTTTAGAACAAGATGCTGATTTAATTTATCAATTAATGAGTACTTCTAAGTTTATCAAATATGTGGGAGATAGAAATATTAATTCAATTGAGGATGCTGAAAAATATATTCGGACTAAAATGCTTCCACAATTACGGACTGATGGATATTCAAGTTATTCGTTAATTACAAAGACAGGTGGAGAGAAAATTGGGACCTGTGGGCTTTATAATAGAGATGGAATAGATGGTGTTGATATTGGATTTGGTCTTTTACCACAATACGAAAAATTGGGTTATGCTTATGAGTCATCTCATAGATTAATGAAAGCAGCGTTTGAAGAATTTGAAATAGAAGAAGTTAAAGCTATTACGTCCAAAGCTAACATTTCTTCTCAAAGACTCTTAGAAAAATTAGGATTAAAAATAGAAGGTACATCGAGACTACCAGATGGTAATGAGGAGTTACTTTTATATAAAGTTAAAAAATAAAACTATGGGAAAAATTAGCACAACACTTGAATTCAATAGAGAAATTGACGTCATTTACGAAAATCTAAAGGAAAGATATAATTCTGAAAGATTCAAAAAAGCATCAATTGATACAAAAGGATATATTCCTCAAGTGGTATTAGTAAATAATGAAATTAATTCAAAATTAACCTTCACTACCAAAGGGCACGATCCAATAACGAAATTGAAAATTGGTAGCTGGGAATGGAATTATCATTTTAAAGATTTAGGAAACAGACGAACGGAAGTTGAAATTTCTTATAAATGGAATTTTATGATGGATTTAATATGTTTATTTACGACAAAACACCAAGCGGCAAATGAGATAACAGAAACAGTACTCTCATTAGACTCATTAGAACAAAAGAGGGTTTAGAATGATTTATTAAAACAAATGTGTTGTGATAGAAATGTTCAAATCTAAAATACGATGACAAACTTAAAGTAGAATGACGAAAGGCTAACATGCGATGATCATGTCAGATTGGCTATCGTCAAATCCGCCAGACATCGCCGATACCTTAGGAATAATTATAAAAAAATGGTAACAAGAAATAAATATTTATTGAGATTTTTAGTCCTTTTCGTTGGACTGATAACAATACCATTTCCCTTCAATGTTATCCCGAAATTAGAATTCGTCGAAAAAGCCGTATTCGGAATTTATCAGAAAATTATTCCATGGATTGGTGTAAGAATTCTAAATCTTGATAAACCTATCACAATATTTCAAAACGGTAGTGGGGATAAAACATACGACTACGTTTTACTATTTTTCCTTTTCGCAATTGCAGTTTTTGGAACCATTACGTGGTCGATTCTCGCTAAAAAGAACAGAAACTATGAAAAACTAAATTATTGGTTTTTAGCTTTTTCAAGATACTATTTGGGATGTATTATGATTTCTTACGGCCTTTTTAAAATAATGCCACTACAGTTCGGGGAAATTGCTTTTTGGAGAATACTTCAACCATTTGGAGAATCTTCACCAATGGGATTGGCCTGGACTTTTCTTGGATACTCTAAAGGGTATAACTTATTTATGGGGCTATCCGAATTTATTGGTGGTATTTTACTTTTTCATAAAAAAACAAGGTTGTTAGGTGGACTAATATTAATCCCTGTTACGGCAAACATAGTTGCCATAAATTTCTTTTATGATGTACCTGTAAAACTGTTTTCATCCCAGCTCCTATTAATCGCAATTATAATCATTTCACCAGATTTAAAAAGACTGCTAAACCTTATAATTCATAACAAAGCGACGAATAGATTAGATTCTATTACCCCATTTGAATCACAGAAATGGAAAATGGGAGCCAATATTTTAAAATGGACTTTTGTTGCGTTAATTTTATTCAATTCAATAGATTATACAAATAACCTTTACAAGTCTAGGCAAAATAAACCTGAATTGTATGGTCTTTATGAAGTCACAAACTTTGTTAGCAATAAAGACACTATTCAACCACTATTAACGGACGAGAAAAGATGGAGATATATTTTCGTTGAGTACCCGAATACCATTCAATTTTCAAGAATGAATAAAGCAAGATATGGACTTAACTCAGAGATAGATACCCTAAAAAGGCAAATTAAACTTACAGAATTTAACGATTCAACTAAAGTCTACATGTTGGATTATCAAAAAACGGATTCGACTTTAAGCATCAGAGGTGTTTTTCGAAACGACACTATTTTCTCTGAAACTAAGCGACTAGATAAAAAGGACTTTAGACTTACCTCTAGGGGTTTTAATTGGATAAACGAATACCCATATAACCGATAAATAACTATGCCTAACAAAACGTAATGCAGACTTTAGGGCAAAATCGAAAGGTCTGTGTAAATTTATAAAGTCGCTAAATCTTATGGATTTAGCTTTGGAACAAAAAAAGAAAAAGCAAAACAATAAGCTTTAGCTTCGTGCGCAGACGGAAACGAAAAGCTTCCTTCCCTCCGCACAACGATTAGCCGTGACGTTATGTTCAATAAATCCTCAATGAAAAATAAAATACTATCCCCCCTTTTAATCTTTGCTCTCTCTTTTGCCTATTGCCAACAAAAGAACGTACAAATCATAGATGTAGATACTAAAAACCCTATTCAAGGTGCATATGTGAGCGCGAAGACCTCTAATTTTGGATTTAGTGATGATTTGGGGAATATTAAAATTAACTCCAAAAGATTCACAATTCAAGACTCCATATGTATATCTCATATCTCCTATCAGAATAAATGCATCTCAATTTCATCACTAAAATCATCTGTCGAGCTTACATACGAAGAAAACATGCTGGAGGAAGTCAGTATTTCTTTTAATAAAAAGACCCCAACTGAAAAACAAGTATTAAAAAATGCAAAGAAGAGGTTTCTCGAGTCCCAAAAAATTCGAGGTAGTTATTGGTCAGAAATGAATCTCAAGCAAATTGCATCTTTAAAACAAAATCCTCAAAGTTACTTAGAGACAGATGGTTTGATTATGATGAACGACCACATGGGCTCCTATGAGATTTTTGATGTTGAACTTCTTATTCCACAAAAAGTTCGCCGCATTGAAGAATCGGAATTAATCAAAAGTTTAATCTCCACAAAAGACAAGAAATTAGGTTATATTCAAACAACGCACGTTAGATTTGGCCGCAATTTAATGGAAGCAAATCGTATATTCTCGAGGCTACATCCATTGGGCAAAAAGCAGCAGAAATACGACTTTCATTTTTTAGAGGAGGAAATTATAGACGGCGAATATTGCTATGTCATCGAATACAAAACCGACAAAACCATTGAGTTAAAAACCAGAGACTTCAATAAGGCCTTTGGTAAGTTATGGGTTAAAAAAGAGGACTATTCTCTAGTAAAAGACGAGAGTAGTTTCCATTTTGAAAAAATCAAAAGCATTACCATTTCCAAAAAATACTTGGCAATTGACAATGTAGACTATCCTATCCAAATTAAATCTAATAGCAATACTTTTACAAGCGATTCTGCTATCTCTACTAAAGCAATTCTCAGCTTTTCTAATATAATACCGAAGGCTTATGATAATATAAAGAGGCAAACCTCGCTTTCAGATTTTTTCTACCATGAATATTTCCCATATGACCCGAACTATTGGAGGACAACAGATCTAAACATATTTGAAAAAGACATCAATATCTTAAGTCAAAATAATTTGGATGCCGCTTTTATAAAAGGAGCAGAATCGAAGGTATATAGCGATAATAACATATTTACAAAATATCCTGAATTCCTAAATAATTGGAAAGAAATTAATCAAATAAAGGAAGAAACCTATACCAAAAAATAGAACTGAACATAACAAGGAATATAACCCATTAGCCAAAAACAACGGGCCATATTCCAGAACGTTGGCGGTAATTTGAACGAAACTCGAATTATGAACAAAAAAATTGCAATATTAAGAGGGATAAATGTCGGAG
>JBELHR010000019.1:0-39793 GCA_042091275.1 Flavobacteriaceae bacterium
AATAATAATCTGTAAATTAGTGTTTTATTCTATCCCACACTATTTATCGCCATCAAACCTTCGAAGGCTCATTTACAGTCCTTACAGAGACTGATGATTTGTCGGTAATCGACCGACTTAACATACCTCAGTTATCAAAATTTATTCTTCTAATCAATTATGAAAAAAATTATTTTTTTGGCAATGCTCAGTATTTGCTTGTCAGCCAATTCCCAGTGGGTACAGAAAACGTCTTGCAAAAAATCAGCAAGAGGAATTGTAGATTTAGCAATTGGTCATTTAGCAAACTTGGAGTATCTAATAGCCTATGGCTCTGCAAATGCAGCACTCGAAATTGACCCTAAATGTGGCTCGGCAAAGCTTGTCTTAGCCGCAATAAGTAGCTCCAATGAAAATTGGGGTAGCCGTTCAAGTAAGTTGAAAGAGATTAATCGATCCAAGTTATCCAAAGAAGAAATGGCTTGGTATGATTATCTAAATGCTCCAAATGAAGCCAGAGATTCCATTAGTGCGATAGGTATACGGGACAATCGTTCAAGTCCACTAGTTAACTATCTAGGAACTAGTCCGTCTGATTTTTCAACGTTTGAATCCTTTGCGACTAAATTTCCAGATCAAGCAGCATCCTCCTATAATATGATGGCTTATGGTCATATGAATGGTGCTTTAGGAGATCCTAATATGGATCAAGCTATTGCTTTTGTGCAAAGAGCTCAAGCAGAACACAAAGGACCGAACGCTTACGATTCAGAAGCTGAGATTTTAGCTATGGAGGACCGATATTCCGAGGCATTAGATATGCAATTAAAGGCCATAGATTTTGGGACTTTCGCTTCACCTTATATGCAAAATGCTCAAAAATATTGGGCAAAGACACAAATTGAATCTATTTCAGAACAATTGATAAAGAATCAAATGGAAATGCAAGATGCTATTATGGGTCAGGATGCCGAGGCTTACAGCGCCTATGAGCACGAAGATATAACGGTTACTACTGGGGATTCCAATTTAAATCCTTTTTACGAATTCACTTCTGAAAATGTTTCTGAGGAAACACCGATTACTTGGAGTTCTTTTAATTTGAGTGAGATGGATTTAAATTTTTCTCCAAATATGAAGACTGCTGTGATTACTTTTCAAGCAGATGGTGCTTACGTCACAGAAGATAATCCACAAGAAGTGGTTTATGCAACTAGAGGCTCCTCTGTTTGGGTTTCTACAGATCAAGGTTGGAAAATAATGCATTCGTCTTGGGCTCCGAGAAAAGGGATGATGGGACTTCCGGATACGGAATAAGAAGATTCCTGCCCTAAATTAGGAGGAGGCTTTGGTCTCCTCTTTTTTTCTTTAGATCATCATGGATTTTTTGAGACCATCCAAAATCATTTTTACCATTTGATTGTAAATGGATTTTTGAGTATTTCGCTTCCCGTATACCTCGACATATTCACTCTCTTTCTCCGTTTTGTTCTTGTCTAAAAGTAAATTTCCAACTGCTGAGGTCAGTAACTTCTTGCGTTTGGTTTTTTTGTTCAAGACTTGAATCTTTAAATCTTCATAATCCACTTTAATTCTCGCACTTGCATCGTAATCTGCTCCGTGAATCCTAAAGTCTAAATAATTTATCTCTCCTTCCGCTCTAATGTTAAAATTGGGTTCGATAAAAGAATCCATAGAAGAAATATCAAAATTTTTGAGGGTTCCGTTTAAATAATATTCATCTTCTAGATCTTTGACATCAAAGGATAAATTAGCTTCGAGAGGAGCATCCCCCAAAAAGTCAGATCTAAAATTTAATTTTACCGGAATAGAGTCCTGTTGATAATTTAAATTACTCAAATGAGAGCCCTTTGCTCTAACATTTTCAAACGTTATTTTACCAGTTTCTACTTTATCTATACCTTTTTCCTCTACACATATTCTGCTATTTGTAATTTCGAAATTATCAATAGCCAAAAAAAAGGACAGATTTCGAATCAGTTGGTTATAGAGCATTTTTTTCTTTAGGTTGTCAGGAGGGCTTTTGTCTCTGTAAAAAGTTATGTCCAAGGAATCAATTGCCAATTGTTTAGATTTTACCATAAGAGAGTCTTTGTAAAATCCCCAAAAGGTATTGTCCATATGTACGGATTGGATGGTAGACGTTATATAGTCTTGCTCGACCTTTATATTTTTTAAGAATTCTTTCTTACTCATATTTGGTTTGAGAACAATATTTTTAATATAAAGATTGTTGTCTGTTGCCGCGAAAGAATCTACTTCGGTCAGATAGAGGTCTCCTAGTTCTGAATAGGTTTTTCCAATATTCAGACGGATGGAGGAATAGGCAAAGGGTAAAGGGTTTGTGGATTTTAAAGAGTCTAATTCGACATCCGTTATGGCGACATTAATATTTTCAGATTTAAAAGTCGTTTTTCCCATAGACGCTCTCTCTATGGTGACATCCCCATTGATGAGTTCTACATTGGATAGTTGGACACTGCTGTAGAAGTTGGACCAAAATCGATTTAAGGATTTAGAGTTTTCTGCCGCTCGCTGGTTCTCGTTTCTCGATAGTATATGCAGTTTGGGGTTTAGGACTTTTACTTTGCCTGTAATTATTTTTTTATTGATCAAGAGATCAAAAATACTTATATACTTAATCTGAACTTCTTCTATACTTCCACTCAATGTAGATCCGTATTGGTCTGCATTTTGGTTATTTGTTATGGACAGATCCTCTACCAGGATAGATCGACTCCAAATAGAAAAGGTAACTTCACTAAATTCGATATCGTAACTTCGATTCGGATTTTCGTTCAGTATATCTAAAATGTTATTATTGACCCAGAAGTTTAAATAGATCACCAGGGCCTGGATTAAAAAGACTGCGATAATTATTCCAAAAAGCCACTTTTTCTTTTTGAAATTAAAATTTTTCGTCCCCATGTCGTTTTACATTGTCAGTTTCTATTGTGCGCTCCGTCGCAAAAAGGCTTTCCTTCACTCTTTCCACAACCACATAGGGTAAACTTTTTTCTACTTGGAAGTTCATTTCCTTGAGAATCAAAAATCGTTATTTGCTCTGCATTCGATACTACGATTCTACCGTTTTCGAAATGCTGAATTTGTGTTTTTTCTGTATCCATAATTTTAATAAAAGTCTAAATCCATTTCACAGGCTCCACTGACGTATTCACTGCTAGAATAACCATCGCATTCTGCTAAGCAATCGTTGTCAAATTCGATATTGTCGAAGGTGCACACCGGCGCATAGACATCATAGCAAACACAGTCTGGATCCATATTTTTGTCGGAACACGAAAATAGAATAAAAAGCATAAAGCAAATAAAATATTTCGTTTTCCCCATAATCTAATAGAATTTTGGAAGTATAAAGGTGGCTTGAATTCTGAGTTGACCTTTAGCGTTAGCAGGGTGTTTGATAAAACTGTAATAGCCTATTTGTGCGTTTACCGGAAGTTTTCCGAGTTTCATCAATTTCCCAAATCCAGCTCCAATAGGTAGAACTAATCCCTCATCCAGTTTCCAATCGTTTGTTATAATCGGAGCACTGTTTACATACCAGCCATTTGCTAAATTTTTAGTCACAAAGATTTGCATATAAAAGAGGTTTACTTCCGGTTTTGAGGCATCGTTCCCTAAGCCAAAAAAGTTCTGCATCAAACCGCCAAATGTCCATCCGTTTTTTTGGTATAAGGCTACTGCTGATGGGGCCAAGCTAGTTCTTTGAAAACCGTACTTTTCATTGGTGCCGAATTGAAGTGCGGGTCCAAGTCCCCAAATTATCTTCCCCGGTTTTGCAGGAGTAAAAAAGGCAGATAAAGTAACGTTTCCTAATCCGGTGGTATTTGTTATTGGATTTGAAGATATGGGAATAATGGTTCTGACGATAATATTAAATTTATCTTCTACAGTAAAGGGGGTAACCGGCTGGATATTTAAGGTATTCCTACTGAATCCATCGTAAAAATCAATATTGTTTTGAAAGGGAATGGAGACCAAATCCGCAATAGGGTTCTGAATTTGATTCGCTAGATCACCTTGCTTTGAATCGGCTTCTTGACCAAAAAAATTAGTACAAAAAACGAGGAAGGTGCAAAGTAGTAGAGATTTTAAGTTATTCATTTCATTTGATTTTACTTCAATTTACGAAAAAAATAGCTTTATTTTAAACGGAAAAACACAAAAATGAGATATTTCTTAACCCTAGTCGCCCTTCTTTTTGTCAATTTAATCCACTCTCAAGAGATTTTAAGTCAACGAGAACGGGCGGAGCTAATTGATGAGATTCTAGAGGAACGTCTAGAAACCTTATTGCCAGAACTGATGGATAACAGCCAAATGGATATGTGGATTTTAATCTCTCGTGAATACAACGAAGACCCAGTACTAAAAACCATGCTCCCCTCAACTTGGCTAAATGCTCGAAGGAGAACCATGATTGTATTCTACCGAGATAAAAAAAACAATAAAATAGAGAAATTGGCAATTGCCCCCTACGACTTCGGAAAGCAAATTAAATCCTCTTGGGACAAAAATAAACAGCCAAATCAGTGGCTTAGACTGGTAGAAGTTATAGAGCAATACAATCCAAAAAAGATTGGAATCAATACTTCTAAAGACTTTAATATCGCAGATGGCTTGGATCACACAGATTATGAGGAACTCATTTCCTACTTACCAAAACGTTTTGAGTCTAGGTTGGTTTCTGCCCAGCCACTTGCCACTTCTTGGATAGAGACTAGAACGGACAGGGAGATGGAGATCTATGCAAATTTAGCAGAAATAACGCACGGTATTATTGCAGAGGCATTTTCGGAGTCTGTGGTGGTTCCCGGAATAACTACAACCTCCGATTTGGAATGGTGGATGCGAGACAAAGTCACGGAATTGGGTCTAAAAACTTGGTTTCATCCTACAGTTGATATTCAAAGGACTAAAGATCAGGGAGGAGATCACTTATATTCCTTCTCGGATAGACCTGAAAATAACATTATCCTAGCAGGAGATTTATTGCATTGCGATTTTGGAATTACCTATTTGCGTTTAAATACGGACTGTCAAGAATTAGCTTATGTTTTGAAACCAGGGGAGAATGAGGCACCGCAGTTTTTAGTGGATGCCCTTGAAAAGGGAAATAGACTGCAAGATATTTTGACTTCCAATTTTAAGCTAGGTCAAAGCGGAAATGAGATATTGCTCCAATCTTTAGATCAGGCAAAAAAGGAAGGCTTAAGACCTTCTATATACACCCATCCTTTGGGTTCCTATGGTCATTCTTCTGGACCTACTATTGGAATGTGGGACTCTCAAGGTGGCGTTAGCGGGACTGGAGACTATCCACTTTATTATAATACGGTATATGCAATTGAACTCAATACAACCGTTTTTTTGGAAGAGTGGAACAGGGATATTAGAATAATGCTCGAAGAAGCAGGCTTTTATGGAGAAAAAGGCTTTCATTATGTGGGAGGTAGACAAAAGGAATTATTAGTCATTCCGCGAAAGAAAGATCACCTTAGAAATTGAGTGCTATTTTATATTTTTTTGTTTGCCTAACATTGAATTTATTTTATATTTGCACTCGCTAAACGGCACTGCCGAAGCAAATTCCTCCTTAGCTCAGTTGGTTAGAGCATCTGACTGTTAATCAGAGGGTCCTTGGTTCGAGCCCAAGAGGGGGAGCTTTATAAAAAAGGAGGTCATTTTTGACCTCCTTTTTATTTTTATCCTTGAAACACCAAACCCTGCGCTAGGGTCTTAAGTATCAAAATTCTATTTTAATATTTACTTATTTCTACTCTAGTGTTTGTTTGCGAAAACTCTGCGAAAGCTATTTCCTCAAAAAAATCTTGCAAGGCTTTGGCTTCTTTTTTATTTTTTGGTTTACTAGCAAGGGCTTCATTTAAATTTGATGATGTGGCATAAATAAACATACTTTCCCCGTTATTTGCGCCATGAGTTAGTTGCCCGGTTGCGGCAAGTCCATTTGGTTCAAATGTTTTCATAAGCTCTGAAAAGGCTTCGACGAATTTTCCGGTATCTTTTGCATGAACTTTGAACATCCATGCTTGTCCAATTGGACCTATTTTGTCGAGATTAACATGACTCAAGACATTCCCTGCCTCTGTTCTGACTCCCTTAACTTTTCCTGTCATTCCTGAGATATACAAATCCCAATTATCTCCTTTGAGAGAATTTCTAAAATTAGCAAGTGATTCGGATGATGCACTAAACATACTTAACAGATGAGTTGCATTTGATCCCTCACCTCTCATGGGTATCCGCGAGAAAGAAACAGATACATCGTCAGGGATATCTATTGAGGAATAATAGCTATCCACTAAAGTGGTAACTTCATCTGCGTTTCCTGGCTCTAACTCAAAGAAGACGTCATACCAGTACAAATCTTGCGAAAACCCAAAAAAGGGAAGCACTAAAAAGAATAATAAAATTTTTTTCATGATTGATTAAAATGAATGAATTTCGATAGTGAGGTATTTTATGTCGGCTGAATTCCGACAAACATCAGTCTTTAAAAGGACTGTAAATGAGCCTTAAAGGTTTGATGGCAAAAAGTAGTGGGGGATAGTTTAAAACACTAATTTACAGATAATTCTTCACTTTTGGAAAATCTATGAGAATTATCGCTTTGTTAAAGTTCTATCTATTTGGGAATACTCCAAGCCTGTTTTTTTCAAGTCGGTAGATCTCTCTTCCCACTGCAGCTAAAAAAGGAATTCCCAAGGCATCAATTTCATATTGATTGTCGTTGAAGATTTCATTTGAATTTGTAAGAATTGTGGCAGTCAATAAAAATTCTATTCCAGCGTTATCTCTAATATAAGCCACATCGGTCGTTGTGCCATAAGCCGAGCCGACCTTGTTAAAAATTCGTATCTCATCATTCATGATACCTTCTGTGTCTCCGTAGATAAAAAACTTGCAGTAGCTGTCGAAATAGGTGTTTCTATCGTAATAAGGACTCTCTACTTCTGTGGGATATCTACTCATCCAATATCTGAGAAAGTCATAGTCTTCGGGCGTCAGTTGAAACTGTTCTTTTGTGCTAAAAACTTCTGGAAAAATAATGCGCTCTAGAATTTGATTCAAAGCTTGAACGGAGACGTAGTTTTTTTTAGAAAAGTCCATTCCTTTAGAAATCACTTCACCTTGATGGACATAGCCTTTCCCTTTGAGTGTACCTGACAAACCACTGTTTTGAACTTTTTGCTCGGGGACTAAAGGTTTTTGACTGTAAATAATTTCTCCTTTTGAGTTGAAAAAAACAAAGCTCGGACTCAATTCTGAAGTGCTTGCCCCACTAAACTTATGGGAGAGTTGAAAGTCAGGGATCCCGATATTGTGAATAACCTCATTTGCATAATCTCGACCCACAAAGTCAAACAAATAATTGTAGGCTTGATTGTCACTAACCAAGAATATCTTTTTTATCAGATGAGAAATAGTCAGTTCATTGCTAGGGTGAGTTGAGTCTTGACTCTGAATTCTACCATCCTCGAAAGTTAATTGCATTGGGCTTTCAGAACTTATTTTTAGACCTTCCGATTGTAGCTTTCTAATTTTTTGAAGAGCGAGTATTGCAACAGTCATCTTTACCGTACTAGCAGGGTAAAAGTATTGGTTTGGATTGTCTTGAAAACCAAATCTCTCAAAACTTGGGACTCCTGCAGTATTTCGGTCAATTTTTGTGTAGAGAATTTGAACCTCATGAGCTTCTAGGTTATTAAGTACTTCCTTTATTGCAGGTTCCTGACTATTCCATAAAATATTTTGAATAAGATTCTTCTGAGTTTGCTCGGAGTCACAAGCGAATAATAGACAGCTAAAAAGGAAGATTAAACTTTTTCGAAACATTTCTAAGACTTTAGATTCAAATATATGTTATTCCTATTTAAGGAAAAGTGGTGTGGAAATATTTCCGTATTTTCATGCATTAAAATTTAATCATATACCTCTCCACTATGAAAAAAGTATTTTATTTTATTGCAACTTTTGTTTTACTGACCTCGTGTATTAAGACAACGGATTCTACCTCTCAAATATCTGCCTTAGAGGGTATGTCTACCGAAAGATTGATTCGGATTGATTCTGTGCTCAATCAAGCTGTTGAGGATAAGGTGATTCCAGGGGCAGTTGCCCTAGTCACAAGAAACGGACAAGTTGTTTATGAAAACGCTTTTGGTGTGGCAAACCCTAGAACAGGAGAACTTTACAAAAACGACGATATTTTTAGGATTGCCTCTATGACCAAAGCAGTTACATCTCTGGCGGTATTAATGCTATGGGAAGAGGGTAAGTTCTTTTTAGACGATCCCATTTCGGCCTATATTCCATCTTTTGCCAATGCGAGAATTTTAAAGGACTTCAATCCAAAGGACAGCTCTTACACCAGTATTCCAGCTACTAAACAAATAACCATTCGCAACTTACTGACTCATACTTCCGGTATAGGATACGGAGAGATTGACAGTAATATTCAGATGAAAGCCATATACAAAAAAGCGGGTCTCACCGATATTTTTGCGCCGGAGACCAATATGAAGGAAACGATTGATTTGATTGCCATGCAGCCTCTTCACCACGAGCCAGGTGCAGCATTCACTTACAGTTTGAGCCTCGATGTTTTGGGATATTTCGTGGAGGTTATTTCGGGACAAGGCTTCGACGAGTTCTTAAAGGAAAGGATTTTTAATCCACTTAAAATGGAGGATACTTATTTTACGCTTCCTTCCAGTTATCAAAATCGATTGGTACCGGTATTGACCAGAAATAAGGAGGAATGGGAAATCTACAATACCGATGTATACGATGTGAATTTTCCAAATATAGCGGATAAGACATTCTTTTCGGGAGGTGCAGGCTTATCGAGTACAGTCTCAGATTATGCAAAGTTCCTCTATGTTTTTATAAATGGGGGAAAAGGAGCTTCCGGAGTTCAACTCATCGGTAAGAAAACTACAGAATTAGTTTTTGAAAATCAACTCAAAGGAATTGCACCATGGGAATACGGTTTAGGCTTTCAAATTCTCTCTGCTGCTGAATTGTCAAAAGGAGGAATGGGAAGCGAAGGGACTTTGACTTGGGGAGGCTATTTTAATACCAGTTATTTTGCAGATCCAAAAGAAAAAGTAATCGGGGTTATCTATAAACAGACCTTTGATATCGGAAATGACCCCACCTCTCAACGCTTTAGAGAACTAGTTTTTCAGGCCGTTGTGGAATAATAGTATGGAATTAGAAAATTAAAGAAACAAATCACCAAATATGACTCGCTACAAATTTTTACTGCTCGTTTGCCTTTTTTCGCTGATAACGGGTAACGCCCAAGAATTAGATTCTTTATTTAAACCCCTTAAATACCGAAGTATCGGTCCCTTTAGAGGAGGGAGGGCAAATGCAGGGACAGGTATATTGACCGACCCCATGACCTATTATATGGGTACAACTGGTGGAGGTGTTTGGAAAACTACCGATGCCGGTCAGCATTGGAACAATATTTCTGACGGTTATTTCAAAACAGGTTCTGTGGGGGCGATTGCCGTTGCGGATTCTAATAGTGAGATTGTCTATGTAGGTATGGGGGAACACGCTCCAAGGGGGGTAATGACATCGCATGGAGATGGCGTTTACAAGTCTAACGATGCAGGACTCACTTGGTCCCAAATGGGCTTAACAAAAACCCAACATATCTCTAGAATCGTTGTTCATCCCAGCGATCCTAATACAGTATGGGTAGCTGCTCAAGGAGCATTGCACGGACCTAGTGAGGAAAGAGGGGTTTACAAAAGTACAGATGGAGGAGCTAACTGGAAAAAGGTTCTGTACAATAACGAATACGCTGGTGCTAGTGAACTTTCTATCGATAAAAATAATCCGGAAATCTTATATGCTGCGCTTTGGGAGCATACCCGTAAGCCTTGGCAAGTGGTCTCTGGCGGACCTGGAAGTGGTTTGTATAAATCTGAAGATGGAGGAGAAACATGGACGGAGCTTACTAATGGATTACCAGAGGAGAAAGGTAAAATGGCAATCTCGGTATCTCCTGTAGATTCCAATTTGGTTTTTGCCTTGGTAGAAGGAGATTCCTACAATGAACTCGGCGGTCTGTTTAAATCTGTTGACGCTGGTTTGAATTGGACTAAAGTTAGCGGAGATCACCGTTTGATCCAGCGAGCTTGGTATTATATAGAGATAGCATTGGATCCCTTAAATGAGGATGTACTTTACGTTCTGAGTGCCTCGGCATACAGATCTGAAGATGGCGGTTCCACTTGGGAAGAGGTAGATTCTAATCATGGAGATTATCACGATTTGTGGATTAATCCTAAAAAGTCGGAAAATATGATTTTGACGAGTGATGGAGGTTCTGAAGTCAGTTTTGATTATGGGGAGTCTTGGTCCAGAATAGATCATATGCCTACTGCACAATTCTATAGAATCAATACGGATAATTTGTTTCCTTATAATATCTACGGAGGACAACAAGATAACTCTTCGGTAAAAATAGCGAGTATTGGATTGGGTAGCGGTGGTATTGATCAGACCAATTGGAGTGCTTCTGCAGGAGGTGAAAGTGCCTTTTTGGCTTTTGATCCAGACCAACCCGATGAGGTTATGGGAGGGAGTTATTTGGGAACGATTGAGCTTTTGAACACCAAATCAAAAATGAGTACTCAAATCATGATTGAACCCAATTTATATTTGGGTCTAGCAGCCAGAGACATGAAGTATCTCTATAATTGGAATGCTCCTATTCGAAAGTCTGTCCACGAGGAAAATACGTATTATCACGGAGCGCAATACGTTCTTAGAACTCGAGATAAAGGGATGTCTTGGGAGGTTATCTCTCCCGATTTGACAACAAACGACGATTCCAAACAAGGAAAAGGTGGAGGTCCACTTACCAATGAGGCTGTGGGAGCGGAAAACTATGGTACTCTTTCCGATATCGTGGAATCTCCTCACGAAGCTGGTGTAATCTATACAGGAAGTGATGATGGGATGGTCTATGTCACAAAAGACAACGGCAATACTTGGAAGAATATCACCCCTAAAAAATTACCAGAGACGCTTGTCAACTCGATAGAGGTGTCGCCTCACGATCCTGCAACGGTTTATATCGCTACCACTCGCTATAAGTTCAACGACTTTAGCCCAGCTGTATACAAAAGCTCTAATTATGGTAAAACATGGAAGAATATTTCTAGTGATCTTCCGATGGGCGAATACACCCGAGTGATTCGCGAGGACTCTAAGCGTAAAGATTTATTGTTTGCAGGAACTTTTTCTGGAGTTTATTGTTCTTTCGACGGCGGAGGAAGTTGGACTAAATTGACTTTAAATCTTCCTAATACACCTATTACAGACCTCAAGGTAGCACATGACAATTTAATTGTCGCTACCCAAGGAAGGTCCTTTTGGATTTTGGATGATTTGGATTTTGTGAGAAAATACCCCTTCCAAAAGGGAGACTTTTTGTTTGTCAAAGAACATTCCATTTTAGCAAACTGGTATAGTCAAATGAATGCAGCTAACCCCTCGGGTGTGCAAGACTTTACAGGAGTCAATCCTGCTAGCGGTATGGTGATGTATTATAATTTGTCTGAGGTAAACGAAGACTCGAAATTAAAAATCAACATCTATAACAGCAAAGACGAGCTTGTAAACAGCTTTAGTTCTTCTGTGGATTCTACCTATATTTCCTACGAGGGTGCTCCTAGTAGAGACCCGAGATTATCGATGCAAAAAGGCTTGAACCGATTTGTTTGGAATATGAATCACTTCTCCTTACCGGGTATACCTAAGGCCTATATTGAAGGTAGTTTTGGTGGACACAAAGCCATTCCGGGCAAATACAGAATAGAACTAGATTTTAATGGTATCGCAAGATCACAAGATGCACATATCGATTACAATCCTATGTACGATATGACAGAGGAGGAATACCGCTCTTTTGAGAGTTTTATGCAGTCCGCTGAAGCTATTTATACAGAGATGACCGATATGGTAAACCTTCTTTATCAAAAACAACTCAAGTTAAAGGAGAGGCAAAATAATGGAGACAACTCGGATGAACTAATCGCCATTTTAAACAAGTTTGAGGAGTGGGATGGAAAGATGGTTCAAAGACTCTCTCAAGCTTACGACGATGTCGAAAACTATGAAAATGGATTTACGGCATTTTATATCACTTTGATTAATCAAGTGAATAGCGGTTTGCCAAGAGTTAGTTCTGGAGCTATTTCTCAAAAGGAAGCCCTCGATTTTGCTTGGGATATTTTGAAAGAGGAAGCAGAGGTGTTGGTGTCTTTTCCTGAGAATTAGATATAGAGGTCTGCTGCGACTCTAAACGTATTACAATGTGCTTCGACAATATCCTTAATACTTGGAGAATAACCTCCTCCCATAGAAACGAGTATGGGGATATTGTTTGAATGACAGAGTCCAATTACTTTTTCATCTCTTTGTTTACAGCCTTCTCTACTGAGGCTCAATAGACCTAATTTGTCGGTTTCCAAGACGTCTACTCCTGCCAAATAGAAGATGATGTCGGGTTTTTCTTGAAATACTAATCGATTCAAATGTTTGTCGAGTAGATCGAGATAGATTTTGTCATCGCATTCGTTTTCTAGTTCGATATCCAAATCTGATTTTTCCTTGCGAAAGGGATAGTTCTTTTTTCCGTGCATGCTAAAGGTGTAGACATTTGGATTTTCTTGAAATAGAGCTGCCGTTCCATTGCCTTGATGAACATCTAGATCCACAATTAAAATTTTGCTGACGAGCTTGCGATGCAATAGGTAATTTGCGGTTACTCCAAAATCGTTAAAAAGGCAAAACCCCTCGCCGCGGTCATAAAATGCATGATGGGTACCGCCTGCTATATTCATACCGATACCCTTTGTCTCTAATGCGTGTAAGGCAGAGGATATGGATCCTTGGGTAATGCTCAGTTCTCTAGGATAGAGTCCTTTTGATGCAGGGAATCCAAGTATGCGGTGTTCTTTCTTTGTCAACTCATTATTTTCCGCCCTGTCTACAAAATTTCTATCGTGACTAAGGTAGATTATTTCTTTTTTACAATAATCTGGTACAAAGAAATTAGAGCTAGTCAGCGTACCCTCGTAAAGAAGTTGAGCCGGAATCAATTCGTATTTGTCCATGGGGAACCTGTGCTTCTCAGGAAGGTCTAAAATATAGTTATCTCCGAAGGCAACTTTTAGCATGATTTATAAGATTTTGGACTTTTAATTAGCATATATATGTAAAAAGAGGGCTAAATTTATCGATAATATTTTATTTGTTATATTTTTTTACCTATATTTAATTAAGAAATTAAAAATAAACCTCTAATCCCTTATGTTGATGCGCTGATTAATGCGGTCGGAATATGAAGAAGAAATGTAGTGTATCGTGATTTAATTTGATTGTTTAATTTAAAATTTTATATCATGATGACCTTACAACAGAGAGCTTTGGAGTTTGAAACTCGAAAATTTAGATCTAGAAACGACAAGATTATTGCCTCAAAGGAAGCCAAAGAGCTTATTTTAGGACTGAATGAGATTTATAAACAGACGAAAGATTCTAATCTTATGGATTTGATGAAGCGTTTGACAGTTATAAAAAGGAAAGTGGAGAAACGTTTGAATAGAAATTTAACTATATAATAGAAAAGCTGGCCAAAAGGGCTAGCTTTTTTTATCTCAATAATTGCCTCACTTCTTTTCGATATTTAAGTGGACTTTTGCCAGTGTAATTTTTAAACAGCTTGTTGAAATGGGAAAAGTTATTAAAACCACTTTCGTGACAAACATCCGTGATATTTATTGTGCTTTCCGATAAGAGCTTAGTGGCGTGAACTAGGCGATATTCATTGATAAATTGTGTAAAGGTCTTACCTGTGTTTTTTTTGAAATATCTACAAAATGCGGGAACGGTCATGCTTACAAGCGAAGCTACTTGATCTAAATATATCTGCTCTTTAAAGTTTTTTCGAACATAGTCGTAGACCTCTGTGGTCTTTTGATTATCAGCAGAGCTGACTTCAAAACTATAACCAATCACATTTAAGAGGGTGTAATCATTTGAACTACCAAGGTCATTAAGAATCTCCAAAAGAGCAAGTACTCGTTCAAAACCTTGAAGGTTAATTAGTTTTTCTATTTTGGGTCCGATTTTGTCTTTGGTTTCTCTACCAAAGAGTATTCCACTCTTCGCTTTTTTAAATAAAAACTTTATTGCTGCGCTTTCGGGAACATCGACAAATGAAGACCCGAGAAAATCCTCTCTAAATTGCACAATAGTCTCTCTACCTTCTGAATTGAAACCATCTGCGAATCCGCTGTGAGGTAAATTTGCACCAATTAAAATTAACTGGCTATTATTAAAGTAAGACAAGTGGTTCCCGATATGTCGCTTTCCTCTAGCATTGTCAATATATACTAATTCTAGTTCAGGATGAAAATGCCAAAAGGGTACTCCTTGGTCTTTTTTATCCAAATGCTGCTCTACAAATACGGAGGACCCAAATTTTGGGGTTATTTTTTCAAACTCTGGCTTCATGTCTTCAATCTACTTATGCAAAAATACAAAGGAATGCTGAAATTCCCTCGGGCATTATATGTTAAATTAACGTAAAGCACCTTCGAAATCGTTTTCGAAGGTAATATAACATATAAAAAGAGTAAGAATCATGTTTTTTTAAAGAGAAACTCGGCGTAGATTTGTAACAGACAGGATTTGAATTGCCCTTGGTAACGGCAAGGATAAATGTTAGTTGTTTTTAGTTTAGTTTAGAAAAGGCTCCTCATGTGGGAGCCTTTTTCAATTCTAATCATTTAATTTCAGTACAGCCATAAAAGCTTCCTGAGGTATTTCAACGTTTCCTACTTGACGCATACGTTTTTTACCTTTCTTTTGTTTTTCAAGAAGCTTCCTCTTTCGAGAAATATCCCCTCCATAACATTTCGCTGTTACATCCTTACGAAGTGCTTTTGTAGTTTCTCTAGAGATTATCTTGGCACCAATAGCAGCTTGAATAGGAATATCAAACTGTTGTCTCGGTATTAAAGTTTTGAGTTTTTCACACATTTTCTTACCGACATTATACGCGTTGTCGGTGTGGATTAAAGCAGATAGTGCATCCACTGGTTGTGCGTTTAACAATATATCTAGACGAACCAATTTCGAGGCTCTCATTCCAATTGGATGATAATCGAAAGAGGCATATCCTTTAGAAACTGTTTTTAATCTATCGTAAAAGTCAAAGACGATTTCTGCCAGAGGCATTTCAAAATTTAGTTCTACTCGCTCCGGAGTTAGATAGGTCTGATTCACTATTTGGCCTCTCTTTTCTATACACAAGCTCATTACAGGTCCAACAAAATCCGATTTGGTAATAATAGAGGCTTTGATAAAAGGCTCTTCTACACGATCCATACGACTCGGGTCAGGAAGATCTGAAGGGTTGTTTACAATTATAGCTTCGTCTACATTTTTCTTTGTAAAAGCGTGGTAAGAAACGTTAGGAACTGTAGTGATCACAGTCATGTTGAATTCTCTTTCGAGACGTTCTTGTATAATTTCCATGTGAAGCATTCCCAAGAATCCACATCTAAATCCGAATCCTAATGCCGCAGAACTTTCTGGTTGAAACACAAGGGACGCATCATTTAGTTGCAGTTTTTCCATAGAATTTCTCAATTCTTCAAAATCTTCGGTATCTACTGGATAAATACCAGCAAAAACCATTGGCTTTACATCTTCAAAACCGGTTATACTATCAGTTGTTGGGTTTTGAGCATCGGTAACTGTATCTCCAACTTTAACTTCTTTGGCGGTTTTGATTCCCGTAATTAAATATCCTACATCTCCGGTATGAACTTCTTTTTTGGCTACCTGAGTCAATTTTAAAGTACCTACTTCGTCAGCAAAATATTCGTTTTCAGTTGCCATGAATTTAATTCTTTGGCCTTTTTTGATACTGCCGTCTAAAACTCTAAAATAGGTCTCAATTCCCCTGTAAGAGTTATAAACAGAATCAAATATCAAGGCTTTTAATGGAGCTTCTGGATTTCCTGTTGGCGCAGGAATTCTATCGATAATAGCGTCTAGGATTTTATCTACTCCAAAACCAGTTTTACCCGATGCGTGAATAACATCTTCGGCATCACATCCTAAAAGTTCAACGATATCGTCAGTAACTTCCTCTGGGTTTGCGCTCGGGAGATCTACCTTGTTGAGCACAGGAATTATTTCCAAATCATTTTCTAGTGCTAGATACAAATTCGAAATGGTTTGGGCTTGAATACTCTGTGCAGCATCCACAATCAGCAAGGCACCTTCGCAAGCTGCTATGGAACGGGAAACTTCATAAGAAAAGTCCACGTGTCCTGGAGTATCGATAAGATTCAGAATAAAAGGCTCTCCATTGTGCTGATAGTCCATTTGGATAGCGTGAGATTTGATCGTAATACCTCTTTCGCGTTCCAAGTCCATGTCATCGAGTAACTGAGCTTGTTTTTCTCGGTCTGTTACGGTGTTAGTATAATCCAATAGGCGATCTGCCAAGGTGGATTTTCCGTGATCAATATGGGCAATGATGCAAAAGTTTCTAATATTCTTCATGGGTAATCTTCAATCTTTTAGATGCTGCAAAGATAGATAAATTAGTCAGTATCTACTACTTTCTTTAGTTCGGTTTATCCGCGGGATAAACAACATCGATCTGTTTGCGAATTTCATCTAAAACCTCAATCAGTTCCAAGCTGAAATTCAGCGGAAGCATAGGGCTCTCCAAAAGTTCATTTTCGAGACAATCCATAACGTGTTCTGCCTCGAGATAATACCCAAGACCTTTTAGTTTTGGAGTTTCAATTTGGTGTTCAATCTTATCCCGTAGAATCTTAATGTCCTCTTTTTCGTCTCTTGAAAAGCGAAGAGAAGCATCTGTAAAACAGAGTTCTGTATCGTTTTTGGACCAAGCCTCAAAGCTCGAGTTCAGGCTAGCTAAAGCTCCGTTTTTATATTTAAATACCATTGCGATACTCTGCTCGGATCCCGTAGGGCTGTACTGGGCTGTAGCGAGAATAGAGTCCGGACGTCCCAGTAAAGAGAGCGCCATAAAAACAGGGTAAATACCGATATCGAGTAAGGATCCTCCACCTAAATCTATGTTGTACAACCGATTATTTGGGTCGTAAGGACCATTAAACAGAAAGTCAGAACGAAGAAATTTTAAGTCTCCAAAGGTTTTTTGGTCAACAATCTCTTGGGTTTTTAAAAATTTGGGCTTGAATCGCGTCCAAAATGCTTCCATAAGGAAAAGATTCTCAGATCGTGCTTTTTGAATCATTTGCTTAACCTCCATTGCGTTTAAACCAAATGCTTTTTCACACAAAACGGCTTTGCCATTGTCAAGAGCTAAGAGCGTGTGTGTTTTGTGCAGGTTATGAGGAGTGGCAATATATACAATATCGACGTTGTCGTCTTTGACAAGTTTGTCATAGGAGTCGTAAAATCTTTCAAAATTGTGCCTTTCTGCGAAATCAGATGCTTTTTCTAAAGACCTAGATGCCACGGCATACTTTGTAGCTCGTTCTAATAAGTTGAGGTCTTGAGCGAATTTTGAAGCAATTTTTCCGCAGCCTAATATTGCCCAATTAAACTTTTTCATCAATTTACCATCTTGGATTCGCAAGTCTTTTTGAGTTGCTGAAAACTCTTGAAAGCTGTACTAGCCATAAAACTGTTGACAAAAGAAACGGGAATGTTTCCTGAGGGGTCTGCGTGCATTTGTTGCCTGACAATACACTGATCCTCAAAGACCTTAATTTCCCAAAAGCCTTGGATTTGTGTCATTCGAACCAGATTTTTTTTCACCGGAACTAGGTCTTCCTCTAATCCTTTAATGGTCATATAAACAGATCCCGCAGAATCTATTTCTGTATGAACAATAGCTACATTATCTCGATTTCCAACAGGCCAAGGAGCCTTGTTTTCCATATAAATTAGGTCACCGCCATCTCTTTGGCCGATTACCTTATAGTCGACTATAGTCTTGTTCCAGTCTGTCATCAATTCGTAGTCGACAAGGTGTTCGGTTATCGTCTCTATATCGGCGCGAATTAACATTTCGCCTTTGTATTCTTTGATTCTGCTGCCTTCTATGGAGCGCGTATATATTTTGATTCCGTTTTTGTCTTTTTTCAGTTCCCAGTCCTGTTGCTCTTGAGCAAAAAGCCCTGAACTAATCATTAAAAATAGAAGTAAAATTTGTCGCATATCGAAAGGTAAAAAAAACTAGATGATTAAATAATAAAACTTTGTATTTTTGCAACATCTTAACACATACAGCTTTGGCAAAAATTGGAGACATAGAACTTGGAGAATTCCCTTTATTACTCGCACCGATGGAAGATGTGAGTGACCCTCCTTTCCGCGCGCTTTGCAAGGAACAAGGAGCAGATGTGGTTTATACAGAATTTATTTCGTCGGAAGGCTTGATCAGAGACGCGGCAAAAAGTGTAATGAAATTGGATATCTACGAAAAGGAACGTCCGGTGGGAATTCAGATTTTTGGGGCCAATCTCGATTCTATGCTAAAAACGGTAGAGATCGTCGAAAAGTCCAATCCCGACATCATCGATATTAATTTTGGTTGTCCGGTAAAGAAAGTAGTTTCCAAAGGGGCAGGTGCAGGTATTTTAAAAGATATCGATCTTATGGTGGAATTGACCGAAGCCATGGTCAAACACACCAAACTTCCCGTAACTGTAAAAACGAGATTAGGTTGGGATGACAAGTCTATTAAGATTGTTGAGGTTGCTGAGCGCATTCAAGATGCCGGAGCCGCTGCGATTTCCATACACGGTCGAACTCGTGCTCAAATGTATAAGGGAGAGGCAAACTGGAACCCGATCAAATCTGTCAAAGACAATCCTCGTATGAAAATACCGGTTTTCGGTAATGGAGATGTAGATAGTCCCGAAAAAGCCATGTTGATGCGCGATGAATACGGATTAGATGGAGCTATGATTGGACGAGCTAGTATTGGATATCCTTGGTTCTTTAGAGAGGTCAAACATTTTTTTGAAACCGGGTTACATTTGGATCCTCCAACAATGGAAGAGCGAATAACAACAGCTCGTAGACATTTAGAGATGTCCATCGATTGGAAAGGAGAAGCTCTTGGTGTTTTGGAAACAAGAAGGCACTACGCCAACTATTTCAAAGGGATTCCTCACTTTAAAGAATATCGTTCCCGTTTGGTAACGGAATTTAAGCCAGAAGATGTGTTTGCTGTTCTGGACGAGGTTGCAGATAAGTTTGCGGAGACTAAATTTGTTCAATAAGACTTTTGTTAATTCTGCTAGCTGATATTTTAGCAGCGACATAGCCCAAAACCGAAATAGTTAGAATTACGAGAAGGAAATTGGTCCATTTTAATTCTACTGGATAGGCGAGTGTTCTGGTTATCATCAAAAGCTCGAAATTTTGTTGAAGCAAGATTAAAATTAGACTTAGAACGATTCCAATATACAGGCCAACTTGACTGAGCAAAAATCCTTGTTTGATAAAAATTCGTTTAATCTCTTTGATCTCTGCACCTAGAGCAAATAAGGTTTTTAGATTTTGTTTTTTATCCAAAATCATCATGATGATGGCTCCTACCACATTGAACAAGGCTATAACTACAATGAAAGTGAAAATCAGATAAGATACTAGATTTTCGGTATTGAGCATTCTGTAATACACTGCATTTAGTTCCTCTCTAGTTTCAATTTTAAAAGCACTACCCAAATTTTCACTCAGATTCTCTTTGACACTTTCAATGTCGCTTGAATCTTCAATTCGCAAGTCTATTTGACTAATGGTTTGCGATTGGTATCCCAAAAGACCTTGAATCGTTTCTAGACTTGTAAACACATATTGGTCGTTGAGTTTTTCGTTAGAGTTAAAAACCCCTATGGCTTGCACGTTAATTTTAGTAAATGCCTTTTGAATATTGGAGATATAACCCGAGCCAGTTTTGGGGACCAAAATCGAAAGGGGATCTCCGTAATTTAATATGCCAATAGAGAGCTTCCCCGACAAGCTATTCCCGAGCACAACTTGATTACTGATTTCTGGATTTATCCAGTTGCCAACAATTAAATTGTCCGATATGTCACTTGTGTTGACAAAGTTTTGGTCAACTCCTTTCAGATAGGCCACGATTTGTTTGTTTCGGTAGCTAAAAAAGGCTCGTTCTTCCAATGCTTTGTTAAAGGATTTTATGCGAGAATCTGTTTGCAAAGCCTCTTCGATAGCAGTTGAGTAGGTAAAGGTTTTACCCGACGATGCGCTGATTCTCAAATCGGGATCCGATGCATTTATATAGGATAGACTAAATGTTTTTAGCCCTGAAAATCCCGCGAGCACTATACATAAGGCCATAGTGCCAATAATTACCCCTGAAATAGCAATCCAAGCGATAATATTAATCGCATTATTACTGCTTTTCGCAAGTAAATAGCGCTTGGCTATGTAAAGAGAGAAGTTCAATTAATGCTTCTTTCGTTTTGGGAGAATATCCGGATTTAAGATTGGGTTTTCGTCACGTCCCTGAAGTGCCTCATTTAGGGAGTCAATATAGTCCAAAGAATCATCCCCAAAGAATAACAACTCTGGCATTCTTCTCAATTGATGTCTCGTCTTTTTGGCGACCTCATTTCGAATAGCTGGAATATTAGATCTAATACCCTCAATTATTTCCTCTCTTTTTTCTGAAGGGAAAACACTCAAATACACTTTTGCCTGAGCCAAATCAGAAGTCACTGAAACCTTGGTAACAGAAATAATAATCCCTTTCATTCCGTCTCTTGCTGCTGCTTGAAGAATCTCCACTAGGTCCTTTTGAATAACCCCTGCAATTTTTTTCTGTCTATTAGTTTCCATATTGCAAAGTTAAAATATATATCTAAACAAAATAATGTTTATTTTTGGCTCAATACATGGAAAAAATAGAACATTTAGGTATCGCGGTTCGCGACCTCGAAAAGGCGAAAACACTGTATAGCTCTTTGCTAAACACGAGTTGCTACAAGGAAGAAGAAGTCAAAAGTCAAGGTGTCACCACTGCTTTTTTTAAATCAGGGCCGAATAAAATTGAACTTTTAGCCGCTACAAATGACTCGAGTCCTATCGCCAAATTCATCGAGAAAAAAGGAGAGGGGATACATCATGTCGCATTTGCGGTAGACGATATAAGGTCTGAAATGAAGCGCTTGGCTCAAGATGGTTTTGTTTTGCTCAATGAGGAGCCGCAAATCGGAGCGGACAATAAACTTATTTGTTTTTTACACCCAAAGTCAACACATGGAGTTTTAATTGAACTCTGTCAAGATATTTAATTTATGTCAAAATCATTTGAAAATTATCAAAAGCGCAAACTGAAGGGATCCTACTTTACCGTTACTCTGAGTATGACTTTGGTTCTGTTTGTTATTGGTGGTTTGGGTCTAGTGGTCCTCAAATCCACAACGCTCTCAGACTATTTTAAGGAACAAATGGCCATGACGATTTATTTGAAGGATGAGGTTCCCCAAGCGAATATTGATAAATTTATAGCTAGTCTAGATCAGGAACCTTACAGTAAAGAAGTGGTATTTGTCTCCAAAGAGGAGGCGGCTAGAACCTTTGCGAAAGAAGTTGGAGAGGATTTTATATCCTTTGTGGGGAAGAACCCTTTGAGAAATAATCTCGACCTGTATCTCGAGGCTGAATACGTTAGCGTAGTGGCTATGGATCAAATAGAAAAAGAGTTAAAAGAAAACAACTTCGTTTTCGAAATTAGGTACGACAGACCTCTTGTTGAGATTATGAACAAAAATATCCAAAAGGTAAGCAAATACACTGCCGTGGTTTGTTTGTTTTTTATGTTGGTATCGGTTTTGTTGATCAACTCCTCTCTGCGATTGTCCATTTATTCCAAGCGATTCACTATCAAAACCATGCAGATGGTGGGAGCTACAAAAGGCTTTATCCGAGCTCCGTTTATTTGGAAAAACATAAAACTAGGTTTTGTTGCAGCGCTTTTGGCAAATGCCTTTTTGGCTTTGATTATTTGGAAAGCAGACTTGCGATTTCCTGAATTACTTTTGATCAAAGAAAAGGAAATGTTGATTACAGTGGCCGTAGGCTTATTTGTAATTGGATTTTTGATTTCCAGTTTGAGTACTTTTTTAGCAACTACAAGATTTTTAAATTTACGCTCGGAAGAGCTTTACAACTAAAATAATAATGAGTAAAAAGCAAGTAAATAAGCAAGGGACCTTTCTTTTTGAGCGCCGCAATTATATTGTGATGCTGATAGGATTGGCTGTTATTACAACCGGATTTATATTGATGGCAGGTGGGTCCAGTGATGATCCAGATTATTTTAATGAAGCCATGTATAATTTTCGAAGAATTCGCCTCGCTCCTGCTCTAGTTTTGATCGGGTTTGGAATTGAATTCTATGCCATCCTGCTAAAGCCTAAAAAATAATGGATTATATCTATGCTATTATTCTGGCTGTGGTTGAAGGTTTGACCGAATACTTGCCAGTTAGTTCAACAGGTCATATGATAATTGCTTCTTCTTTTATGGGAATAGCAAGTGATGACTTTACAAAATTATTTACCATCGTAATACAACTCGGAGCAATTTTATCTGTGGTGATATTGTATTGGAAACGATTTTTTCAATCTTGGGATTTCTATTTTAAGCTTTTAGTAGCCTTTATTCCAGCGGTGGTCTTGGGTCTTCTCTTTAGTGATTTGATCGACTCGTTTTTGGAGAATGTCTTGGTTGTAGCGACCACACTTATTTTAGGTGGTTTTATATTGTTGAAAGTAGATTCTTGGTTTCAAGATTCTGAGAACAAGGAGGAGTCTTCAACAGTAGAGATGGAAAAAATGTCTTATTTGACCGCTTTAAAAATAGGCTTCTTTCAATGTTTAGCCATGATACCGGGTACTTCGAGGTCAGGGGCAACCATAGTGGGAGGTTTGACTCAAAAGCTCTCTCGAAAAGCAGCAGCGGAATTTTCTTTCTTCTTGGCAGTTCCAACCATGCTCGGTGCTACTGCAAAAAAGTCATTGGATTATTATCTGGATGGTTTTACCCTAAGCTCAGATCAAATTAATTACTTAATTCTAGGAAATGTTTTAGCCTTTATAGTAGGTATGGTAGCAATCAAATCCTTTATTGACTTTTTGACAAAAAATGGATTTAAAATATTCGGTTATTACCGAATCGTTTTGGGAGTTTCTCTGTTTCTTATCCATTATTTTATCAAGCCGCTAAGTATTGTATAATGAAAACTAAGGAAGACTTTTTGAATGGGCAGGTGTTATTGATTGACAAGCCTTTGGACTGGACCTCCTTTCAGGTTGTCAATAAGTTGCGTTGGGCAATTCGCAAGGAATTTGATCTTAAGAAGATAAAAGTCGGTCACGCGGGAACTTTAGATCCCTTGGCCTCGGGTTTACTAATCTTATGTACCGGTAAATTCACCAAGAAAATCGACACCTTCCAAGCGCAAGAAAAGACTTATACAGGGAGTTTTACTCTCGGAGCCACACGTCCTAGTTACGACATGGAAACAGAGGTGGATTCCGAGTATCCTATTGATCATATCAGCGATGCAGACCTCGAAAGGGTTCGTTTATCTTTTTGTGGAGAAATCGATCAGGTTCCACCCATATTTTCTGCTCTAAAGAAGGATGGTAAAAAACTTTACGAACTTGCTAGAGAGGGAAAGACAACCGAAATCCCAAGTCGTAAAATCACTATTTCCGAGTTTAAATTGACCTCTGTAGAGCTTCCTGTGGTTCGCTTTGAAGTAAAGTGCTCCAAAGGTACTTATATACGTTCTCTAGCCCATGACTTTGGAAAAGCCTTAAATTCGGGGGCCTACTTATCCGAGCTTAGAAGGACAGAAATAGGAGATTTTAAAGTGGACGATGCTCAGAGCATTGAAGACTTTCTGGAGTTTAAAAATTAAAGGTAGCGATTGTACCAAGATTCGGATAGAGGGAGCTCCCAATTTTCCTCGAGATCGTCGATAGTATTAATCAAGTTGTCAAAAACAATAGTTTTTGCAGTTATCGCTCTGTTTTTTATGAGTTTCTTTAAATCGCTAAGTTCTTTGTATTGAATGTATTGCCCTTGTTTAAAAGAAATATTCATACGATCCAATAATTGAACCTTAAGCTCTTTTTCTAAGTCCATCACAATACCAGCGCATTGGTCGATAATTTTGTTTTGAGGGGGCTTGTTATCAAAATCTATTGCGAAAAGAATAAAGCGATTGTATCGCAAATCCCATGCTATTTCTACTTCGTGTTCCCTCTTGATTTCCGTGCAAAAATCCGACAGCTTATTTTTAAGAGCTTCCAATTCCTGTTCGTAAAATTTTCTTGAACAGGGATATATCAATACGGTATCCTCTGCTTTAAATTCCTTAAATTTTTCTGACATTTTAGATTTTTTGGAGGGTTCGCTCGATTAGTGCTAGAATTTCCTTCTCAATTTCTACCCCTTCATTTTCATTATACCACTTTTGCAATTCGATCTGTCCTTCACGTGTCATCTTACGGTGAATCCTGACTTCGTTTTCCACAATTTTCTGAGCCTCTTTTGGTCTCGGTCCCCAAGTAAAAAGAACCTCTAGATCGCTGTTTAAAGCGATTAGTTTTGGAATGGATTTTTTGCCTCTAGTTAAAAACATATCCATCAATTCTGGATTCTGATCTCTCAAGGCTATCTTAAAATCGACCTGAGAGCAGTTTGAGGTCATTTTGTTTATTATGGGCAATACTTGTGCAGCATCTCCGCACCAAGGCTCTGCAATAACCAGCCAAGTATACCTATTTGTTACTTTTTTAATTGTTTTTCTATCAAAGGATTTAAGCTCAAAACGACTGTCCAAGCGCTTCATTCTCGTCTTGTTGAGTTTTAGATACTCCAACATGGAGATGTCTTGGTTTTTTCGGTTTAATTCTCTTTGAATTCGCAAATTGTGCTGAATCTTATAATCCCGATAGGAAATACTATTTTCTATGCCGTGTGCTATAATATCTTTCATGAATTCCTCTGGTTTGGATTGTAAACTAAGTTATGAAAAGATTCTGCCCTTAAAGGCATAGTTAAATGATTTTTATGTTATTTTTTGATAGACTTGATCATGGTGTTTGTCATCTGATCTAAATCGAACTCAGGATTCCATCCCCAATCCTCTTTAGCGAAAGAATCGTCTATGCTCTGTGGCCAGGTATCCGCTATATCTTGTCTGAAATCTGGATTGTAGTCTATAGTGAAATCCGGAAGTGTTTTTTGTATACTTTTTGTGACTTCCTCCGGATTAAAGCTCATCGCTGCTAGGTTATAAGAGGTGCGAATACGCAATTTTTCAGAAGCTGCATCCATAAGCTCGATGGTCGCGCGAACCGCATCGTCCATATACATCATTGGAAGTGTGGTGTCTTTGTCTAAAAAACTAGTGTATTTTCCATCAGATAAAGCCTTGAAGTATATATCGACTGCATAGTCTGTAGTTCCGCCTCCAGGTAAGGTTTTGTATGAGATTATTCCAGGATAGCGGATGCTTCTGACATCCACGCCGTATTTGTCGTGGTAATATTGGCACCAATGTTCTCCTGCTAACTTGGATATTCCATAAACAGTAGTGGGTTCCATTACGCAGTGTTGCGGGGTATTTTGTTTTGGAGAACTCGGACCAAAAGCCCCCATAGAACTCGGCCAAAACAACTTGCTGATTTTTTTGTCTTTAGCTAGTTCCAAAGCAATAAGGAGGGATTTCATATTTAGGTCCCAACCCTTCAATGGCATTTGCTCTGCAGTAGCGGATAGCATAGCTACTAAATGATATAACTCGCTAACTTGGTGTTTTGAAATTGCATTCTCCAATTCATCGGCGTCGAGGGCATTGACAATCTCAAAAGGGCCACTTTCCATCAATTCTTTATTACCCTGTTTTATGTCACAGGCAATAACTTGATCTGTTCCGTGTATTTTTCTCAGCCTCAAAGTCAGTTCTGTTCCGATTTGACCACAGGCGCCCAAGATCATTATTTTACCGCTCATTATGTTCTTCTTTTATTAGAGATACAAATTTATAAAATTCATAAAAACTATACTTGAAACTTTGCGTTAATTACGAATTTATTAAAATGTATTCCCTTAGACTTTTAGTATATTTGTCTACTAAAATGTGATAAATGAGTACAGCTACTCTCAAAGCAAAAGACTTTAGCAGCGATCAAGATGTAAAGTGGTGTCCAGGTTGTGGAGATTACTCTATTTTAAAGCAGGTTCAGTCTGTGTTACCCGATACGGAAGTAAACAAAGAAGATATTGTTTTTGTATCCGGTATCGGTTGCTCCTCGAGATTCCCATACTATATGAATACCTACGGGATTCACTCCATTCACGGTCGTGCTCCCGCGGTGGCTACGGGTTTGAAAATGGCAAATCCCGATTTAAATATTTGGGTAATAACTGGAGACGGAGATGGACTCTCCATTGGAGGTAATCACTTGATTCACTTGGCGCGAAGAAATGTCGATTTGAATGTGTTGCTTTTTAACAACGAAATCTATGGTCTGACGAAAGGACAGTTTTCTCCTACTTCAAAAATGGGGCTGAAAACAAAATCTTCTCCATTAGGAGTTATTGATCATCCTTTCAACCCATTGGGCTTGCTCCACGGAGCAGGGGCTTCTTTTATCGCTCGTGGGATGGACAGAGATCCCAAAGCCCTTCGAGAAATTTTGCTTGAGGCCAACCGTCACAAAGGCTCTTCATTCGTTGAGATTTATCAAAATTGTCATGTATTTAATGACGGTGTATTCTCCGAGTTTTCGGATAAAGAAACCAAAGCAAATAGTTCGATTCAATTGGTCGAGGGTGAGGAGTTGATTTTTGACGAAGGAAGAAAAGGCTTGCGAATCGTAAACATGAAGCCTGAGATTGTCAATCTAGAACAAGATGCAGATCGAAGTGATTTGTGGATACACGATCCTCAAGATCGTATGAAGGGCTATTTGTTGTGTCAGCTTGCAGATACCGAAGGAATGCCAAGACCATTTGGTGTGCTTTTTACAGAAACAAGATCTAATTATGAGCAGATGGCAGTAGAGCAGTTAAAAATTGCAAAAGAAAAGCAGCCAGATAGCAATTTGGATAATTTACTAAGGGGAACTCAATTTTGGAATGTAGGTGAATAAAAGAATTTTACATACGACATTAAGCGTTTTTTTGGCAGGGTTTGTTTTGTTTTCCTGCAAGAATTCAAAAGAGAATACATCTGTTTTGGATTCGGATCAGCTCGTCGAACAAGAAGCAAAACACAAAGAGCAAACGCTCAAAGAACTCACCCAAGATGGACGTTCTCTCGTTGAGGGACTAGACTACTACAGTAGTTTGAGAGCCAATATGGAACAATTGCTAAAGGGTAATAGAGAGAATTTACTAAACCAAGGAAATCCCATAGCAGTTTTAGCACTTTCCCTAAAGGATTCTACAGAAAACGATGTGATCAATAGCAAGCCTGTTCAGGCGCGATTAAACGCCTTGTATACCATGAGTCTTAGAATGCAAGATATGCAGGCAATCCCAGCTCTTTCCGATCAATTGATTTACGATCAAGGGGACGAGGTGGTGGAAATCTTTAATGGGTTAATTGACAAAATCAACACTGTTGCCTTAAAGCAGAAATTGGAAGCTCAAGTTTACGACCCTCGTTATTTTATTCAGGACAGTGTGGATAAAACAAAAAACAAGAAGGTATTTGTTCCAAAACTCCCTAATGAATATCTGCCTGAGCCGACACCAGAACAGCTAGAAGCATTTAGAAAAGGAAATAGATGAAAAAAATAGTAATTGTCCTTTTATGGACTGCAATTTCTGCATATAGCCAAGATAAAGAGAATCAAATCCTACATTCTCTGATGGATAAATGGCATGTGGATGTGGCGCAAAGCAACTTCCAAGGATATTTTGATTTTATGGATGAGGGTTCCTTCTTTATTGGTACGGATGCCAATGAGCGATGGACCAAGGCTCAATTTATGGCTTTTTCGAAGCCTTTTTTTGATAGAAAAAGCACCTGGGATTTTAAGGTTATCGATAGAAATCTAATTGTGGATAGGGACTATCCTATAGCTTGGTTTGATGAGGTTTTAGATACTTGGATGGGTTTGTGCAGAGGGTCCGGTGTTCTGAAAAAAATAGATGGAGAGTGGAAATTAGAGCACTATGTGCTCTCTTTGACGGTTCCCAACGACTTTATGGATGCAGTGATAGAGATTATGCCTAGTAAGGATTTGCAAAAGGATGCCTATAGCCCATCAACGAAAGGGAATTAACTCCTCACATACGGAATAGCATATATCGGACTCATAGCCTTTTGAGGCGAGATACCTCAGTGTTCGCGATTTGATTACTATCGGACTAAGATTCTTTACTTCTAATTGATCGACTTTCTTTTTGGCTAATTCCAAGGCGCATTCTCGATAAGCGGAATTGCTGATTTGAGCAAAGGCTTTTTTTAGGTTATAGCTCGAGATATCATGTCTGTTCAGGCCTTGCTTGATTTTGATTTTACCCCATTTTTTAGAAAAAAACTTTCCCCTCACATAACTTTCTGCAAACCTAGTTTCATTCAAGAAATTGTCTTGAATCAGTTCGCCGATTAGCAGGTCTCTAGCCTCCTCAATTAATCCTATTTCCTTTAGCTTGTCCACAACCTCTTTGTGAGAACGCTCTTGATAAGCACAATAGCCTTGAATTTTGGCTCTAGCTTCGGTTAAAGAATAGTATTTGGACTCGGGTTTCATGGGGTTAAAAGTAAAAAAAACGCCTCAATTGAGGCGTTTTTAAATGTTTAAGCATTTTTCAGTCTTATTTTTGCTCGGTTCAAGAGATAGAACATGACCGGTACAATTACCAGGGTCAAAAAGGTAGCAAAGGTCAAACCATAGATAATGGTATAAGACATTGGTCCCCAGAATATGGTGTTGTCTCCTCCTACATAGAATTTAGGGTTAAACTCCGTGTAGAGGCTAAAGAAATCAATATTTAATCCAATTGCCAGAGGAATCAATCCGAGAATAGTAGTGATTGCTGTTAGCAGTACAGGTCTCAATCTCGACTTTCCACCTTGCACAATAGCGTCAAAATACTCTTCTCTTGTAAGCAAGTCATCAGGACCTAAATTCTGTTTTTCCTTCATAGAATCGATAATTAATTGGGTATAATCGATTAACACAATGGCATTGTTTACTACAATACCAGCCAGAGAAATAATTCCTAACATGGTCATGATAACCACAAAGTTCATCCCGGACAATACCGTTCCAAAGAGTACTCCAATAAAACTCAATATAACTGCAGATAATATGATTATCGGTTTTGTAATCGAGTTGAACTGGGCAACAATAATAACCGAAATCAAAGCTAGCGCAATAAGTAGGGCAGAGGATAAGAAGTTCATGTTCTTTTCGAGCTCCTCTTGTTCTCCGGTAAACTTATAACTGACTCCTTGCGGCAGTTTTTTCTTGGCTAGATTTTCCTGGAGCTTGGTCACGATTTCGTTTGCGTTATAGCCCTCCAATGCATTGGAGTAAATGGTGATAACCCTTTTGAGATTTTTTCTTTTTATCGAACTAAAGGTCGTTGTTTTTCTAGTGCTTGTCACCGCAGAAATTGGAACCTTTTTCAGTCTTCCTGTATTTTGATCTCTAAAGGAGATAAACTGGTTAAAAAGACTAGATTCATTATATCTGCTGTCTTTGTCAAACCGAACTACAATGTCGTAATCGTCGTCGCTATCCTTAAAGGTAGAGGCATTGATTCCGTATATAGCTTGTCTCAAGGCATATCCTACTTGTTGGGTAGAAACACCTAATGAACCTGCTTTTTTGCGATCTACATAGACCTCGAGCTCTGGTTTGTTTCTAGAAACGTCTATTTTGAGTTCCTCTATACCCGCGACCGGACTCTGGTTGATTTCATCTCTTAAATCTTCAGCAAAATTGAGAAGTTCATTGTAATCCTCTCCGGATAGTTCCAAGTTTATCGCATAACCAGGAGGTGGTCCATTCTGGTCTTTTTCCACAATAATAGAAAGTCCAGGGTAATCGGAAATCTCCTCTCTTATATCCGTGAGAACTTGACTACTAGAAATACCTCTTCGGTATTTAAACTCCCTAAAGGAGATAGTAACTTTACCTTTGTGAGGTGTTTCGTTAGAAGCTGGTCCATCTACCATAAAGTTACCAGAACCTTCTCCTACTTGAGAGATTACGGATTCAATCATGAAGTTGTAGGGAATACCATCTTCCTCTACTTCATAAGTTTTTAAAAGGGCCAGGACTTTTTCTTCGATGTCCTCCGTGACCAACTTGGTTTTTTGAATATCGGTACCCATAGGATACTCAATATAAATGATGGCTTGATTGGGTTGGTTGTCCGGAAAGAATTCGGTTTTGATATTGGAAACTCCAAAAACTCCAAAAGAAATAAATAAAAGTAAGATCGATCCTGCGAAATACAAATAGGCATTGTCTTTGCGCAAGGCAGATTTTAAGAACTTTTCATATGCATTCTCCAGAGCAGGAAGCCATTTGTTTTGAAACTTATCTGCTATAGGTAGCAAGAAATATTTGTGTACCCACATCAACACGGCAACTGTGATCAATAAGTTCCCAAATCCGTTATAAGCTTGGTAAGATTCCATGCTTCCCACAACGGTAAATAATATACCTAAAGCAACAATACCAAACCCTTGCTTCATCAGTCTAGTTTTGCTTCTGTTATACCATCCAATAAAACTCATAACAAATCCAGTCAGGGTAAATACAATACCGAGGACTTGAGTGATTTGATGACTTTTTAAAGCTCCTGAGATTAAAAGTATAACTCCTAATACTGCGATGACAGAAGTAATTTTTATCAGTTTGGACTTGGTCATTGGTTTTTCTTCGATCTCCATAAATCGCGAAGTAAGCATGGAGTTGATAACCAAAGCAACAAAAAGGGAGGATCCCAATACCGTACTCAAAGTAAGAGGTAGGTAGATCATAAATTTACCAATGGTTCCTGGCCATAGTCCAAGAGGTAAAAATGCAGCTAGGGTAGTGGCTGTAGATGCGATAATAGGCCAAGCAATTTCAGCAACTCCTTGTTTGGCAGCGTCAATTCTCGAGTATCCTTGATCCATTAAACGATAGACGTTTTCAACGACCACGATTCCGTTATCCACGAGCATACCAAGTCCCATTACCGAGGCAAAGAGTACCATGGTGTTCAAGGTAACATTCATACCGAGGAAGCTTCCAATGGTCGGCAGAAGTAAAAAGGACATCAGCATAGAAAGTGGAATAGCAATTCCTACAAAGGCCGCGTTTCTCGCTCCAAGGAAAAACATCAATACACCGACTACCAGCAATACGCCGAGAATGATAGAGTTTTCCAATTCGCCCACTTGGGCTTTTATCTTTTCCGATTGGTCATTGGTGATAGATACATTCAGATTATCTGGAAGATAGTTGGATTTTGCATTTTCTAGAATTACATCTACTTTTTCGCGGGCCTCAATCATATTTTTACCGGACTTCTTTGTGATTTCTAACATCACTACCGGCTTGGTAGATTCTCTAGAGAAGGTCGTGCGATCTTGCTCTCTAAAGTTGATACTCGCTATATCTTTGATATAGACCACTCCATTTTCGCTTTTGACCACAAAATCGGAGAGATCCTCAGGGCTTTCAATTTCCCCTATTACGCGTATATTCCTTCTGGTATCGCTATTGATAATGTCTCCACCAGAAATGGTTATATTCTCTTTTTGAATAGCCTGAATAACTTGTCCAATAGATACGTTAGCAGCCGTCATTTTGTATAAATCTACTGCGACTTCTACTTCTTTTTCTTGTACACCGCGAATGTTTGCCTCCTTGATCTCGGACAATTCTTCTATTTCATCTTGAAGGTTTTCGGCGAATTTCTTTAGTTGCGATGCACTGTAGTTTCCGGTTAGATTGATGTTCATGATCGGCATTGCTTCCGATATATTCAAATCAAAGGCATAAGGATCTACTTTTGCACCTGCATCGAGCGTAGGCCAATCTTCGGTAGCTTTTACAATATCTACTTTATCTTGTACTTTTTTCTTTGCCTCCTCAGGAGTTATATCCTCATCAAATTCCACGACAATCATGGAATAGTCTTGAAGGGAGTTGGAAGTCAGTTTGGCGATTCCGGAAATATTATTGATTTCGTCCTCAAGGGGCTTTGTGATCAATTTTTCCACATCCTCCGCGGCATTACCTGGATAAACAGAAGATATATAAATCTTAGCCTCTACTATTTCAGGAAAGTTTTCTCTAGGCATGCTCTTGTAGGATCCGATCCCACCTAGAAAAATTATTGCCATAATGACAAATACAGTCATTCGGTTATCTATGGCCCAAGAGGAAAGACCGAAGGTTTTTTTCAAATTCGACATAGCTTAGTTTTTGATACTTACAGTTAGACCTGCTCTCATATTTTTGGCTCCTTCTTCTACGATTTGGTCTCCTGCCAAAAGTCCTTCTTTGACTTCTAAATAGCCATCGTAATCCATCCCAGTTTTGATATATCTCTTTTCGAGAGAAGCAATCTGCTTTCTCTTTCCTTCTTTTATGACAAATACGAATGGCTCGCCTTGAGCATCCTCTTGTACCACTTGGTTAGGAATGACAACTGCCTGATCTTTGCTGTAATCTTTTAGACTCAAAGAAGCGATGAGGTTTGGTTTTATGGTGTTGTCCTCGTTGTTTAAAGGAACCTCTATGCTGAAGGTACGGTTTGCAGGGTTGATAAAAGCACCTACTTGTCTCACTTTAGAGTTGTAACTTTTACCTAAGGAACTAAAATATATTTTTGCTTCTGTTCCTTTTGAAATACTAGCAATATAGCTTTCAGGAACTTCTGCTTTGATATACATGTCGTCCAAATTTACGATTCGCATCAATTGATTTTGACCTGGGTTTACTACTTGACCTTGGTCGCTAAATACCGCATCGACTACCCCGTCAAAAGGAGCTCTTACATAGGTTTTTTCCAATTGATTTTGCATCTGCTCGATAGCCCTATCTTGTGATTCAAAACTCGCTTTGGCTTGAAGAAACTGAATTTCAGAACCAATCTTTTGGTCCCAAAGGCGTTGTTGTCTCTCAAAGGTGGTTTTTGCCAATTCGTATTGGATTTCCATCTGCGCTAATTGTTGACTGAGTCCGCCATCGTCGATTTTTGCCAATAGTTGGCTCTTTTTTACGCGATCTCCTTCTCTGACGTATACTTCGGTAAGTATTCCCGAAAATTCCGGAAAAAGAATGATGTTTTGTTTTGTGGCAACATCTCCTTGCAAGTCTATATAGTGAGAAAAATCATAGGTTCCAACCGTATAACTCGTGATGAGGGGATAGTCTTTTGTCCCTTTGAGGTTTTCTAAAGCTTGGTTTAGAGAACCGAGTTCCATAGCTATAGTCTCTGCTTGTTTGCTCAGTTCCTGCTTGCGGTTATTCATTAGCTCCTTGTCCCCGCTTTGGATAAGTTCCTCTGTAGTCGCGACTTTGTCCGCATCACACGAACTGATAAATAGACCTATTAAACTGATGTATATTAAATTTCTCATGCTTCGTGTTATTTGATGTTTAGGGCGTTGTCTAAGGTTGATTTTGATGTGATAATACTCGATATTGCTTGAAGATATTCTCTTTGTTTGCTGTAGAGTTGATTTTGAGCTGTCGTCAAGTCAAAACTAGAAGATAGCCCTTCAAAATATTTGGTATTTTCTTTTCTTTCTATTCGCTGTGCCAAGTCTAAAGATCGCTTTGCTGTCGCAAAATTATCTAGAGAGAATTGGTAGGCACTCTGGGCTTTTCTTAGGTTTAATTCTAGTTCTTGTCCCGTTTCCAAAACATTGATCTGTGAGTTTTCCAATTGAATTTTTGCCTGTTGTGTTCTAGAAGACCTCTGCATGGAGGAAAATATTGGTATTTGAAGAGATACCCCAACTACCGAAGATTGGAACCATTGTTGGTCGTCTTGAAAGAATTGAAATTGATCATTATTCGCTACCGTTTGGTAATTTGCAAATGCCGAAATAGAAGGTAGATATTTAGACTTTTCTAATCTTACCAATAGTTCATTTCCAGTTTGTTCGTTGACTGCTATACGGTAATCTATATGATCTTCGAGGTCAAGTGTCCTGTTTAGGATTTCCAAATCGATATGGGTAAGTAGCAAGTCCTCTAGCTTATCGGTCAACTCTAATTCCTCGTTAATATCCATTCCCAAGGTCAGTTTCAACATTTTCAATCCAATCTCCTCTAGTCGATAAGAACGATTCAAATCGTTTTCTAGATTGGCTAAAGTTATTTCCAACTGTTCTGCATTTTGCTCCTCGGCAAATCCCGCTTCTACAAATGCCCGAGTCTCTTCTAAATTGCTCTGTAAAAGAGCGATGTTTTCCTCTAAAATCGATACCCCTTCTTGGGTAAACAATACGTTGGTATAAGCAGATATCACGCCATCTCTCAAAACCAATTCCGTTTTTTCTAGCGCATTCTCTCTTGTGTCTAGGTAGGTTCGCGTGTATTTTAGTCCCACAAAATAAGCTCCGTCAAATATGAGCTGACTCAGATTTACTCCTGCATTTAAGTTTTGTTTTGTTCCAAAAGTAATTGGAGTAAATCCTCCATCCCCGTCAGGGAATAGAATTATGGGCTGCTTTACGTTGTTTTGGTAATCCACACTACCATTGATCTGAGGTAAACCTGCAGAAGTCTCTTCCCAAACTCTTTTTTCAGCAATTCGAATTTCGTTAGAAGCTCGCTGAAAATTGTAGTTGTTTTCCAGGGTGTAGTTTATGGCTTGCTGCAAACTCAATTTTCGTGGAACGGTTTCCTGAGCTTGTGTCCAAAACAGACCACCTATAAAGGATAATACTAGGAGAAAATTTGTTTTCATAGGGTTAGATAGTTTCTAAGTGTTTTTCTAATATTTTTAAACCGGTTTTGGTACATATCGCAATAAGGAAGTGATTGATGACTTTGTCAAATAGATGCTCTAGTTTGAATTCTTCGGGAGAGAAAATCATTGGGTCTCGGATCGAAATCATTGCTGAATAATACATTCTACTGGCAAAAGGAATATCTAAATCGCTTCTGTAGAGCTGGAGTTCCTTTCCTCTGATCAGATTCTCTGTGATACACCGCATCACCAAATCGAGTTGTTTTAATTGAATTTCGCGAAAAATTTCAGGGTAGTATTTTTCGAGTTGATATCGCGCTATGGGCTCTTCGTTCTCTAGAGTTTTGATAATGTAATCTCGTATCAAAAAGAACTCTTCCACTGGGTTTTCGTGAGAGCCATAAATTTTCTCTGCTCCTTCGGAAATTTGACTTACTAAGCTCTCGATAGAGGCCGTAACGAGTTCTTTCTTATTGTTGAAATGAGAGTAAATAGTTTTTTTTGACATAGCGAGCTCTGCTGCTATATCATCCATTGTGACGGTTTTAAAGCCCAGTTGCAAGAACAATTGGGATGCTTTTTCTACTATTTTAGACCTCATTTCTCTTTGTTAACGCAACAAAAATACAACACAGGAAACTTTAAACACCACAATAGTTTCTAAAGTTTTTGTTAAATAATTCTACATTATAATCGTTTAGCTTATTTTTACGTTCAAATTTTTTTATTAGTGGATTTAACTACCTACCGAACTACATTTTTAGACTTTTTAGAGTCAAATAGTTTTGATAAAGCTCCTGTGAATTTATATTCACCGGTCAATTATATTTTGAGTATTGGAGGCAAGCGTATGCGTCCGATTTTGACGCTTATGGCTACGGATCTTTTTGGAGGGGATTCCAAGGCTTCCTTGCATGCAGCAATGGCCGTTGAAGTATTTCATAATTTCACGTTACTCCACGACGATATCATGGACGACGCTCCTTTGAGAAGGGGTAAACAGACAGTTCATGAAAAATGGGATGTCAATACTGCAATTCTCTCGGGAGATGTAATGATGATCAAGGCCTATGGATTTTTGATGGAGTACAAAGGAGAGGTGTATCGCGCTTTGATGGAAGTTTTTAACCAAACTGCAATTGAGGTTTGCGAGGGACAACAAATGGATGTCGACTTTGAGACAAGATCTGATGTGAGCCTTGAGGAGTATGTAGAGATGATAAAATTAAAAACCTCTGTACTGGTAGCATGCGCCTTGAAGATGGGTGCTGTTATTGCAGGTGCTTCGGATAAGGATGCCGATTTGATATACGATTTTGGTCTAAATTTAGGTTTGGCATTTCAACTTCAAGATGATTACTTAGATGCTTTTGGAAATCCAGAAACATTTGGTAAGCAAGTTGGTGGAGATATTATTGAAAACAAAAAGACCTATCTCTATATTATTGCAGAACAAAGAGCAAACGATGGGCAAAGAGCTGATTTGAGAGACTTGTTTTCTATTAGTAACGCTGGTTATGATTCTAAGATTGAACAGGTTAAGTCTATTTTTGTCGATACCGGTGCAGATCGTGCTATTTTGGACGAAATTCACAGATATACCGACAAAGCTCTTGGGGTCTTGGAGCATCTAAACCTTCCATCTGAAAGTTTGAGCAACCTTAAGGACTTTGCTCACTATTTAATGAATAGATCGAGTTAAAATTTAGTAAATAAAGTAGGGTAATATTTTGTACAGAACGTAAATAATATTAGTTTTGCATCACATTTTTTGGGACTCATAGCTCAGCTGGTTAGAGCACCTGACTCATAATCAGGGGGTCCAAGGTTCGAGCCCTTGTGGGTCCACCCAAAGCCTTGCTTTTTAGCAGGGCTTTTTTTATGCTTTAAACCCTTGTTTTTATTGGCTTTGTAACAAATTGATAAAAAAAGTTATTAGAATAAACTTCCTTAAAGTCCTAATTTACGATAATTTCTGTTTTATTCAAAACCAGAACTATTTCGAGGATTTTAGGTGAAAATTGACAGATATTTTACAGACTTCGGTTCTACTAAAGATTATAAGCTAACGATAACATGACAATACGAGGAAGAACAAAAGTCTTTGTATCAGCAACGAGTATATTTGAAAATGAGTTTTGCTGATTGAATTCAATATCAAATATATTATTTGCAGTTACTTCAAAGCTCCAGGGACTATTTTCTTTTTGATAGAAGAGCGATGCATTTGCAATATCAAAGATGTTACTTGTGTTAAACGTTTCATCTCTGTAGTTTTCAAAACGGTAGTCTAAATTGAGAATAAAATCCCTTAGGAAGTCATATTCGATCTCTGTTGAGAAGACATCTGTTTTAAATTTAGAAGTTGTATTTGCTCGATATTTTGAGATGGACTGTTTGTAGCCTAATTCCATATTTGGAAAATTTTTAAACCGTGTTTCCATCTTTGCCCCATAGGAATAGTTAGTTGAGGAATTGAAGACAACTTCGGTGTTTATGGGTTGCTCGTATTGGGAAAGATTCAGATCTGCATTAATGGAGAATTTATATTTGCCAAAGCCTTTTCTTAAGTAACCTGAAAACCTCCACTGATTATCCTCAAAATTAGATAGTATAGGAGTAGAGACAAAGTCAATACCTTGAATAATTGTAGCATTTTTGATGTTATCTCCCTTTTGGCGGTAGTTGATGTTCACATTGTATAGTAAGTCCTTGTAAAGAGCGAAACTGCGAAAATATAGCTGTATATTATGATATAGTTCGTTTTGTAAGCTCTCATCCCCTTTGAATATGTTATTGAAAGAAACTAATGTCAAGCGGTTAGCCAATTGAGAAATATTTGGAAAACGAGCATTTAGACTGTATTTAAAATCGAGTTTTTTACTTTCGCTAAATTCTATATTTGTAACTAATTCAGGAAGTATCAGTGTTTTTTTATTTGTTAACGGGGATTCAAATTGGCTAATACTCCAGTTGTAATAGTGGTAAAATAATCCTGGTTTAAATATTATTTTACCTTTTTTTAATTTGTAATGTATTCCCACAAAAGTGTCTTTGAAGTTTACACTTGTGTCGTTTCCAAAATCTGCCGTGGTGAAATCATTGATACTGCCATCTTCTAATTGTTGGTATTCTTTTGTGAGATAGTCATCAAAGGCAAATTGACCTCCCAAGGAGAAATAAATGTGATTATATCGGTTGAGCACCCAGTAATGCTTTAAGACAAGGTTTAGGTTATTGGAATTTGTTTTTTTGTTTTTTACAATATCATAATTGTTGGCTTCGATAAGAGGTATTAATGCTGGAAATATAGTTTTATCGGTAAGCCAATTTATATTTGGGGTTGTTTTGTTGTATTTGTAGTTCAACACGGCACTAGTGGTATGGGTATCACTAAATTGTCTATGCCATTGAAAATCTTGATTGATTAAAATGTTTTCAGCATCTGTCAAGGTGTTAATATTATCTTGGCTTTCTTGAGTAATCGAAGAGATTTCTTTCTGAGAGTTATTGGCTGAGGCTTTTATAGAGCTTCCTATGGATATATTAGTATCGCTGTTCGGATTGATTGTGAAGGTTAGTTTCCCAATGCCAAAACGATTTTTATTCTCCCCGTTAGTGGTTCTAAGTTCCAAAAGATTCTCATTATTGATGTAATCATTTAGAGTTTCTGAACGGGTTTGATTTGTCGTTTTTGACAAAATCCCGTAGCCCGATAGGTCAGTTTTGCTGGAAATAGATTGATTTATGCTTAATGCACTGAATTGATTGATACTAGATATGAAATCACGACTTTCTAAAAAGTTAGCGAAATCGTCGTTCAAAAGTGAAAAATAGCCTTTTGAATCGTTAATTAACTTATTAAATCCCCCTTCAAACTCGAGATAGTCTTTAATTGTAAAGGATTTTTTTCCAGTATTATTAAAATCACCGATAACGTTAATACTGGTTTTTGGGCTGTAATAGAATAATTTTGGATTAATCAGATATCGTTCTTTCACATCGGAACCTGCTTTTACGTCTCCAAAAACAAACTGTTTTTTGTCTTCTTTTAGCTTTATATTCACCGCCATTTCATCGCTGTCTTCTAAATCTTTTAAAAAAGCAATTTCATTGAAATTATCGAGTACTTCAACTCCATCGATAGCATCTGCGGGTATATTATTTACAGCTAACTTACTGTCTCCTGTGAAAAACTGCTTGTTTTCTACCAATAACTTGGTCACTTTCTTTCCTTGAACACTTACGTTTCCTGCTCTGTCTACTTCAAAACCAGGAAGTTTTTTAAGAACATCGCGTAATTTGCGTTCTTCCCCTGTGGTAAAAGCATCGGTGCGATAAAGTATGCTGTCTTTTTTGACGATTATAGGAGGAATATAGCTAATACTAACCTCGTCTAAAGATTCAGAATTCTCTGCGAGCTCAAAGTTTTGTATGAGATCTGTTTTTAAAGAAAAATTTAAGGACTGACTCTGATAACCCAGATAACTTGCAGTAATTCGATAGGACTTTTCTTTTTCCAAGACAAGTTTATATGCTCCATTTCCATCCGTTATTGAGAATGCAAGAGCAATGTTTTCTTCTGGGTCAGCGATAATATTTGCATAAGCTAGAGGAATTCCGATTGAATCCGTAACTATTCCTTTTAGGGCAACCTTAGTTTGCCCTGTGGATATAGGAATGTTAAAAAAAAACAGTA
>JBELHR010000054.1:0-6742 GCA_042091275.1 Flavobacteriaceae bacterium
AATAAACTTATTAAGCGGTTTTTTCAATACGTTTTTTCTTGAGTTCTTTAACAGCGCCCTTCATGCTGCAAGTTCCGTTTAAATTTGCTCCAGGCTCAACAGATAATTTCCCCATAGTCGTTTCACCAGAAACACTTGCAGTGCTGTAGAGCGTAAGAGTTTCGGAAACAGAAAGTACTCCTTCTATTGTTCCTTCCACATCTGCAAAAGCACAAATTACGGTTCCTCTGACAACACCAGTTTTACCGATAATAACTCGACCATTGGTCTTGACCTCTCCTTCGATCAATCCATCGATTCTAAAATCTCCTTCGGATTCGATATTACCTACAATCTTTGTCTTTACTCCGATTATATTTCTTCCTGTCTCTTTTGGTTGCGTAACTTTCTTTTCGTTGAACATGGTTATTTAGGGGTATTTAATTTTAATAATTCTTCTGCATATTCTGCTTCTTCAGAGGAGGGATATATATCAACTAGCCTTTGAAGAGCATCTGATCCAAGGGATTTATTGTCTGTTTTTAGAAGAACTAAAGCCCTGAGAAGCTCAAATTTAGGAATAATTTCTTTATCCCCTAATTTTGGTAGTTCTCTATTTAGTTGATCGAGAGCCTCCTCGTAACAAGAGGCCTGATAATCGTAATAAATCTGTTGATATATTTCTTGAGGAGTCCAATTCTCATTATCGGTTTCAAAACGGATTCCTTGCGCCAGTTTCGTATATGGGTGGTCTGGATATTCCGTCTTTAGACTCGACAAATACCTTTGAGCTTTATCCTCTTGATTCGCTTCCTTATAAAGTAAATAAAGTCTATAATCTAAAATCAATTTTGTCTCAGAATCAAGTTCAGCGGCATTCAAACTTAAAAACCGCTCCTCGGCCAAAGCGTTTTTCTCAAAACGATCTTGATAGAGAATACCGGATTGAAGGGTAGCCTCTCGGTAAACCACTTGAATAGAGTCCAAATTGTAGTCTGTTTTTGGCTTGAATTGCTCCTCGTAAACTGCAGCCCTCAAAACAATCGCTTCTCGCCTGCTTAACTCCAAATTTTCCTCAGAAGACAGTCTCTTGGAGGAAGAGTTTTGATATTTCCAGTTGTCTTGATCCGCAATATTTCCCCATTGGTTTTGAAAGCTTGCTAGACCCGATTTAACAAGGGGTGGATTGGCAAAATACCAGGAACCACCTGTTGCTTGATTCAAATCTACAACAGCAGTGCTAGCTGGATTCTGCTTTGAAGCTTCTTCCATAAAATAATCAAACCGATCTTCCTGATCCATAGACCAAAGTCTATTGAGACTGTCTATTTCACTTCTGGATTTTTCGTAATTGACCAAAGGCAACATACTGGAATATTTTCTATTGAGCTGTAATAAGTATCGCGAGTCTAATGTTTTATGCTCTCTTAAAATACTGTCGTAATACACACCCGCAAGAAGAATTTCTCCTTTGTCAAAAGCCATATCGCCCAAGTTGTTTAGGGATCGCTCTCTCACGTATGAATCGGCACTAGAATGAAGGCTTGAAAAAACGTACTTTGCGGAGTCCTGATTTATTTGTCCTGAAGCAAATGCTAAATAGGCAAAGTTGTCTTTATAGTATTGATTGTTTAGACATTGATCTAAGCGCTTTGAATAAACTTGGTTTTGGAGGCTATCTAAAGATGCAATCTCCGGGCTGGTTAGATACACCAAGGAACGAGATTGATACTTTTTTGTTTTCTTTCTATCCAAAGCTAAATCCTCAAATGCCTTTACAGCCAAACTCAGAGAGTCTTGGAAATATAAGATTTGGCCCAATAGAAATTGATTACGATCCTGTTGTTCTTTTAAATCTCCGGTCTTTTGACTCAATTTCAAAAACACCTTTGCCTTTTCTACATCACCCAATTCCATATAGGCTTGTGAGAGACTTGTGTAAACCTGAAACTTTAATTGATCCTCTAATTTACTGGACAAAATCACCTGCTGAAGTATAGAAATTGCTTGGTCTTCATTTTGAAGGCGAAGCATTGTTTTGGCCCGCCATACTTTTAACTCCAAGAGCAAGTCGGCTCCAGGGTTTTGTCTAATAGCAAAATTAAATGCTTCGAGGGCAGGCGCGTAACGCGCATCGTAATATCTCGCTTTTCCAAGGAGTAAATAAGCCTTATCTATTTCTTTGTTCTGTTCTCCTCCATATTCAATTATACTGTGCTTTTGTACCGTCTTGATAGCCTTGTCTTCTGCCTTTAAAAAAGATTCTTTCGCGAGGTCGGACATGGGGTTTTTATTCAAAAGACTATCCTGAACGAGAATAGGCTCAACAGTTATCAGTTCCCAAATATCTTCTCGAAAACCCGAAACTAGCAGCGCCTTTCCGGTTTGCAGATAATTTTCTCCGTTAAAAAGAACGTTATAGGAGGACGTTAGTTCGTGATAATTCCTAGAAACAAAAGAATTTCTCTTTCCGCAACTAAGCAGGAAAAAAGTGAAAATAACAGGAAAAAGGAGAGTCCTCGAAGTCGACATAATTTTGCGATCAAAAAGCAAAAATAGTAAAACTATCCTATGAACCTTTTCAAAATATCAGAAACTGGTTCTATTGCTTTGGTGGAGGCTATACTCGGTCCAGCCACCCATACAGTTTTGTAGGTTGCCGAGGTCGCTGCTTTTGTTACCTGAGACATTCCCACAGAAAATCTCCACATCTTGACCCATTTCTTTAATTTCTTGTTTTTGTTTAAAAAACCTTCCAACCAAGATTGTTTAGTTCCTATTTTTTGAACATAAGGCGTATTGATAACAGTGCACGGTGTTCCAGATATTCTCTCTGTCATTACAATATCTTCGGCACCAAAGTCAACGCATGCTTGCTTATACTCCTCCGAAACAGGAGCTTCCGTTGAGGCTATAAAAGGACTACCGACTGAAACTCCAACTGCGCCAGCATCGAGCATTTTGGATACGTCTTGTTTAGAAGCGACTCCTCCAGCGGATATAACAGGTATGCTTAGAACTTTATTTAAGTCTTGGATCAAGCTTATTGGGTCTTGACCTCCGCGGTGTCCACCAGCCTGATTATTTACGGCGATCACAGCGTCAGCACCTAACTCCTCAACCTTGTGTGCGTGTTCTGCACCCACCACATCACAAAATACTTTTATACCCTTAGGCTTGGCTTTTGAAATTGTATGACGTGGACTTCCCAGAGAAGTAATGATAAAGTCTACCCCTTCTTCGCAACAAACATCTAGCTGTTCTTTGTATTTGAAATTACTCTTATTTACTATTAGATTGATTCCAAAAGAACCTCCTTCAGGCTTAGCCTCCTTCATTTCGCGAATAGCATTTCTCAACTCCTCGGTAGTCCTGTAATTGAGTGCAGGTATACAGCCTGCAACACCATGCTTCATTCCTGCTATGGTCATAGCTGTATTAGACACCAAAAACATGGGCGCCATAATTAAAGGATATTTTATTCCCAATAGAGACTCTAAAGATATATCGACTTGTTGCATAGGGTTTTATTTTACAAAAAGCTCAAATATACATTTATTATGCGTGCATAGCAAATCTAATTTAACTGAGCCTTGAAATAACTTTCTAATTCGATTAACGTATCGTGCTCTGTATTCATATCGCGTATCAATTGTCCTTTTTCTAGAACTACAATACGATTACAAACCTCCGTTACATGACTCAAATCATGAGAAGAAATCATTAAAGTTACCTGAGATTTTTGAGCGAGTTCCTTCAAGAGTTCTTTTAGGCGGATTTGAGTTGTAGGATCTAAATTAGCGAAGGGCTCATCCAATACTATCAATTCTGGATTACCCATTAAAGAAGCAGCAATACCCACCTTTTTTTGATTTCCTTTGGACAAGTCTCTCAAATATTTTTTAACCCCTACAATTTCGTCGTTAAAAAGTGCTTCAAATGGCTTTAGGAACTCTTTGATGTCTGAAGAGTTCATTCCTCTTAAGTCTCCTACAAAATTGAAATACTCATCTGGAGTGAGGTACCCAATCAAAAACGACTCGTCTATATAAGACCCCGTGTAGTTCTTCCATTCTTCAGACTCGTTGACCGCTATTCCTTTGGAACTTACATTCCCAGTCGTCGGCTTGATCAAATCTAAAAGACAATTAAACAAGGTTGTTTTTCCTGCTCCATTGTTACCCACAAGACCAAAGGTCTCTCCTTTACTAATGTTTAGGCTCTCGATATTTAAGACTTCGATTCCTTTATATTTCTTTGTTAAGTTAGCTACGTTTATCATTGGTTAAAAGCTTGAATGGTTTGATATTTTCTTTTTGAATACAATTGATTGAGATATCTAAATGCGTAATGCTTTAGTAACAGACCCAACACACCAAGCCCTCCAATAACGGCAATGGCAGTGTTAAAGTCACTTAGGTAGTTCACTAAATATACTAATCCGGCAGGAATACCGAGAAGAGGAATGATAATAATAAACTGATTGGCACTCGATCCTTGCATATTACCCATGGCAGGACCATCGAGGTCAATTGGTTTTTTGATGTATGCTCCGGCAAATAAAAGAACAAGAGAATTTATACCCATATTATAAATGGCACCTACAATTACCAATCCATATATTTCCCAACCCATAAAATAATAAGGAGTAGTCAAAACTAGCATGATTGCTGTGGCGCAAATCATTAGAATATATTTAGAATTCAAATAATCTTTATAAGAAGATCTTTGGGTCATCAAGAGTTTGTAATAAGTAGAATCCCATGCAGGAATAAATTGACCGAAATTGATAGCAAAACCTCCCGTTGTAAATAGAGCTGCAAACATTAAAACCGCAGGCATATCCAGATATATATCTTGTGAGAAAAATATTATACCATAAAACCCAAACAAAAAACTCATTAGAAATAAAGTTCGAGGTCTTTTGTTTCTCCATATCAATCGCATGTCGTTTTTGATAAAGGGAGCAACAGAGCCCAAGGAATTTACAAAAGAAAGATCACTCGATTTAACAACTTTGACTTTTTGACTTAGACCTTGATCCAAATACAAGGCTCTTGAAACAACCCTTGTCGATAGCTTATATAAAACGATCAACACACTTAAAGGAATTAATACTGTTATCGGGTGGTATGCTAAGTAAGTAAAATACTCCCCCCATTGACTATCAAAATTATAAAACCCGTAATATCTATTTATGGAAAATAACACCAATACAGAGAGAACGATTCCAAAAAAGAAATTATTTTTCTCAGCTAGGTAATTGATGAAGTTGTTAATCAAAACTAGAGTGATAATACCAACAAACCAAGTCAGTGCACCCCAACCTTCTTCGCCCTGTACAGCAGTAAAAATTGTAAATGGAACAAGGAAAAATAGAGGTAAAACATTAAAGAAACTGAAAATGGACTTGTTGAGTATATACCGAACAATTCTGGGTTTTTTAATGTTTAAAAGTAGAAGTGGTTTTACATCCATTACAGGTATCTTCTGCATAAAATATCTCATAACCAAATCCCCCATCAAGAAGAACAAGATATATTCATTAACGAGAACAAAAGGATTGGAATCCGGATAAGCTTTGGATAAGCCTGGATATACTGCTATACCAATAATTAGGAAGCATCCAATAAAATAGAGAGCCAAAAGACCCATGAAGATATTGGCCAAAATACTTTTTTTCCAATACGCTGATCGGAAGAATTTTTTCCACCCAAGGGAAAAGAATTGTGCGGTCATAGTTAATCTTTATAAGTATAAGTGTCGTAAATCTACAAAAGTTACAATAAATAATGATTTTTATTTGGGAATCATACATTAAACTACAGAAACATAACTTTTATCGAAACGTAATAGACTTCTGACGAATAAAAAGGTCTTTAAAGGGGATGTGTCTGTATCTTTATAGTATACTTCTTCCCCCCCTCATTTTTGAAAAACATTTATAAAGGATGATTATGTGATTTAAATCATTTTTTCTGAAAATAGTTTTTGGTTTGGTGGCTTTAAATTTTCAGAAAAAAATAATTGTCCTTTTTATACTGCTTTACGTTAACCGTAATAAAGACGTCGTTCGTCGACTTTCTTATGTCGTTTATCGATTTAAACGTCGTTCAACGAAGGTTATGGGTACATTTAATCAGAATTTTCTACCCGTAAAATTTACAAGAGTACCTCGTCAGTTCGTTTCAAAGACATAAAGACTGGTGATTATTAAAAGTTTTGGTTTGGTAGCTTTCAACTTATATTCTCTAGAGGTACTCTTTTATTTTTTCTCACTTTCCACCACCAATAATCTAGAACATACTTCCTTGGAAAAATTAACCGAGACATTTTCACCCAATTTGTTCTTGTAATTCACATCGAGGCTTTGATCGAAACTTTGATAATTATCTATCTTTAATCTTGTTCCAAGTTGTATTTGCTTTTGATTTAAGTATTTTAAAAACTCGTGAGTACTATCTCTCAATGCCTTAATTTCAACAACCTCTCCTATATTGATATCTCTGAGAATTTTTAAATTTTGAGTTTGAATTATTCCTAATTTATCGGGAATCGGACTTCCGTGGGGATCGTGACTAGGAAAACCAAGGAGTTCATCAATTCTTTCAAAGAATTTTGTGGATTTGATATGCTCCATTTCCTCTGCAATATCATGTACCTCTTCCCAACCAAATCCCATTACTTTTTCTAAATACATCTCGGCTAATCTGTGTTTCCTGATGATCAATGAAGCCTTTAATCTTCCAGATTCTGTAAGTTC
>JBELHR010000055.1:0-6356 GCA_042091275.1 Flavobacteriaceae bacterium
GTTTATAGCTTGGGTTCGGTATATGTTCCAACCGAAAATTTAGAGGCCGATGAAATTATGGAGCGTTTTTATGACAAACTAAACGATAACCATCCAGACTCGTATATTTCCTCCAAACTTTTTTATAGACAAAGTTTAATAACGGAAATGGATAAAATGCATTTTAAATTAAGGGAATCCACTATAGAGGGTTTTGACAAAAAATTACTAGACTCTATAGAATCCGTAATCCCTAAAGAAACTGCCTATTATTTTGAAATGGCAGGAATGAGAGAGGGGAACTTTGAGCAGGGGAAATTCAAAGTAGAGCGTGCGGCAGAACTATACGATAAAGAAAAAGATTTAAGTTTTGAGGGAATCGCGGAACAACTCGAGCAATTATTCAATAAAAATGTAAAGAAAAACTCCTATTTTAAGATAAAATCCGGACTGTTTTCAACTAAGGTTCAAGCAGACGAATTATTTTATGAAGAGGAAAACGAAGATGAAGGGGACCAAACTCCCGAAAAAAAGACAGATTCTGTCCCTAGCTATAATCGATTCACTGGCTTTGAAAATTCCATAAATAGATTATTCAACAATTTATTTTACCGCGACGACAGTACCCTAGACATCATGGAAAAGAAATCTCGTTATAATTGGAGTCTAGACGGATATGACCAAATTGACAATCACTCGGTTTATAAAATAACTTTTGAACCCAAGGGAAGTAAAGATTTTGCTGGTTCACTTTATATAGATATGGAGGATTTCGCTGCTATGAGAATTGATTTTCACAATGTAAAGCCTCTGAGAAGTTTTAATTTATTAGGTATTAGCTATTACAATGATGTTTATACGGGTAAAGTCATTTTTAAACAACAAGAAACCGGCTATTTTCCCAAATATATAGAAGTAGTGGATAGAGAATCCGTCGGAGTTTCACGTCCCTTGAAAATTATTGAAAAAAATAAATTTGTCAAAGGGAGAAGAAAGCAAAATGAAATTTCCCTCAAAATGGATATTAAAGTCAAAAATATCAGTAAACACGAGCTATTGCTTTTAGATGTAAACTCTTCCTCTCTGGATAATTTCAAGAATTTAAAGCGAAATACTGCATTTGAACCGGTTTATCTCAAAGAATTTGATCCCCAATTTTGGTCGGAATACTTAATTATTGAACCGAATGAAACCATTCAAAACTTTAAGATAGAAGATTCGGAATAAGCGTTTCAACAGCAGATATAATAAACTCGACCCCTATAGTTATAACAATAAAACCAATTATTCGCGATAGGGCATTTATTCCGGAAGCACCTAATTTGTTAGAAATAGGGTGGGCAGTTCTCAATACGACATAAACTAGAAGACTCACTGCAATAACTGCAGCTAGGATAGTAATTTGCTCTGTCACAGTTGAAACCTCTTGTTTGTAGGAGATTAAAAGAGATATGGTTCCTGGTCCTGCAATCATCGGCAGAGCCAAAGGCGTTATTGCAATATCTTCTCTCTGAGCAACATCTGCCTTGACAAATTTGTTTTTCATTCCCTTGTGTTTTCGAAATTCCCCCGACAAAAGAGAAAATCCAGAAGAGGCTATAATAAGACCTCCTCCAATTTTTAAAGCGGGAATCGAAATACCGAAAAACAATAAAATATAGTCCCCCAGAAAAAAGGAAATTAATAGTATAAATAGTACCGTTAAACTAGTCTTCAATACAATGGGACGAATTTCTAGGGAATCGTGATCAGAGGTCAGTCCTACAAAAACTGGAATAGTGCCCAATGGATTCATTACCGAAAATAAGGCAGTAAAAGCTAAGAAAAATAAACTCATTTTTTTTTCTGCAAAACTAAGAGCTACTCAGTTAGAATAAGTTTGTTGAACGGTTAACATTTGATGAAATAGAGTTTAATAAATCATTAAAACCCAAATTGTTGATTAGTTGTGAATAACTTCGATATTTAATAATAATTGAGTAGACATTTACTAATCGCTTTTGATTAAATTTAGTTAAACGGTAAATTCTTTCATTATGGCAAAAATCTTTGTTTTAGACACTTCAGTTTTACTTTTTGATCACAGCGCTATGGATCACTTTGAAGATAACGACGTCGTTATTCCAATTACGGTACTGGAAGAGTTGGATAATTTTAAAATAGGAAACGAGACAAAAAATTACGAGGCTCGTTCGGTTATTCGATTTTTGGATACCCTATCGGAGGACGGAAATTTGAACAGCTGGAAAACCCTTGGAGAAAATAAAGGAAGGATTAAAATTGATATGGTCAACAAGCCCCCTAGCGAGTTGGACGCAGAACTCGTTTTTAATTCCTTTAAAAATGACCATAAAATCATTAATTCTGCTTTGAGGCAAAAGGAAGAATTTCCAAAAAACGAAGTTATCCTGATAACTAAGGATATCAATTTGAGAATTAAGGCCAAAGCGATTGGTCTAAAATCTGAAGATTATAAAACCGGTAAGGTCAGCGATAAAACGACCTCTGAGGGAAGTGAAAATATGCGAATTGAAATTCCGGGGGAATTATTACAAAAACTATATCAGGAACGCAGTATTGAGGCCAAAGACCTTCTTGGAGATCGCAAAATAGCAAACAACTATTATTTCCTTCAGGCCAATAGTCAAACTGCCTTAGCTCGCTATAGTAAAGAAAAGGATCAAATCGATTTGGTAGAAAAACAATTAGCCTACGGAATACGCCCGAGGAATGCGGAACAAACTTTTGCTTTAGATGCTCTGATGGATCCTAAAATTCCTTTAGTGGCCATTGAAGGAGTAGCTGGAACCGGTAAAACTCTTTTGGCCCTTGCGGCAGCCGTTGAACAAAAAAACATCTATGATCAAATAATTCTTGCTAGACCTACAGTTCCTTTGAGCAACAAGGAACTCGGTTTTTTACCGGGAGATGCAGAGGATAAAATTGCTCCATATATGGCTCCTCTTTGGGACAACCTGAAATTTATAAAGTCCCAATACAAGGAGAACTCCAAAAAGCGTCAAAAACTGGATAGTATGACCGAGGACAGTGAACTTCAAATCACTGCACTTAATTTTATTCGAGGTAGAACGCTGACTAGTACTATATTTATTATTGACGAGGCTCAAAATTTAACCCCTCACGAGGTAAAAACCATCATTACAAGAGCTGGAGAAGGTACTAAAGTTATATTTACAGGAGATATTCATCAAATTGATACGCCTTATCTCGATACTTATAGTAATGGTTTGTCTTATATTATTGAGAAATTAAAGGGAGAGAAATTATTCTCCCATATAAAACTGCAAAATGGAGAACGTAGCGAACTGGCAAATCTCGCAAACATTTTGCTTTAGATTAGAGGTCTATTAAACCTAGACCTCTTTATTCCATTTCTGAGGAGAAATGTATCTTGTCCCTATTACTCAAGTTACATACTAGGTCAGTAAATAATAGGTCTATAATTTGATCTATTTGGTAGCTGTAATTCACAGCTATTTTCTCCTCACTTTTAATCCACGAACGTATCTCTTTTTTCCGCTTCTTTTTTAGATCTTTTAGGACAGGAACACCAATATTAGATAGAGACATGGCGTTACATTGTTGTTCATACTGACCTTTCATTGGAATAACTAATAATTTCTTTTTCAGATATAAAACCTCTGCAGGAAGTTCAAACCCTGCTCCGCAAATAACTCCTTTTGCATGACAGAGACTAGTCAAAAACTTTGTGTTGGAAATTGGCTTTACACTGACAGATCCAATCTTGTAAGCTTTTTTACATCTCTTGGAAAAGATATGCCATTTTACACCTTTTAATTGCGAAAAGAACTCTACTTGTTTTGTCTCGCTAAAAGCTGGGAGATACACTAAATAATGTGTCCTCTCTTTTACTAATAGTTGACGGATTTCTTGACGAATTACCGGACTAAATATTTTAGGTGAATAGGATTCAAAATGAAAACCATAAGAATAATCAAATGGAGCATATTTTTCCATTATTGTTCTACCAATAAAATCGGTGTTTAACGGTTTTGGGCTTTGTTCGTCCAACACTGCTGCTTGATGACTCAGGGCGATACAGGGTATGGAGGCTCTTTTTGCCGCCCAAGCACTAATTGGCTCAAAATCATTGATGACAGCATCAAACTGCTCTATTGGAAAGGTATTTATTTCTTTTTTTAGACTTCTAAAGCTAGCTTCTAAATAAGACTTCCAGTAGTCAATACCACCATTAGATCCAAAAATAAAACTCAGTCCTTTTCTTCTGTAATCAATTGGGAAAGGTAATTCGACTTCTGAGTCGTAACCCGAAACTAAAATCTTGACTTCGCAATAACGATTTAGAATAGGGATAATTTCTTTGGCTCGGCTCAAATGACCGTTTCCTGTACCTTGTATTGCATATAGGATTCTCAAATCTCCGTATTTAAGTCCGTCAACATTTTTTGAAATAAAGCTTTCTGATCCAAGTCCACCAAATCGTATTCCTCTTCAACGGTCAGATCATCGCTTGAATGCATATACATAGACCACTCTCCCTCATTATATTCCAAAGCAGATAAGTTTTCTATCCAATCACCAGAATTATAATAATTAATTTGTTTCCCCGATTTAGCAGTGATTGATTTAATTTCAGGATGGTGAATATGTCCACATATAACCGCATCAACATTTCTTTTTACAGCCAATTCAGCTGCGAGATCTTCAAAGTCATTGATAAATTTAATAGCCGATTTTACATTGTTTTTAATCCGTTTTGAAAAAGATACTTTGGGCTGTGAAAACACTTCTCTTACCCTATTTATAAAAACATTTAGGAAAATCAAACCATCATATCCGACAGCTCCTAACTTGGCTAGCCATTTGGAATTATTCATAACCACATCTAAAGCATCTCCATGAAAAAACCAATATTTCACCTTATCTAGTTCAAGAGTAAGATGGTTTTCTATTTTAATATTACCTAGTTGAAGTCCTTGAAATTTGCGAATAGTTTCATCGTGATTCCCTGTAATATAGAAAACCTTTGTTCCCTTCGAAGCCAAATTCAATATTTGTTTAAGAACTTTCATATGACTTTTGGGAAAATATCTTTTTTTAAATTGCCAAATATCTATAATATCTCCGTTTAAAATAAGAGTGCCTGGATCGATGGACTTTAAATAAGTATTTAGCGCTTTGGCTCTGCAACCATAAGTACCCAAATGAATATCCGAAACAACTACCAATTCAAGTTTGCGTTTTATTTTGTTTACCGACATATTCAAATTAACAGAAAGAACAATAATTAAAGATTTCCAAATCGTTATTTCGTGGTTAAATTCTTAACTTTCTCAAAAAAAAGGATGGTTACAAGAATACTGATTTTTGCAGTTTTAAATTTTGGTGCACTCTATTTAGGAAGTGTATTTACAACACCTGGAGTAGACTCGAATTGGTATGAAACCTTAAACAAAGCTCCATGGACGCCACCAGGATGGGTTTTTGGATTTGCTTGGACTACCATAATGGTTTGTTTTTCTATTTTTATGGCAAAACTATATGTGCTTGAAGAAGACAAAACTCAAATCCTAGTACTCTTTGCTATTCAATGGATTTTAAATATTGCTTGGAATCCTACCTTTTTTTATTTTAAACAACTAGAATTAGCGGTAGTGGTAATCTTATCTCTAACGGTTATCGTAGCTTTATTTCTCCTCCTTTATCAAAAGAAAATGGGAGCGTATAGCTTATTGATTTTACCCTATCTCATCTGGTTGATCATAGCAGATAGTTTAAGTATTTACAGCAGTTTAAAAAATTAGTAAGTCCATGTCAAAAATATATTCCGATTTAGAAAATTTAGATCGCAAGGAACGTTTACACCTAATAAATAGTATTACCGGTATCAAACCCGCAAATCTCATTGCGACCTTAGACGAGGATAGCGGAGAAAATCTTGCAGTATTTAGCTCTATTATCCATTTGGGTTCCAATCCTGCCCTGATCGGTTTTGTTGTTCGACCAACAGGAGAAGTTCCCCGACACACCTATAGAAATATCCTAAAAAATAAGACGTATACTATCAATTCCATAGGGACTAGTTTTACAGAAAAAGCACATTATACCTCTACAAAATTCGAAGATGATATCAACGAATTTGAAAGGTGTAATATCAAGGCATTTAAATCCGATAATTTTGGAGTTCCTTTTGTCGCAGATAGCGCAATAAAACTGGGAATGCGATTTGTTCAGGAGATCCCAATCGAATTGAATGGTACTATACTTATAATCGGTAAAATTGAATATATAGAACTGCAAGAGGGTATTCAGGACGAATTTGGCGCAGTTGATTTAGAAAAAGCTGAATTAGCTGGTATAGGAGGATTAAATGC
>JBELHR010000056.1:0-5878 GCA_042091275.1 Flavobacteriaceae bacterium
CTGTCTTTAAGATATATTGCTCGCATGGCTCGCATCACATATTTTAAAGGGGAAATATCGCTAAAGAGTTGTGCCCATTCCGGCATGTTTTCGACTGGAGTATACAATCCGCTCATAAATACGAAGGTCATCACGAAGAAGAACATCATAAACATGGCTTGTTGAACGGTTTTGGCATAATTGGAAATCACCAGTCCAAATCCGGAGTAAGCCAATACAAAAACCGAGGTAAATAAATAAAGCGTTCCAATGGAGCCCTGGGGAACGAGTCCATAAGCAATCCATGCTACGAGCATACATACATTGAGTATTACAAATCCAATAATCCAATATGGAATTAGTTTGGATAGAATAAATGTACCGCGTTTTATGGGAGTGACGTTGATTTGTTCCATGGTTCCCTTTTGTTTTTCCCCAACAATGTTTAATGCGGGAAGAAAGCCACAAATCATAGACAATACCATAATCATAATAGCGGGGGCCATGAATACTGGATAGGATAGGGAGGCATTATACCAAAAACCAGGAATAATTCGCAGGCGATTCTCAGGTATAGAGGAGCTGTTTATATTTTGAGAAAATTCTGTCAAAATACTCGATAAGTATTGTGAGCCGAGCGCACCTCTTGTTCCATTTACAGCATTTACGGCCATAAGTATTTGGACGGGCTGGTCACTTTTTAGGTTTTTTGAGAATCCACGCGGGATTTCTAAAATTATATCTCGATTTTCAGCTTCTAGAAGTTTTATTGCTCGCTTGTCATTTTGGGCAAATCCAATCAGTTTAAAATAGCCGGAAGCTTTTATTTTTTCGACTAGCTGGGTGGATAAAATATTTTTGTCGTGATCAATTACAATGAGTTGTATGTTTTTTACATCAAAATTGGCGACCATTGGAAAAACTAGTGTAGCCATAAAAGGAATAATCAGCGCAAATTTCGGAAGGAAACTATTGCGCAGAAATTGCTTAAATTCTTTTTCTAGTAAATAGATTAACATATTATTCCAATCGGGTTTTAAATCGTTTTAAACTCAAGGTTAGACAAACTGTAAATAAGAAGCATAAAATCATTAGTTCTTTTATAACATCGCTCCAACCCAAGCCCATAATCATCAATTTTCGCAGGCCATCTATATACCATTTGGCAGGAACAATATTGGATAGCCATTGCAATATCAAAGGCATATTGTCTATTGGAAACAACAAGCCCGACAGCATTACAACAGGTAATATCATTCCCATTCCCGATAGGAGTAAGGCTACGAGCTGAGAGTCGGTAACCGAGGAAATTAGTAGGCCTATACTCAGAGACAGCAAAAGGTATAACTCACTAAAGAGCAGGATCGAAATCAAGCTTCCGTTAATTGGAACTTCCAAAAGGTAGTGACCCAGCAGCAGCGTACTCAATAAATTTACATTGCTCAAAACAAAGTAGGGAAGGAGTTTGGACAAAATGAGGGTCATTGGTTTTAGCTTGGAGATTAACAGTAATTCCATACTTCCCATTTCTTTTTCTTTGGCAATGGATACCGAGCTCATCATTGCAGAAATTAATAACAATACCATACCTATTATACCAGGTACGGTATTGTAGGTGCCTTTTAAACTGGGGTTGTATAACAACTTGATTTCCGACTTTATTTTGGGGGTGATATTGGGGTTTTGATTTTGAAAATACTGTCCTATGATTCCTGAGGCGTAGGCAACCATAGTAGATGCAGAATTGGGATCGGTAGCATCTGCGATAAGACGAATTTGCTCTTTTCCAAAAACGATGGCAAAGCGAATTTCACCAGCCTTAAAGGCATTTTCTAAACTTTGTTCTGTAGGATAGCTACTTTTTAGTTCGAAAAAATCACTTTGGTCCATGTTTTCAACGATTTGAAGGCCTCTTGAGTTTTCTTGGATATTTAATACGCCAAAGGCAGTGGATTTCATCTCAGAAGAGATACCAAACCCAAACAAAACAATCATCAAAATCGGTAGGACCAATACTATAATTGTCGACCACAGATCTCTGAGTATGTGTCTAAATTCTTTTTTTACAAAAATCCAAAACTGCTTCATACTTCAGATCTTTTGGAGGTTTTTGCAATCGCATCAAACACCCCATCCATAGAACTCGCTTGAAAATCTATTTTCAACTGTTTGGGAGTGTTTAAAGCCTTGATTTTTCCATCTGCCATTATAGAAACTCGATCGCAGTATTCCGCTTCATCCATATAATGCGTTGTCACAAATACAGTGATACCAGTGTCTGCTGCTTGGTAAATTAGTTCCCAAAACTGTCTTCGGGTAATGGGATCTACTCCTCCGGTCGGTTCGTCCAAGAATACAATCTTTGGGCGGTGAATAGTAGCTGCAATAAAGGCGAGTTTTTGTTTCCAACCCAAGGGAAGAGTTTCTACAAGTGTCTTTTTGGAATCCATAAAATTTAGAACTTGTAATTGTTCGTCAATTCGGGGATTTAATTCTTTCTTGGGAATTCCGTAGATCCCTCCGTAAAGTCTGAGGTTCTCTTCCACAGTAAGGTCTTCGTATAAAGAAAAGCGTTGGCTCATATATCCAATATTTTCTTTGATCAGGTGGGATTGGTTATCAATATTAAAACCCGCTACTTCAGCCTTACCTTCACTAGGTTTTAAAAGGCCGCATAACATGCGCATTGCTGTGGTTTTTCCCGCACCATTCGCGCCGAGAAATCCAAATATTTCGCCAGAATATACTTCAAAACTTATGTCATCTACAGCCTTAAACGCTCCGAATCTCTTGGTTAAATTATGAACTTCAATTGCTTTATGCTTCGTCATAGGCTCGGGTGCTTAGGTACATAAAACAATCTTCAATACTGGGCTGAATCTTTTTGATTTCTATTTGGTCAAAGCCAGAAGATTCAATTGCAATCTCAGCGTTCTCGGGGGATATATTTGAATTTAATCTAATGTGGTGGGTGTCGCCAAAAGGGAAGACGGAACTTATAAAGTCTTGATTTTTTAAAAACTTCAGCAAAGGATACATAGAGCTAGAGGAAACGCTGTACAGGTCTCCCCGGTAATTGGAAATTAATTCCTCCGGTGTGCTAATCGAGAGAATTTCTCCTTTTTGAATCAGAGCAATTCGATCGCACAAACTGGCTTCGTCCATATACGGAGTGGAAGCAATGATCGTTATCCCTTCTTTTTGAAGTAATTTTATGATTCTCCAAAAATCTTTTCTTGAACTGGGGTCGACTCCCGTGGTGGGTTCGTCTAGAAAAAGTAATTTTGGTTTGTGAACTATTGCACAACACAGGGCTAATTTCTGCTTCATTCCTCCAGAGAGATCCGCTGCTCTTCGATTTGAAAATGGAGCGAGTTGTTTGTAAACAGGATCAATTAAATCCTTGTTTTTAAAAGTGTCAATTTTATATAGTCCAGCGAAAACTTCTAAATTTTCTAAAACGGTCAAATCCCCATAAAGCGAGAATTTACCTGGCATATATCCTATATTCCCTCGAATATCTAAATAATCTTTTACGGTATCTTTTGAAAACACATAAGATTTTCCAGAGCTTGGCTTGAGTAGAGTAGCAAGTATTCTAAACAAGGTAGTTTTTCCAGCTCCATCGGGTCCGATAAAACCAAAAATTTCACCTTCCTTAATCTCTAGATTAATGTTGCTCAAGGCATTCTCTTGAGTTTTAAAGGACTTACTTAAATTATGTATTTCAACAATATTCATTTATTCTAGATTAAATCCACCGTACATTCCTATTTTCAAATAGCCGTCGTTTGGGACTGCAATTTTTATAGCATAGACTAGATTTGCTCTTTCGTTCTGGGTTCTGGTAGATTTTGGTGTGAATTCCGCTTTGGAAGAAATCCAAGAAATACGACCGGTATAGGCTTTCTGTTCTCGGTCTCCGTAATCTGCGTAAACCTTTACGTTTTGATTGAGGTTTAAATCTTTTAGCTGCTCGGTATTTACATAAGCTTTTAAAATCATCTGATCCAAATCTGCGATCAGCAGAACGGGTTGGCCTGGACGAACAACTTCAGCCACCTCTGCGTATTTATGGATTACAGTTCCTTGAAATGGGGCTTGAAGAGCCGATTTTGCAATTCTATAATCTATCAATTTAATCTGTTCTTTAAGTGCTTTTATTTGAAAGCTCAAACTTTCGTTTTGATCGCTCAAAAGATTGCTTTTGGCTTTGTAGCGGCTTTTTAAAACAGCGATTCTCGTATTGATATCATCTAACTGTTTTTGGGTGGCGGCTCCATCTGCTAACATATTTTCGAGTCGCTTTTGATTTTTTTCCAAGCCGGAAAGTTCTTGCTCGATAGCGTCGAGCTCTATCGTGATATCGGGAGCTTTGGCTCGCAAGCCTGACAATTGACTGCTCAGTTGCAATTTGTTTAGGCTGAGGTCTACGGTGTCAATTTGTGCTAGAATTTCACCGGATTTGAAAGACATTCCTTCGTCTTTGGAGATGGATAGTACTTCTCCCATAGCTTGGGAAGATAGCTTGACTTCGGTAGTCTCAAAACTTCCATAAGCGAAAAGGGTTTCTTCTTTCTCGCCACAAGATATTAGCAGAGCTAGTATTAGTAAATATGTAATTCCTTTCATATCAATAAGTGTTTCCAATTGTTTGATTGTAGTTATAAATGGCTTGGAGGTACATTAGATAGTTTGTCTGCATTTCCGATTTTGATATTCTTACTTCTTCTAATGTTTTGAGCAAATCCGAAATACCTATGTTTTGATTGTCGTATCGCGATTGGTAACTAATGGCTACCTCCTCTTTGAGTGATGCGATTTTAGCAGATTGCTCAAATCGACTTTTAAAGCGTTCTATTTCGACTTTTACGGTACTGAGTTCGAGGTCAAGTTGAAATTCAAACTGTTTTTTCTGAGATTCTAAAATTTCCGCTCGAATATCGTAGCTGGATTTTTTGCTTTTATTGCTCCAAAGCCCATCTATTTTCCACGTTGCAGATATTCCTCCTAAGGCGATAAGATTGGAGTTTGCTGGCCCTAGACCTAGCTCTGGTAAAAAGTTCACCATTATTCCGGTCAATGCTAATTTGGGATAGAGATTCGTATTTAGCATTTGTTTTTCGGTGGCAATTTTACTTATTTCTGCATCTAGCAAAGAAATTTTAGGGTTTAAAAGAGAGTTAGTCTCTAAAATTTGACTTTCTTCAGGAATTAGTAATGTTTCAGAGGCAGCGATATCATTTCCGACAAACTTACTTAGCATGGAAAGGAATTGCTCTTTCATCAAAAGGGCTTCTCTTTCTCTTTGCTCGTTGGTCAATAAAGCGATTTCTAATTCTTTATAATCCGAAGTCAAAGCAAGTCCATTATTTACTGCACTTTCCACTTTTTGCAGTTGGGCCTGATAGGTTCTCTTTAGGCTTTCTAGAGTTCTTAGTTTTTCATCGATCAACAATATAGAGAAGTACAGAGAGGTAATTTGTTGTTCGAGTTTTTGAAACTGTTGGTCCAGTTGAAATTTCTGAATATCGGTATTCGAAGACAAGAGCTCTTTTTGTCTTTTGCTTATACCGCCGTCCCAGATGAGTTGGTTTAATTGCGTAAGTGCTACAAACTGTCCATTTCCTTTACTGCTATCCAAGCCATCGATACTAGGCAGTCCATATAGATATCCTCCAATGGCGGTAACATTGAGTTTGGGTAAATAGTTTTGATTTACGCTCTTCATATTATACTCCTGTGCGAGCTCGAGCAAATCGTATTGGGTAATAGCGGGATAATTGTTTTTCGCTAAAATTTGACAGCTGTCAAGACTTATTTGCGCGTTTATAGAAGTTGTGATAAACAAAGCAACAAGGCTGAGAAAAATTTTCATTCAAAGCATTTTACATTAAAC
>JBELHR010000057.1:0-5760 GCA_042091275.1 Flavobacteriaceae bacterium
CATTGTCATCGTCCAAATCGATTGGATCTCCTACCAAATCACCATCGTTGTCTTTATAAATGTATAGGGTAACTTCTTTGTAAGTCTCTACATAAAAATCACTTGCAGCAGCAGTCGCACGCAGGGTCAAAGTTCCTTCCGTACCCACTGAAACCGTACTATTGTTTGCACCGCTTAAAGAAGTACCTGTTGTATTGGTACCCTCAATAGAATAAGTGATAGTTGCCCCATTGCTGGTTGTAGCGTTTAATGTGAAATTTGAAGCATTTTCTGTCTTGTAGATATCTTCAAAGACAAGCGTCGGCAAACAATTATCTAATACTGAATCCTCAACATAATCTTGTACTCCACTTGTATCAGAATCCAAAGGAGTCGTGTATCCATCGGCACCGATAATTTTACCCGTATTAATATCAACAGTTCCATCTAATTTCCCATCGTTATCCACATCTGTAAATCCTGCTTCACGAACATCGTAACAGCCATCACCATCTGCATCTATATCCAAGTGATCTGGTGTTCCATCAGCATCGGTGTCTCTCAAAAAAGATTCAGAAGACTTTACTAGTTGCCCTACTCCCGATGAATGTTCAATCGATTTAAAAGAATTCAACACACTCGAATTTGAATAATAAGCTTGGTTCCTTATTTCACTGAGTGATTCATTTGGCTGCTGCCCGTCACCCATCCAATAAGACTGAAGTACATAACTTGCTTGTGAAGTATTAGGGGAATAGACAGTACTACTTGGGGTTGTTTCATTTTCTTTAGCATATCTGCGCTTTTTACCCGTAAGATAAGTGGACTGATGTGCTAATGGATCTGAAGCGAACAGTTGAACTTCGTCTGTGGTTGGAAGTGCCGCATCAGTATTCAATGCCAATGTTGTAAAATAAGCAACTCTACCTTCAAAATAATCGGTTCCGTTAGTGTTATTCGCTCTAGCGCCAATTGAGGTTATCCCATTCATTGGTACATTATTACCCCAACCATTCTTTGTCCATGAACCGCTCAAGACACTTGTTTGCCCTTCTAAATTTGTCTTGTAAAATGTAAATCTAGAATAGTAATCATTGACCTCTGTAGCATTGTAACCCGTAGTTCCTCCATCATAAACTACCGTAATATTGTACCATTCTCCAGAAAAAAACGAATCATCGCTCTCCCATCTCAAAAATGCAACACCACGACCAAAATGAAAAATCAATTTTTCATTCTCTAGGCTCAATTCAACTCGTCCATTATAAAAACCTGTTCCGACTGACTGTGCCCAAATCACCTCTTTATAACTTGAAAAGGCGCCTAATTTTTGAAACCAAGCTGAACTCATCCATGGATTTCCTTCTTCAGCTGTAAGACCCGTCGATTTAGGGTTTTTAATATTTGATTCCTTGTAATGCATCAAATTGACATCACTTGAAGATGTTACCGTAGCTAAATATTCTCTATTGCCACTAAACTCAGCAGCAGTGTATAGAACATAGGGTAGCTCAATGCCACCAAGAGTATCTCCTTCATCAATATCGGAAATACCATCGTTGTCATCATCCAAATCGATTGAGTTTGCTATCCCGTCACCATCTGTATCTGCTAAAATAGTAATCGAGACTTCTTGAGTTGCTGTTGTTGCATTTCCATCTGTAGCTATCACATCAAAAACATATACATTATCTGCATTCGCATCAGAAGGAGCTTCATAATCAGGCAGGCTTGTAAAAGAAACTTCACCAGAAGTAGAATTGATAGTAAACAAAGACGCATCTCCTCCTGCCGCTAAACTGTAAGTAATCGTTCCGCTCCCTCCGGTAGCTTCAGCAGTATAGGCGTATGCGGTATTTTCTAAAACAGTATTCGTTTGAGAGGAAGTAAATTTTAAAATTGTAGCCAAATCATCAGCAGCCATATTGTACATTACTAGATTTTGGGTAGGTACATTATAGGATACTTGATTTTTTATAAAAGGATAGCTATCGTCTGTACCATCTCCCATCAGCCAAACTTTGGTTCCTTTTGCACCTTGAGTGGCATCGTTAGTACTTACTTGAAAGGACGAAGTATAAGAACTTTCATCAGGTCTCCTCCAAGGATTACCGACTTTATAGTCATTTAACCAGGCTAAAGGATCTAATGTCATTGCAGTGATCTCTGTACTTGAAGGCAAGTTGACATTTTGACACAAAGTAGTAACTATCATAGAATGCACATTGCCTTTGAATGATTTGTTTGAGCCGTATTTGCCACCTACATAAAAATTTCCTTGTATAACATCCTTGAATCCATAATTTTTATGATACCATGTTCCAGGAATATTGGTTTCTGTGCCCGTATTTAAATCAACAAATTTGATTCTAAATCGGGTATAATATTTGTTAGGAGGTGAGTTGTTACCTGTAGTGCCTCCATTATAATCTACATAAACTGCATATTTTGTTCCGGAGATTAAAGGGGCATTACTTTCCCATCTTAAATAGTTGTATCCTGTACCATAATAAAATGCTAATGTATCATTTGACTTTACATACAAACCAACCTTAGCGTCGTTACGAGTACTACCATTGGTTTGAGACCATATATAACTGTTTCCTGAAGATTTTTCATAGGTAAACACGACTGCGGTAGCCCAAGGTTGTCCTCCATTTGCTGTTTTACCAGAAGTTACTGAAGATGGTCTCCCCGTATACCCTCGCCTCAAAGGATTGTTTGAGTTTGAGTTATCAACACTCACCATATAGTCATTTACCCCATCAAATGATACATATGCATCCGATGGTGTTGTACTTGTGTATGAAGTTACAGTTGAATTATAGTTGATAGAGGTAACATGAGCCTCTGCGCTTCTGTAAAAAGAGTTCCTTGGCTTTTCTTTAGTTTGAGTTAAAATATTGCCCAGCCAATTGGGTTTTCCAGATGCTAAACTGGATTGTGCTATTGTAGATAAAGAAACCAAGAGAGAAAAAACGGTTATTAAAGTCTCGGTTTTAAACAGCCTTTGGGGAGTTAGATTGTTCATGAAAACTATTATTTTTTTAAAAAAACGAATGCTTAATTCTAAGTTTTAGGGCGGCAAAAATAAAAGTTAATCGAGTATAAGCATAAAAAAAATGTGAACAACGCGTATACATGAATTCATAATATTGATACATGTATTTATAAAATCAGGATGCAAAAACGAAACATATAACACATTATTTACACCATAAAATAAGAAGTAAATTTTAAATTTAATTAAGTGGATATTATTTATTTGTGTTTTGGGGTTTGTCAGGGATTGGTAATCCTTCGGATTTTCTTGTTGTATAGATTTTTTAGGAGGTGAAAGTTTGATAAATTCCTTTACTTAAAAAAAAAAACAGATTGCTTTTGGTGCTTATGTTGCGATAGTTAACTGGGTGTTTATAGCTATTGGCAAATATTTGAAGGCTTTTTATATGTGTTTATTATTTTTTATCGCAAGAAATATATTTTTCAACATGCGGTTATGTTTTTTGGGATATGTATAGTTTTTATCGATTTTCTAAATTATTTACAAATTCTATTGTGGAAAAGAATAATCCTTGATAGATGGGGTAAATGATACGCTACCTGTTTTCTCAAAAGAGTAGGGGTGCTTGTTGGCTCTTACTTTTAGAACCTGTAAATGTGAATTTTGCTTGAGACAAAAAAAATCCCAAACGTTTAAGAATAACTCCTTTTTAACGTTTTGGGATTTTTTATACAATACAATGTTTTCTTTTTTAAAGAAATACTTATGCCGAATCTAAATTATAGGTTACTCAATAATAATTTTTTTATTGTTTGTGCCTTTATTGGTGGTAATTTTAGAAATGTAAACCCCTGCTGGTAACCCTGGTTGTAATGCAAGTTGGTAAGAATCAGCATGCTCATTAATTTGCCAGGTACTTATGGTTTTGCCTAAAATAGTAAAGATTTCTATTTTCTTAATAGCTATATCGGTTTCTTTAGTCACTATTAAATGATGGTTTTTGTTGTCTACATAAACACTGGTGTATTGGGTGCTTATTTCATTATCTACAGACAACACAATATTTGGTTTAAAAGCCAATACAAATCGATCTGTGTACGTGCCTGGTTCTAAAGATAGATTGGCATTACCCTCTGTTATTTCGTGGGAAACACCGGTTACTTTATCTCTAATATAAATATTACTATCAACATTTTTTACTTCATCTAAGGTTATAGAGATGTTCGTAGTGTTTTCAATAACAACTTCAAAAGGCACTTCTAAATTTTTAGAGAATGCTTGTACCCCAGTTAGGATATATTTACTGTCTTCATTAGAAAATTTCCAATAAAAATCGGTATTTCTGGTGTCAAATATGTGTGAATCGTATCCATTATCATAGGCAAATGAGTTGTTTTCTTTAAAAGAGACGCCAATTTGTCTATGATAGGTTTTACCATCGTTGTTTTCTCGAGCATTCATTCCTAATTTTACAATTGGCAAACTACTGTAGTAGCTGCCATTGGCTGTGGAGTTCTTTACTTTTTTCTTACCAGACTTAAAGAAAATAGAATTATCATCACCTCCTTGTAAAGAATCTTTATGCACTTCTCCAACAAATTCTCTTTGGCTATTGTTAAATGTGATAGATCCACCATCGCCATCACCCCCAATATAGAATCCTTGTCCAACAGGAATGTACGTTCCTGGTGTTTTGTATTTAACTTCATCTTGGTCAGATACTGGTTTATAAGCTGCTATTGCCCCACTAAGGTTTAAGGTAGCATACCCGCCTATATAGCCATCTGTATAATGACCTCTATTAGTATCTTTTTCTCCCACGTGATCCCAGAAGTACAATGTTCCGTTGATACTACTTAAATTATCCTGGATAAATTTTAAGGCGTTAAGTCCAGAACTAAAAGGGTTTCCTACCAAGTACGATTGATTTGCTCCGATGTTTGTATTTAGTTCACCATCGTTAGGACTTCCGGCAAAGGTATAGTTTTGTGCTTTACCAGGGCCTTTAAAGATAAATCCATCCGTTGCTTCTATTGCACCATCTTTTCCTTGGCGAATCCAATTCGACATATTTCCTGCATCACTTGCAAAAGTGTATATCCAACGAGTTGATATGTAAGGGCTACCATTTTCAATTTTACCGTCCCAGTTACCTGTAAAATTCAAGTCTTTGGCAATAGTTTCTCCAACAGTTCCATTAGCATTCAGTGAGGTTGTACCATCTTTAAAAGCGCTTTCTATGGTATAGGTGCTTTTTGCTTCATTTGTGGTTACCGGAGACGACATGTAATTATATCTATAAACACTCTCTATGTTTGAGTTTTGATCGATATAAAGGTTACCATCACCAGTTACCTTTGAAGTATCTTTATGGGTTTGTATGAGCTGGCTTGTACCTATCAAACGTATTTCGGCACCAGCTTCTATATTAACTTCATTCGTAACCAATAATAATTGGTTTTTTACAGATAGTATATTATTTCCTTTTATTTCTAATTTATCTGCGCTCAATGTATTATCCCTATGGGTATAGTTCTCATTGATAATAACAGTTCTAGATCTATCTGGTTCACCGTTCACCCAAGTACAAACGTTATCGCATTCTAGCGTATCGCCATCTCCAGTGCAAACCTCAGTGCAATTCTCTGTTTCTACAGGACCAAAACTATGTACGCCTATAGTTGTATTTAAATCTAAATCTGAAGTAATTTCTGACAACAACGGATCGTGAGGGTGTCGCTCAAAGGTGTTAAAACCTGTTTTTAGACTGTCATTCT
>JBELHR010000058.1:0-5540 GCA_042091275.1 Flavobacteriaceae bacterium
GGTGTAAAAAGGGAAATAGCAGAGGAGGAATAAAATAAAATACTCCATAGATCCATCAGCGATTTTACGGAGGGTAAATCCATAGAAAATCGAATATAAAATCAAGAATAAAAGTGCAACTATAACCACGTTATATTTTTCTTGTTAAACCATCGTAAAATCCTTTCCAAACCATCCTTAATTTATGAAACCTGCCACGTAATATAAAGTATAGCGAATAGCCTATCAATTTTATAAATTGATATCCCCATGAGCCAAAAGCGTTAAATGCTTTGGGATGTTTTCTCAATATAAATAAATGATTCCTTATGTTGAGATAATGAGAAAATGCCGGTAATGCTCCTTCATTTCCGGTATTATTTTCTTTTGTGCTTCCACCTTGATGGTGGAATATGATACTCTTGTATTCTACACCCAAATCAAACCCATTCTCCTTCATACGAAGGGACCAATCCACATCTTCATAATAGGCGAAAAATCTATCGTCCAATATACCGACTTTCTCTATTGCCTCTCTTCTTATAAGAATACAACAACCGGAAATCCATTCGGTAAATTTATTTTTTACAAGGGAATCGAATTGTTTTCCCTTGCCAATAGTATCTGATGTTCCAAGGAATCTATTAAAACTTCCCCCTGCATTCCAAATTGTTTTAGGATTTTCATAGTTAAATATAACTGGTTGAATCGCTCCTGTATTTGGTTCGGAATCCATCCGCGTCACAAGTGGTTCCAGAAAACTAGGATCTACCTCTGTATCACTATTTAAGAGAAGTACATAATCAATTGATTTATCTATATTTTCCAGTGCGATATTATTTCCTCCCGTAAATCCCAAGTTTTTTGAATTTGAAAAATATTTTGCTGGTTTAAATTCTCGATTTAGTTTGGAACCAGATTCATCTCGAGAGGCATTGTCTACGAGAATTATTTGGAAATTTTCATAGGACACCCTCGAAAGGCTTTTTAGACACTTTTTTGTAAGTTCGTAAGTGTTCCAGTTCAGAACAATTATTGCAACCTTAGCTTGTTTTGATTCCATGCTGTTTCAATAAGATTGAATGTGAAAAATAACTAACGATTTCGGTTGCAATCAAGGCAAATGCAAGGCCGTATCCTCCATAAAAGTAACAAGCAAAACAAGAGGTAATCACCATAAAAATTGCCGTAAACCAAGTAGCTTTATTTAAAATCACCTGTTTTTCTTCGACTAAAATAGTAATCATGTTTCTAAAGTTTAACATACTAAGAAATGGTATAAATGCAAGGATTTGTAATACTCCCGCGCTGTAATTTACAAACCTTCCTCCTTGAATATATATGATCCATTTCGCGAACAATGCAACGAGAATTCCCATAAGTAGGGTAGAGCCAAGTCCAATAAAATAAAGATGAGTGATTTCTTTATTTGAAGTATTTGAATGGTGTTTCCTGTGTTTTACGGCTTTCTGCAAGATTGCTTGGGTAAAAAAAACAGGTATCATTCTCAATAAAAACGCAATCTTTTGAGCTAAAGCATATTTTCCTAGCATGGAATTCCCTACAAAGAATCCTAAAATTATTAGTCCCCCATGAATATGTATATGTCCTCCTATTGACGATAGGAAATAGTGAAAATTTTCTTTGATTCTAAAAAGAATTTCGGACCATTGTACCCAATAAAATTTGATTTTTTCTTTTCGATAGATGCTGATCCAAAGAACTAGGTAGACAGAAAGTGATGTAATACCGAAAAAGAAGTTCATCCACGGAGCATTTTCCGGGCCCTTGACAAAAAAGTATACCAAAGTCAGATAGGATATTTTCGCAAAGAAATTTGCAACCGAAAGCTTAGAAAGTTGGTCTTTACCTTGAAAATAAAATATAGGAAATAAGGCCTCACTCAATAGAATAATCAAAGAGAAGTAAAGGATAATTTGAAAAGAGCTACTCAGCGATAACAACTGCGAAACTAAAAATATTAAAATAGCAATCAGAGCAGAAATAATAAGGCGTGTAGCTAGAATTTGATTTACAACTTTCTGAATTTTTTGTGACTGATTTTCCGATAGAGTGATGTGTTTCGGCCCGTTGAGATGGTAGCCATAACTGACGCTGATACTCAAAAGCATAACTACAGATAATGCCAGATTTACCAAGCCAAAAGTTTCCTCGCCTAATCTTGAGAACATGATACGCGTCACCCAAAATCCTACAAATAAATTCGTGAATTGATTTATAAAAAGATTGATAAAGTTATTTATAAAAATCCCTTGAATTGACTTGTAAAGTTCGTTTAGAGATCGACGCATATACTTCGGGGTATTTTTAACTTTTATGAGAATGTAGTAATTCGTCGTAAATTCTTTTTAAGGACAAAAAACCTATACTCACCGAAAAACCGATTAGTAAACCAAAAACTAGTGTTTTCAATAGTTTCCATCTATTGTGCTGTAGAGGAAATGTCGGGGTATCTATAAGTTGTATAAGTGGTTGTTGGTTTCGTTGCGTGACCTTTGCAATTTCTAGCTGCTTGAGAACTTCTTGGTAAATAGCTGAGTTTGCTTGCACATCTATTATTGCCTTTTGATAAGGAATTTGAGAGCTCTTTACCAAAGGGTTGGGATTCGGATTTCTCTCATCTATATCTGCTAAATTAGAGATAGATTCATCCAGTGCTGTTTTGATGCTGTCGGACTGTTTTTGAAGAATCTTTAAATTCCGCGAAGATTGTAAGGTTTTTGTCTCGCGATAAAACTTACTTACATTTTCAATCAAAGATTCGTTAAAGGCTTTGGCAAGCGCCTCATCTTTGTGAACAATTCCCAATTCAAGTATGGAGGTTTTTCTACCGGGTTTGTCTACCTGAAGCACATTTTCTTTGACTATTTTTATGACGGTTTTCAAGATGCTATCCTGCGCCCGATTTAAAGGTTTATCAAGAGTAAAATTGTTTAAATCAAAACCTTTTTTCTCCCACTTTTTATCGAGTTTTTGAGATTTTGCAAACCTGGCGAGAATGGTGGTACTGATTCCTTCAATATTCGTTTCGGTTAGCAGGGTTTGTTTTAGCATTCGATCCGATCGATATAACTCTTGAATATTATCAATTTGAAATAAATTACTGCCATCCATCAATCCGTTTAGACTCAGACCTGAAATAGAGGCGAGGGAGGACAGTGCACCAGATCCGGTGGCCTCTCCATTTTCTAAAACAAAAGAGGTTTTTGCATAATAGCTTTTCGTTTTTAGGTAGTTAAAAGCAATTGTCAAAACAAAGACTAGGCATGTTCCAATTAAAACTTCTCTTTTCTTAGATAAGATATAATCCGTCCAACTTTTAATTCCTAAAAGCAAATTTTTTAAAGAGACAGTCTCTGGTATGGATTTGATTTCTTTTTGCATTTTATTCGAATTAATTATGGATTTATCGCGCTTATCGCCAAAATCAAAGTAGCTAGAGTGGAGGCAATACCCAAAATACTAGGAAGACCTAAGGGGCTTCTCGGCGGCTTTTGAGGTACGATTATTTCAGAACCGGGTTGAACTTTTGGATAGCGATTAAAGAAAAGAAACTTTCTCGTTCTATCTACAGAACCGTTGGGGTAAATGATATAGGTTCGACTCTTTTTTGCGTTGCTTTCAAAACCTCCTGCATTGCTGATATAGTGTTTGAGGGAGGATCCTTTAGTATAGCGAACAGAAGTAGGATATAAAATAGAACCTCGAACTCTTACGGTTTCTTGTTTTTTAGGTATATATAGAATATCTCCTTCCCTAATTTCGAGGTCAGCAGCACTGCCAGGCTTATTCATGATTTCCAAAAGCTCAATTCCAATCGCTTCATTTGAAGCTAGTGGGTTAGTTTCCAAACCATCTAAGTTTTCAGAAACCGTATTGTTGTCGATAATATTTTGTCTCGAACGGCCTTTTACATTTTGTATCAAGGCAGTTTCCTCTCTCGCAGAGTTTAAGTTTTTACTAGCCAAGTCAGAATCAATTCTTTGAAGCAAGGCTCTAGAGGATTCCGATAGGGTGTCATTTTCGGAGAGCAAATTTTGTTTTAAATCCTCAATAGCGTCATATTGACGTTCGGCATCGGTCTTGTTGTTGAAGAATTCATTTCTTCTGATAAGTGTTGCTCCTTCCGGATATGCAAACTCGTTGAGGCCACCAGATCGCGATAGAATATCGGAAACCTTTTGGTTTTTAGAACTTATAGCGTAACGACCTGGATACTCTACTTCCCCAATTACATAGGCAAAAGTTTGAACAAAAAACTGAGGGTCTTTTCGCACCACAATATGGTCAAAAGGCTTTAATACGAGATCTTTTGTGTTTTCTGAATATTCGGCAAAGTCCTTGTCCAAATCGAAAAGGATAACTTCAGCGATCTTGGAGGGGTCGTTCTGTTCTCCTTTTAAACGTCTCGTGATTTCTATGTTTTTACCAGTCGCAGATGTTTTAAAACCTCCTGCTATCAGCAGAATTTCTTTTAAGGTCATACCTTCTGAAAACGAAAAAGTCCCAGGTTGGTTTACTTCGCCTTCTACCTTTAAATACAATTCATCACTGAGATCGTATTTAGATAAAACATGCAATATATCCTCGCGATTCAAAAGGATATCCTTTTCCGAACCATCTAAAATATTTTTGAGGTTAAAGGAAATTGTTTTGGTAGTCAAATCATCATTCGTCCTAATGATATAAGCCATAGAGGTAAGTGCCTCGGGCTTTAAACCTTCGGATTCTCCAATGAGATCCTTGATCCCCATTCCATCGCTTATCGCAAATATACCTGGACGATACACGGCACCTTTTACTATCACCCTATTTTTATATTTGTCCAAAACCTCACCGACCTCGTAGACATCACCAGAATGTGGGTAGAAAAAACTTAGCTGATCTTTGTGTACATCTGCCACTACTTTTTCACCGTCTTTAATACGGGTTACCTTTATGGATTTGGTAAAGGCGTTTTCTGCAAATCCACCCGCATATTCAATTATATCGGCTAAACTCTCTCCTTCCTTAAATTCAAATCGCCCTTGTTTTTTTATAGCTCCACTCAAAGTCACTCTATTTTTATAAGGACTGACCAAGATTAAATCATTACTCTCTAGTCGGATATCAGAGGAGGAGTCTCCTGAAGTCATGTATTTATAAATATCAATACTGCTGATAAGTCTACTGTTTCGATAAACTTTGATATCTCTAAAACTGGCATTTTCACTTAAACCTCCTGCGACATACAAGGCGTTATAGACGGAGTTAAAAGCACTGAAATTATAGGTTCCTGGTAGCGAGACCTCTCCTGTTATATTTACTTGAATAGTTCTACTGTTACCTACAGATAGGCTGACAAAGGTATCTGGTTGCTCGTCGTTTAATCCAGAATATATAGATGAAAGTCTTGCGATTACGGCTCTTTTTGCTTGGTCCGTAGTCAAGCCTGAAACTTTTATTGGCCCAAAATTTTCTAGAATTAGATTTCCTTGAGGATTTATTTCCAATTCGTAATATGCCTCAGACTGTCCGTATATATCGATATAAACCTGGTC
>JBELHR010000059.1:0-5461 GCA_042091275.1 Flavobacteriaceae bacterium
TAGACGTTTTCACGGCTATTTGCAAACCACTATTCTGTGAGTTTTCTATGAATTGAGTATAAGAATCTCCTGGGGTATAATTAATGCGCAACAAAACAGATTCCTGCGCGAATACGTTAGAGGATAAAACAACAAGTAATAAGACTAATATTTTTTTCATGATTTAATTTTTTTGGTTAAAGATAGTTTATTTGGACAAATTCTCAACTTCTCTCAGTAAAATTGGTAGTGCAGGATACATCATCTGTCCGTGATCGGAACCGTCCAATTCGTATAATTTTACCTTTTTATGTCCTGCTACTTTCATCATACGCATCATATAGGCATTTTCTTCATATCTACCTAGTAGTTCTAATTCCCGGTCTCCAGTAATTATGGTCAGCGCAGGGGCATCTGGGCGAACATGGAATAGAGGAGCCATTACATCAATGATAGGCTGTGTTTCTGGGACCCCATTTTCTTTACGGACGGTAAAGTGAGATATTGCGTGACCCGAAAAAGGGATAAGTGCGGCAATATTGTTTGCATCTATTTCGTGTTTTTCCAAATAGCTCTTATCCAAACCAATCATATAGGTGAGATAGCCTCCAGCAGACATTCCAGACACAAAAATTTTGGAGGGATCTCCTCCGTAATTTTCAATGTTTTCAAAAGCCCAAGCAGTGGCAGCTGCAGCATCTTCGATACATTGTACACTTTTCACCTTCGGTGATAAACGATATCCAACCCCTATTACAGCTACCCCTTTATTTTTTAAATATGCAGGAATCTCTCGCTTTCCTGCCGTTAAGCCTCCTCCGTGAAACCATACAATAGTGGAAAAGTTTTCTAAATTTTCGGGATAGTATAGATCAAGCACACACATTTCTTGCATATAGGAGTCTTCTAAAACCTCAGATGCATCGTAATAGGCAATGGAATTAATCCTTTTGTATTCTATAGATTTTTGACCCCACACAAGCGCAGAGGTCATTAGGAAAAGGAGAGCGAGGTTTAGTTTCATATTGTTTTTGTTCTTGTTACTGACTGGAGACTTGAATCACGATAGGAAAATGATCGGAAATATAAAGGTTGTTTTTTCTTCGAAGATCTAGCGTTGAAAAGCTATTTATTTTGAGATTTCTAGTAAAAATGTAATCGATTCTTTTGGTGGGAGTTTCTTTCGAATCAAAAGCATTGAATGTTGCACTAGGCCCAAAGATCTCTTCGCTATCGGCAGCATCTTTGAATTTTTGTTTTAAAATTTGAATAGGCTTTTCAGAGGGAAGACAGTTTAAATCGCCAATCAAAAGAATTTTTTCGCTGCTGATGTTTTGATCTTCAATAAAACTTAACAGTAGTTCTGCCGATTTTTCTCTTGCTATTTTTCCCTGATGATCAAAATGACAGTTTAAAACATGCCAAACTTCTCCAGTATCTTCATTTTTAAAGGAACCATAAACAACAATTCTCTTATAGGAAGCATCCCATCCCAATGAGGCTGTTTTTGGAGTACTCGAAAGCCAAAACACTTCAGATTTTATAAGAGTATATTTGTTTTTTAGATAGAAGAGGGGGACCCCTTCGCTCTCAGAATTAAGCCCTTCTCTTCCAAATCCAATATAGTCATAGGAGTCTAATTCCTCCTCCAAATAGAGTAGTTGATTCGGTGTGGCCTCTTGAATTCCTACAAAATCACTTTGTTGGTTTTTTATTAGGTCAACCACCTCACCCTTTCGGTATTCCCACCAGTTTTCATTGTCCTCTGGACTGTCGTAGCGGATATTAAAAGACATTACTTCCGTTTGACAAAGACCTGAAAAGGGAATTAGAACCCAAAGATAAAGCCAAAAATGAGAATACTTCATTTAGCTAATTTCTAATCTATTATTAAGGCTGGTATCTCCAAGGATTTAAACAAGGAATTAAAGGCCTTCATTTCGGTGTCAATAATGGCATCTCGTTCGTTTTGATAGACCTTCCAATCTTCCATCAAATCACTTAATCTCTGCTTTGCTCCCTTGGTGACTTTTGGGTCTGCTTGATCCATATAGCTTTTGAGTTGTATGAATTGGGCGTTGAGCATATTATTAAAGTTTATGACGTCTTGAAATGTTTTTTGATCCGCTTGAATCAGATTTTCTTCCCAGCTGTTTATTCGATCTAATAATTCTTTGCCCTTTTCTAACAAGGTTTCGGCGCTTTCGCGGTCTGCCAACAATTCAGAATATCGATTTAGTTGGGTTTTGACAGCTCTCATTTGATTAACCGATTCGTGCATTTCTATAAGAACATCTTCGATTTGAATTAGTAGATTTTGCTGTTCTGCAAAGTCTTGATTAGTTGCGCTTATGGCAGGATTTGGAAGAATAGTTACTTCGGTTTGACTTACTTGTTCTCCTAAAGTCAGTTTTAAAGTATAGTTCCCTGGAGCGACTCTAGATCCAGAAAGACCTCCAAAAACAAATACCCTGTTTATAGCAGGTAAAGCCTCTCTTCTAAAGTCCCATGTAAATCGATTATAACCCTTGTTGGAAGGCAGAACTTTTGGTGAAGATGGACCTCCAGGCCAAGATTTAAAATCACTTGGCGCTTTGTTGGTATAGGATCGTATTACTTTTTGATTTTGTAAAACTTCTAATTTTAATTCAAGAGAGTCAATTTCTTCTGCTAAATAATAATCGAAAGTTACCCCGCTCTGTGGGTTTTTTCCTTGACCAACGGCGTTGGATACTCCTCCGAAAAAACGATAGGTGTCTTTTGGTTTAATTATTTGAAGATCTTCATTGTCAGCATTTAGACTTTGTAAGGCTCCTAGGTCATCGAGTATCCAAAATCCTCTTCCCGAGGTAGCGGCAACCAAATCATTGTCTTGAATAATCAAGTCATTAATGGCGACCAAAGGGAGGTTCAGTTCCAAGCGTTGCCATTTGTCTCCATCATCGAGAGAAATATATACCCCAGTTTCTGTTCCTGCATAAAGCAATCCTTCTGTTTGTTTGTCTGCGCGAACGACTCTTGCAAAACCATTTGGATCATCTAATCCGGTTACAATTTTTTTCCAACTCTTACCGTAGTTAGTCGTTTTGAAAATATGAGAACTCAAATCCATAGACTTGTATCGCATAACAACAATATAGGCTGTCGCTGGATCGTGAGCTGAAATATCAATACTGTTTATAATTCCATCTTTAATTCCTTTTGGAGTAATGTCCTCCCAAGTCTCTCCGTCATTTTTTGTAAGATGTAGCAAACCGTCATCACTTCCTGCATAGAGAACTCCTTGTTCGTGCTCAGACTCAACAAGAGCAGTCAGGGTATTGTAGTTTTCCCCACCGGCCGCTTCGTTGGTATATGGTCCTCCGCCTGGCCCGTGTTTATCGGTTTCATTTTTAGTCAAGTCAGGACTGATTGTCTCCCAACTCAAGCCAGAATTTGTGGTTTTAAACACCACATTACCCGCGTGATAGATAGTCGCTCTGTCGTGTGGAGAACTTATGATAGGAGCATTCCAGTTGTAGCGGTATTTAGAATCTTTGGGAGCAATACTCAAGCCGAGTTCTGGATATTCTTTTATGGATTTTTGCTCTCTAGATGTTTTGGTCCATTTACTAATATTCCCTTGGTAAGTTCCGCCGTATACGGTCTCCGGATTGTTTGGATCAAATGCAATAAACGCACTTTCACCTCCTGCAACAGAATACCAATCTTTCCAATCTATTCCTTGGTCATTTGTTCTACTCGCTATGGCAATTGCGGAATTATCTTGTTGCCCGCCATAGACATTATAAGGCATTAAATTATCTGTTATTACCCTGTAAAATTGAGAAGTAGCTTGATTTTGTTGACTGCTCCAGCTTTTCCCTCCATTAAAGGAGATATTGGCTCCTCCGTCATTTGAGTTGATCATATTGGAATTGTCGTATGGATTGATCCACAAGTGGTGGTTATCTCCGTGAGGAACAGGTATATTGGAAAAACTTCGACCTCCATCGATGGACTTCATCACTGGAGCATTTAAAACATATACAATATTTTCGTTTTCAGGATCTGCAAAAATCTCCATATAATACCAAGAGCGCGCAATATTTACGCGATTAGAATTGACTTGTTTCCATGTGTCTCCTGCATCGTCAGATCGATAAACCCCTCCTTTTGTGCCCTCTGCCTCGATAACAGAAAATACGCGATTAGAGTTCGCTCGAGATACTGAAATTCCGGATTTACCAAAAACTTTAGGGAGGCCTTCGGACATTCTTTTCCAAGTGTTTCCGCCATCCGTAGATTTGTACAATCCAGATCCTACTCCGCCGGATTCCATATACCAAGGGTCTCTGTGATGTTCCCACATGGAGGCATACAAAATACGTGGATTATTCATATCCATAGATAGAGAGGAAGCTCCTGTTGAATTGTTTACATATAATATTTTTTGCCAAGACTTCCCGCCGTCAAGAGTTCTATAGACGCCTCTTTCCTCAGATGGTCCATATTGAGCACCTTGAGCGCTGATATAAATAATATTTGGGTTTGTCGGGTCGATTACTACATCGGATATATGTCTTGTAGTTTCAAGTCCTAGGTGTACCCAGGTTTTTCCTGCATCCATGGATTTGTACACCCCATCTCCCATAGAAGTCATAACTCCACGAGCCGCGTGCTCGCCCATACCGACTACAACAATATTAGTGTCACTTTCCGAAACACCAATTGCACCTACAGTCCCTGTTTTAAAAAAACCATCTGAAATATTGTTCCAAGTGATTCCGGCGTCATTAGTCTTAAATAGTCCACCACCAGTCGATCCCATATAGTATGTCAGGGGCTGTCCTAGAACCCCGCTAGAGGTGACGCTTCTCCCTCCTCTAAACGGACCAATATTTCGCCATTCTAAATCGTGAAATAAGGAGTCTGTAATTTTGTTTTGTTTTTGGGCATTAAGCGTGATAGGGAGTGCTAACAAGCAGGCACATAATAATCTGAGCAATTTCATCGGTTCTGGTTTAGGTGTTTAAGTTAACAAATAGGCAGCGAATACGAAAGTCTTGAATTATCCTATTCGAGTACCGTTTGCTACTTTTTTTCCAGGATGTAGAAGGGTAACATCTCGATTTTCTCCTAGACCCCCGAGTATCAAGCATTCACTCATCATATTGGCAATTTGTTTCGGTGGGAAATTCACAACAGCAACAACTTGTTTTCCGATAAGCTCCTCTGGCTTGTAGAGAACGGTTAACTGTGCGGAAGTTTTTCTGCTCCCCAAAGGGCCAAAATCCACAATTATCTTGTAGGCAGGATTTTTTACCTCTTCAAATATTTCGGCAGAGAGAATTGTTCCTATTCGCATTTCGACCTTTTCAAAATCAGTCCAAGTCAATGTGTTTTTGTCCAATGTTGTTTTATTTTGGGTTTTTATATTGCACTGTTGCGCTTAGATTTTTAAAAGTGCAGTTTCCAAAAGAGATTCCATAATCTCATAGCC
>JBELHR010000060.1:0-5439 GCA_042091275.1 Flavobacteriaceae bacterium
TTTTTTATACCTTGTTATTACTCTAACTAGTCTGTATTACCATAAGTTTTATGTGTTAATAATGCTGTTATACAAGTTGCATTTGATAGACATTACTTCCTTTGATGATTATAATATTATAGGTTTAATAAAGCGGTAATAATGTATTTGAGAATTTGGTGTTCACTCATGGAAAGACTGATATTATTTCTCTTCAGAGTAATTATAGATGATAGGTTTGTTAAAAACCCAACAGTATGGATAAATACTTTAAAGATTTTTCAATTCCTTTTATAGAGTAGGTTTATAGTCTATTTTAGACGAGTTTGTTGGGTAGGTGGACAATTGTGTTGTTTTGTATCCAAAACCTTCTCAGAAGAAGAGATCGCTACATTTACTATTGTATTAAATAGGGGCTTGATTAGACAGTCGGACTGCTGTATATAAATCCTAGGGTAAAAGTGCCATATCCGAAGTTAATTTAAAACTACCTGTGACAATTTGGGATTGGGATAGTATGTTACTATACACAAAAAAATAGCGAACCGTGAGGTTCGCTATTTAAATGTAACTTACAAAGACTAATTATCTTCCGCTGTTAACGCTTTCGTCAATATTGTCATTTGCATCAATTTCTGACTGTGGAATCTTCAAAAAGAATCTATTGTCATTAGCAGTTAGACCGGCAGTACCACCAACTCTAGAGTTCCCAGTTCTTGGGATTGCTCTTCCGTAGCGTTTTGCATCAAACCACTCTACACCAATTTCAGCATATAATTCCTTTCTTCTTTCAACTAAAATTTCATCTAACAAGTCTCCACCAGTATTCGAGGATTTAACTGCCTGAGAATCTCTATTTGATTGAAGTGTAAATAACAAATCATGAGCCCCAGCTTCATCACCTTGTTGATATAATGCCTCAGCGTGAGTCAAGATCATTTCTGCTGTACGAAGTACACCAAAGTCAGAACTAAATTCGAACCTGAATTTTGTTGAAATCCACTTTCTGTAACTTGTTATATCTCCAACACCATATCCGTCTAAGAACGTGTTTCTTACATCTGAAGGGCTAAACAACTCTACAAAGTCGTTGTTAAAGAAAGTTGCTGCGTAAGAAAGTACGAAGTGATCTGCATGTGCATGTGGTGCTCCCCAATAGTAATTTGATTGGTCATCATATTGTGCATAACCCCAAATCCATTCTGGATTGTTTAAGTCAGCAAAACCTGATCCGTAACTAGCTGCATTTAAAACAGCTGATGGGTTTCCTCCATAAGCTAGAGTAGCCATTGCTTGAGCCCCTGACCAATTTTGCGTTGTTAGGTATACTCTGGATAGAATTCCAGCAGCCGCGGCTTGATTCATATAAGATTTCCCTAATCTGGCATCTGTTAAATTATTTACAGCAAAAGTTAAATCATCTATAATTTGAGCATATAGTGTTTCAAGCGTAGTCATAGGAAGACCTTCAAGAGAAGTTTCTACATATACAGGAGGTGCGGCACTAGTTTCGTTCCCAACGAAAGTAGGGTTGAATTCTAGAGCTAATTGAAAGTACATATATCCTCTAATTGCACGACCTTGACCTACAAGATATAGTTTGTCTTCAGGTGAAATCTCTTCACTAGCTTCGACACCATTAATCAAACTATTTGCCTGATTTATTATATAGTAAGGAAACTGCCATGAGAATGTAGGTCTTCTGTAAGTAGGCTCTCTGTTATCATTTGCGTAATCAAATAAGAACCAGGTTGGGGCTTGTATGATATCATTCCCTTTTACTGTTCTTGCGTAATATAAAGAGTTAACTCCTGCTGCGTCAGTTGCAGTAAACTGGGCTCTCATATTTCTATGAATTCCAGAAAGTAATGACTCGGCTCCTTCCAAAGATGTAAATACAACTTCAGCAGAAACGGAATCCGTCGGTTTTGGCTCATCTAAGAATTCTTCTGAACACGAAGCAAGACTTAGCAACCCGACTAATCCTAAAATGTATAATTTGTTTAATTTCATTTGTTATTTTTTAAAAGTTAAATTTAGCTCCTAAAGAAAATATTCTTTGAGGGTAAGATCTACTATTTGTAGTACCTCCGACACTTTGCTCAGGATCTATACCTTTGTGACTTTGGAATGTCAACAAGTTATCTCCTTGGAAGTACAAACGAAGGTTTTGAACTCCTGCATTTTCTAGAACAGAACTATTGAAATTATATCCAAAAGTTAATGCTTTTAGACGTAAATAGTCGTTTTTAAATAAAAACCTATCAGAAGTTCCGTTAGAATCATTCTGGCTTGTTGTAAATCTAGGAACATTTGTAATATCCCCAGGTTGTTGCCAACGGTCAGCTAAGTCTGGAGAAGCAGCTGATCCTGCTTGAGAATAACCATCCATCAATCCTTGATAAGTAGAATCGTAAACGTATGCACCTAATGCAAAGTTGAGCAAGAAATTTAAATCAAAGTTACCAACTCTTACGTAGTTGCTAAAACCACCCGCTAATGTTGGTAAAGAAGTTTTATCTTGATAATATCTAGTAGCTGCACCATAGTCGTTTGTTGTGTCTCTTGCTCCGGTTGGTTCACCATTGTCATCAAGAACGTCAACATACCACAATCCTAGTCCAGTTTCTGGATCTACTCCAGCGGATTCTCTTAACCAGAAATCATATAGAGATCTACCAACTTCCCATCTTTTTGTTCCTTGAATAATTGATTCTTGAGTCAATTCAGTAATTTCATTTTTTTGAGTTGCTAAGTTTAAAGAACTCGTCCAAAGGAAATTATCTTTTGTGATATTTGTAGAGTTTAACACAAATTCCCATCCTGTATTACTCAATGAACCAATGTTAGTTCTAATTGATGCGTTACCAGTTGACGGAGGTAATGGCTTACCAAATATTAAGTCTACAGATTCTTTGTCATACCAGTCTACAGAACCAGTCAATCTATTATTGAATAAAGCAAAGTCAAGACCTATATTTGTTTGAGCTGTTTTCTCCCAAGTCAAAGATGGATCTGAAACTGCACCTTGAACTACACCAGTATTTGGTCCTTCGTTGTTACCTGTATTGAAAAGAGATAAGTAAGGAAAGTATCCAATCCCTGCATTATTTCCTAATTCACCATAAGAACCTCTTAGTTTTAAGTTGTCAACAACATTGCTGTTTTCAAGAAATCCTTCTCTAGATATGATCCAAGAACCACCAAATGCATAAAATCCACCCCAACGAACGTCAGATGCAAATTTAGAACTACCATCCCTTCTGTAAGAACCTTCTACAAAGTATTTTTGATCGTAGTTATATGCAACTCTACCTAAGTAAGAAACCAATCTCTCCTCTGCGAAGAATCCTGATACATTTTCAGGAGTTGTTGCTCCATTAAGAACTTTAACGTTTGGTAAAAATCCAGTTCCCTGAGCGCTTAATGAGTTAAATTCACTCTTGAAAGCCTCTTGGATTAGATCAACTTTTAAACCGTGCTTTTCATTAAATACATTAGCGTAGTTTAAAGAGTTGGTAATATTCGTCGTTGTTGTGAAGTCTCTATCCTGAGAAACCCTACCTGCAACGTTTGCAGCATTACCGAATTCATTTGAAGAATACTGATAAGCATCAAAAGTGTACTTTTCGTAAAAAAGTCTAGTATTGAAAGAAAGATTATCCGAAAAGTCAATCTTAGTAAATGCATTTGCAATAAAATCGTCACGAGTGTTTTCAATATCGTAGTTATATAGTGCACCTACTGCATTTTCTCCTGATAGTCTAGGTCTTTGTCCATTCAAAGTACCACCGACTTCATTACCGTAATCGTAAATTGGTTGTCCAAAACCGTCTAATTGTAAATCTCCGTTTACATCCCTTTTGTATAATGGGTAGTAACTTGAAACAGTGTAGGCCCATTGAATTGGACTTTGAAACGAGTTACCAGCTTGTGTTGGGAAATTTTGGTTTGAAGTTGAATAAGATGTATTTAAACCAATTTGTAACCAATCTTTGATATTTGAGGTAATATTAGCACGAGTGTTAACACGCTCGAAATTTGAGGTCTTTACCGAACCTTCTTGTTCTAGGTAGTTCGCAGAAAATAAATAAGTCGTATTTCTTGATCCACCACTAACGCTAACAGAATACTCTTGACGTACTGCAGAATTATTAATTAATGCATCAGCCCAGTCCGTATCCCATTTTTTGGCAGTACCAACTAGCTTACCATCTGTACCAACTGGTTCAGCTGTTCCGTAAGGATTATAGCCTAAGAAGCTTACAAAATTACCCGTAGCTAATTGCGCAGCATCAGCAGCAGTGTTGCCTGTATCGATATAACCATTTCTCATGGATTCCCATGTGAATTCCGAAAATTGATCCGTACTAGCTAATCTGTGTAAATCTACAGCTTGGTTAGCTATACCAGCAGTTGCTCTAAATGAAACTGTTGGTGCTTGATCAAAGCTACCTTTCTTCGTAGTAATTACAACTACACCATTTGCGGCACGTGAACCGTAAATCGCAGTTGACATTGCATCTTTTAATACAGATACAGATTCGATAATATCAGGAGATATCGCATTTAAGTTTCCTGTAAATTGCGCTCCATCCAAAATGATTAATGGATCTGCAGAAGCATTTACCGAACCAATACCACGAATTCTAATTGTAGGATTCGTACCAGGTTGACCACCACCAGAAATAACATTTACACCAGGAACAGATCCTTGAAGTGCTGAAGTAACAGAAACGTTTTGTTGGTTGTCAATAATTTCAGAACCCACTACAGATACCGCACCAACAATCGATGCTTTTGTCTGCGTTCCGTATGCTACAACAACAACTTCGTCTAACATACTTCCACCTAAAAGTGATACATTTAAAACAGTTTGACTTCCCACTACTTTCTCCATAGTATCTAGGCCAACATAGCTAAAAACTAAAGTTTCACCTTCGCTGACTTGAATAGTGTAATTTCCATCGAAGTCAGTATCCGTCCCAGAGTTAGATCCTTTCACCATGACGCTTACTCCTGGCAAGGGACCTGATTCGTCAGAAACAGTACCGGAAATCGTCCTCTCTTGTGCAAAACTGATTTGCACGGCTAACGCGAAAAATAGCGATAGCACAACATTTAACCTTGTTTTCATTTAAATAAATTTGAATTAGTTTCCCCAAAAATGCGCAATTTTAAGGAATACACAAACTCACTACTTATAATATTGGTTATTTACCTAGGCAAATAAATGCTGGGAAGCCTTGTTGTATAAGGGGTTAGGTTGTTACAAAATTTAAAAAAAAAGATTTTATTTTAACACTTTATTAACATTTTTTTCTAAAAAAAACCTAAAAATTAACATTTTAATAAGGCTCACTAAACGTTCACAACTCGTGATTTTCGAAGTTCAAAACTTCCGGATTAATTTAACTCCCTGATATTTGAATATTTGCATTTTATTTGTACATTTGCACC
>JBELHR010000061.1:0-5425 GCA_042091275.1 Flavobacteriaceae bacterium
ACCGAAAGTACCAAAATCCTCCATTAACTTACCATAATTCACTTGAATAGAATTCAAGAGAAAATCTGGATCTGCTTGACTAGGAGAAAGCGCATTGGGATTCTCTGTCAGATCTAGTTCCAGGATATTATCATTCGCACAGGATCCTAAAAGAAGCCCTAGAGATAATAATCCCAACTTAAATATATGTATTGTTTTTTTCATATCTGTTTCGAATTATTTAATTAAAACGTCGCTTTAACACTAAAACCGTATCGTCTAGAACTCGGTCCATTCAAGAAATCGAATCCTTGACCATTTCCAACTCCAGTTCCAGAAACATTTGGATCAAAATTAATTCCCTTAGGAATATTTGGAGCATACCACCACAAGTTGTTACCTGTTACTGTAAAGCTAACATTTCCAAATGGTGTTTTATCCAACACTTTTTGAGAAAGAGCATAGGACAGAGAAACTTCTTGTAATCTAAAACGTGTAGCATCGTAAACACGTAACTCATTAGCACCAAAACCAATATTTCTAAAATAGTAATCAGAGTTGTTAATTTGAGCTGTATTCGGTTCTCCTTGAGGATTCACACCAGGCAGGATGAAAGAAGCTTCACGATTCACACCTTCTTCACTTACAACACCACGACCTAATAAACTCGCTGTCGTAATAGAATACATATCTCCACCTTGTACCCAAGTCATCAATGCATTAAGAGTCAAACCTTTATAGCTTACACCATTGCTCCAGTTAAATTGAAAATCAGGAGTAGCATCTCCAATCACAGTAGCCTCAGGATTTACTACATACCTACCTGCAGCATTAACTTGTTTATTTCCAAACTCATCACGTGCAACAGAAGATCCAACTATTGTTCCCAATGGCTGATCAACAATTGCAGCATTTCCTAAGTTCGTAAAACCTGAATACACAACACGATCCGTATCCAATCCTAAATCAACAACGATTGGATTAGATTTTGACATATTTATTCCTGTATTCCAGTTTATTCCGTTAGGATTTCTGAAAACATCTAAGTTCATGTCAATTTCAAAACCATTGTTTTTAATTTCACCAATATTTGTAATAGTCTGTGTATAACCTGTAGATGCATCCAAAGGTCTAGGAACAATTAAATTATTTGTAATCCTGTTGTAAAAAGAAAGGTCAACAGACAATCGATTGTCAAACAAACGTCCTTCAACACCAAGCTCAAGTTCAGCTATCGTTTGAGGTTTTAATCCAGGATTTCCCAATTGTGAATCCGATGTATTAATAACAACATCTTGTGATTCTCCATTCTGGAAATACTGAGTATCTAAAATCAAAGAAGCAGCGATTGGATAACCACTTTCAAACGAAGCAGATGTACCATAACCAGCTCTCACCTTTAAGAAATTAATAGCATTTGAATCTTTCAAGCCATCTATGGCTTTTGAAGGAACCCATGACACACTAGCAGATGGATAGAAAATTGATCTATTATCCACTGTCAGGTTTGATACCCAATCATTACGACCAGATAAAGTAACATATAAATGATCTCTAAAGTCAATTTCTGCTTGACCATATGCACCTAAAATATTACCCTCTTGAGAAAACTGTATCTCATTTTGTTCAGCAAAATTAAAGTGTCTTAGAACGTTATATACTTGCTGACCTGAAGAAGTAACTCCCTGTCTATCAAAACGATCATTACGAGAAGTAACACCCGCAACAAAGGTCATTCCGAAGTTATCACTCAACTGATAATTACCATTAATATTGAAGTTATGATTCTCAATTTTATTGATATTATTCCATGTTTGGTAGATACCAGACTGGTTTACAATATTACCTGTCTTACCACCTTTATTAGAATAGTTGACGTTATTTTCATTATAAACGTCTAAACCGTATTGATAATTAAGTAACAAGTTATCATTTAGCTCGTAGCTTACGTTAACAGAACCAAAAACACGATAAGTATCTTGTATGTTTTTAGCATTAGCTACTGTCCATAAAGGGTTTTGAATATCGTTCCCCTGTCTGTAATAAACAGATTCTCCTGTAGTTGGGTTTTGAAAAGGAAGACCCATCAAATCCACAGAACGAGGAGTATACATTAAATTACCAAAGATCGACGCATTCTGACCACCTACATTAGACCCCTGAGAGGCAGCTACCGGAGGTGTTACAAAATTTGTGTAGGCATAGTTTAAAGTAGAAGCAACCGTAAATTTATTTGAAAGTTTTGCTCTACCCCCTACTGAAATCGCATCCCTGTTTAATTCATTTCCAGGAGTAAAACCTTCTTCATTAAGATTTCCATAATTAAAGTTGTAAGACACATTTCCATCGTCAGATGCTCCACGCATATTTACACTTACATTTTTAATCGTACCAGTTCTGAAAAAATTCCCTACAGAATTGTAAGGCTTCCAGTCGTAACGTGCATCCGCAAGTTCCGGAAAAGCCTGAGGAACTCCAGTTGCAGGAGAAGCAGTTGAGTAAGGGTGTGCTAGAGTACCATTTTCATCAATTGCAGATTGATTTCCCCATCCTGCAGGACCACCTTCTTTAAAGGAAGGACCCCAGTTAGAAAAGAACCAACCAAACGATTGATCAAAACCTCCACCGTAATCATTTTGATAATCTGGAAGAGAAGCAATTTCGTTCCAAAACATAGAGGCAGAAACAGAAATTTCATTTTTCTTTTTGACACCTGCTGTTGAACCCGCTTTTGTTGTGATCAAGATCACACCATTTGCTCCTTGAGTACCATATAAGTTTGCCGCAGCTAAACCTTTAAGTACAGAAACGCTTTCGATATTATTTGGATCTAAATCCAAAAATCTAGAAGAACCATTATTCCCATCTACAAAATCCCCTTGAGCATTTGTATCAGATGCAAATGGAACACCATCTACAATAAATAAAGGCTGGTTAGATCCAGAAAAAGAGTTCATACCACGAATCATAATACTCGTACCTGAACCGGAGAGTCCAGATTGATTTACGATTTGAACCCCTGAAGCCTTACCTTGAAGGACACGTCCTACATCGGCAACAGCTCTGTCTTCCAACTGAGCAGCGTCTACTTCAGATACAGCATACCCTAAGGCTTGCTTTTCTCTTTTGATACCTAAACCGGTAACCACTACTTCCTCTAAGAGATTGTCTCCTTGCATCATAACATCCATTGCAAGATCATCTCCTAAGGTAATTGTAACCGTCTGCATCCCAATATAAGAGAATTGCAACTGATCTCCTGGTTTTGCATCAATTTGATACATTCCCTCAAAATCCGTTTCGCTACCCATACTAGTACCGACAATTACGACACTTACTCCGGGAAGAGGCCCACTTTCGTCAGCAACAACACCCGAATAAGTTTTTTCTTGTGCAAAAGAAATCTGCACAACTAACACCAGTAATAGCGTTAGAAATCCATTAAACTTTGTTTTCATTAGTTTGATTATTTGAATTAGTCAGGGACGAAAATGCTAATTATTTCTTAAAATTCCTAGTAAAAACGAGAATTACAGCAGATATTTTTAATTTTTTTTTACAATTTGAAAACATATAAAATTAGTATACCCTCAAACCTTTTGAGAATCGCTAAAACTTACAACGATATAGGGTTAATAAAATTACACATAATACATTAAAAACATATTTTTACTGATAAAATCATAATGTTAAGACTATGTGAACAAAATAATTTGAAGGAAAAATAAAAAAAAGATACCTAAACAGTTGAAAATAAAATGTTCGCATTGTATTTTTGAAAAAATCATCTTTTATTTCAAATCAATGAAACACACTGTTCTTTTAACACTCGCATTGTGCGTATCGTCTTTATCTTTTGCTCAACCAAGTAATTACACAACTAGTAAAGCGAATAACAATAAACTGAATAGAGAAATTTACTTTCAAAAATCACCTTTGGTTCAACTTGAAAAATCTTTGGGTAGTCCTTATTTTGAAGAAAATTTTAAAAATGGAACTGTAATCGACCAAAGGACGAATTCTCAAGAGAACCGAAAAATTCGTTACAACGCCTATAACGACGAATTTGAAGTCTTATATCAAGATAGAGTTTATATAATTGCGAAAAGCTCTACACTGAAGATTTCTCTTGGAAAACAGAAATTTGAATTTTATGCTTTCCAAAATTTGAATAGTAAAAAATTAACAACAGGATACCTGGAGGTTTTAGATGAAAACAAATTATACTTAAGACACAAAAAAGAGCTCAAAGAAGGTCGTGAATCTGTAAATTCAATGGCTGCTGATATTCCAGATAAATTAATTGAGGTAAATCAACTATTCGAGAAATCAGAAAATGAGACAGTACAAGAAATAAAATGGAAATATAAAACCATAGCGAATTTGTACGGCGGTAATGATCAAAAAAAATTCAAAACCCACTTAAAGGAAAATAATCTAGACATTAAAGAAAAAAATGATTTAATAAAAATCATAAATCTTAAAGACAATTATTCGGCACAATTATTGAAATAATTTCATCCTTTATTAATTAAAACACACGTTATGAAAAAATTTAGCTTTTTAATTCTTCTATCTATAACCCTGATTTCTAAAGGGCAAAACATCGGACAACAACAAGGTTGGAATTACTCGAATGACTGGGGTCAAATAGAGGTACTGCAAAAATCAAAAAAAATAATTGGTGAAAACATTTCGTCTGACGTAGAAGGGTCCTTGTACTTTTCGGAAAATTATACTACCGGACAATTACTTTTCGAAGGAAAAGAATTGGAGCGAAACATGTTATACAGATATGAGGCATACTCGGATATTATTGAGGTAAAACTTGAAAATGGAAAGGAAGATTTTTTAGCTCAATCCCCGAAACTAGAAGTCATAATTACAGGTGACCTATATAACTATGTGCAATTTTACAACGAGTCCAATAAGGAAATGGATTTTGGATATATGATTGTAATAGATAAAAATGAGCAATACAATCTCTATGTTAGAAAAATAAAAAAACTTAGACCTGGTAAAAAAGCAACAACTTCCATGAGCGCTGATTTACAGGCAAAACTTTTAGACAATGAAACAATATATTTCCGTCTAGCTGGAGATAAATTCGCGAAGAGCTTTCCGGACAGTAAGAGCAGTTTATTTAAAATGTTCCCAAATCAAAAACCAAAACTTAAAAAGTTTTTAAAAAGTGAAAAAATTGACCTCGAAAACCCTGAGGACGTGGCAAGAGTCCTAGAATTTTGCCTATAAACTATAATAACGCTTAAAGAGCTCTCTTAGGTAGCGTTTTTTATGGATAAAACATGATGAGGCGCTAAAGACTTATTACAAAACAAAAAGTTGGCATAATTATTGGATTTAATCCATGAAATTACAAACCAAATTAAACATTATGAAAAAAAACATTTCTTTCATCCTTTTTTCTCTATTTGTCTCAGCGTCC
>JBELHR010000020.1:0-30603 GCA_042091275.1 Flavobacteriaceae bacterium
TACCGTGAATACTTGTTTTCCATAACTTACCTTGAATACGATCAAATGAACAATCCAATGCAAAATGGTTTGCCCGATGAATACAATAAATTATTTATTAGTGGAAGCAACCATAACGTATTAAATGACCATAACGTAATATCTGAGATTATAGAACAACCAAGTGGAGAATCATTCATTGTCAATTACAGTTATCAATATAACGACGAATCGTATCCTATATCACGAATATCTTCAGGAGGAGATTATTCTAGATATACGTATATTGACTTATAGAACGTTTAGACAATAAGTTCAGTGTCTATATTAGAAAAAGATCCATGCATTTTTATGTAGTATCATTCAAACAAACCCTCAAAGAACTTCATTTTAACGATTGCACTGTGCAAATCCTAGAAAACAAAAAAGCAACTACCTGATTTAAAGATAGTTGCTTGTACATTTTGTTGACCCACAAGGACTCGAACCTTGACTGACGGTACCAAAAACCGGAGTGCTACCATTACACCATGGGTCAGTTGCTCAATGCGGGTGCAAATTTAACACATTCTTATTTTCAAACAAGCTTTTTTTACTTTTTTTTTCGATTTAACAATTCTTTAGAAACCCAGTCATATTGGATTAATTATAATAGCCTAGTTTTCACGATTTAATTATTAAATTCGCCTCAGAAAAATAAATTATGACTTTGAAAAAATTTCAATTCTGGAATAAAATAATCGGTTGGACCGTTTTTGCTATCGCACTTATAACTTATACGCTGACACTGGAACCAACTGTCAGTTATTGGGATTGTGGGGAATACCTGGCGACTTCTGTAAAGTTGGAAGTTGGTCATCCTCCTGGAGCACCTCTCTTTCAAATGATGGGAGCTTTCTTTGCTATGTTTACAACAGAGGTGGATCAAATTGCCTATGCCGTCAATTTTATGTCTGGTTTGGCAAGTGCTTTTACTATTTTATTTATGTTCTGGTCCATGACCATGCTATTGAAAAAAATAAGTCAATGGACTTTAGAATCTTCTCAAGCTCAAAGTATAGCAATATTGGGGGCATCTGCTGTCGGATCTCTAGCCTATACCTTTTCAGACAGTTTTTGGTTTAGTGCTGTGGAAGCTGAAGTATACGCCATGTCTTCGTTTTTGATGGCGGCTCTCTTTTGGCTGGGACTGAAATGGGAAGAGAACATGGATAAAATAGATGGAAACAAATGGCTCTTATTAATTTCTTTGACTGTTGGACTCTCTTTTGGGGTTCACATTTTATCGCTACTAGTTATACCGGCTATTGTCTTTTTATACCTATATAAGCATTACGATTTGAGCTCACCGAGAAACTTTATTATTGCCAACGGAGTTGCCATAGCGATATTGGCTTTAATTTTTAAAGTTCTGTTCCCTTTTACACTGAAGTTTTTCTCTGTTTCTGAATTATTTTTTGTCAATACCATAGGACTGCCTTTTAACTCTGGATCAATTATTGCCATGCTAGTTATTGTAGCTCTTTTCTGGTTTGGTCTTAAAAAAACTCGAGAAAAAAACCTTCCAAAAGCCAACACAGCAATTCTGGCTACCTTATTTATCGTGATTGGATTTTCCTCTTGGATGATGCTACCAATTCGTTCTAATGCGGATACCACGATTAACGAGAACAACCCATCGAGTGCAAGAGAACTTTTAGCATATTACAATCGCGAACAATACGGAGATGCTAATGTTTTCTATGACACCTATTACTCGGTTGCATACGACCGCAAGCAAGACGTCAAAAACCCGTATCGAGACGACAAACCAAAGTATGAAAAAGACGAAAAGCTCGGGAAATATGTAATTGTAAATGATTACGAACAATCCATTCCAAATTACAGCGACACCCACAAAGGATTTATTCCTCGTATGGTCAACCCTTCCAATTCGGACAACTATAAATCCATTGCCGGTATACCCGCTAATTCCTCCAGAAGACCGACCATGGGAGAAAACTTGTACTTTATGATCGACTATCAATTTGGATATATGTACCTGCGATATTTGATGTGGAATTTTGTGGGTAAACAAAATGACATCCAAGGAAACCTAGACATCTTCAATGGAAATTGGCTGAGTGGAATTACTTTTATTGACGAAATGTTTTTAGGACCTCAAGATCAATTACCGAGTGAGTTTAAAGAAAATAAGGGTAGAAATACCTATTATTTCTTACCGCTTATCTTCGGTTTGATTGGAATCTTTTGGCATGTCAAAAAAGACCCAAAGAGTTTTTGGGTTTTGTTCCTGTTTTTTGCTTTTACAGGCCTAGCGATTATTTTCTATACCAACCCGAGACCATTTGAACCTCGCGAAAGAGATTACGCCGTTGTAGGTTCATTCTATATTTTTGCAATATGGATTGGGTTTGGAGCTTTTGCAATCTTTGAAAAATTAAAACAAAAGTTCGCTGCAAAATCAGTAGCCATTGCAGTGACTACCTTATCCCTTTTGCTCGTGCCGACACTTATGGCTTCGGAAAACTGGGATGACCACGATAGATCGAATCGATATTCTGCTCACTTGAACGCTCAAGCATATTTGGATTCCTGTCTACCCAATTCTATTATGTTTACCATAGGAGATAACGACACCTTCCCTCTATGGTATATGCAGGAAGTAGAAGATTACAGAACAGACTTGAAGCTTATAAATACTTCCTTACTGAATACAGACTGGTATATCGATCAACAAAAACGAAAGACTTACGATGCGGAAGCCATTCCTTCCCAATTGAAACACGACCAATACAAATACGGAACATTAGATGCGGCTTACTATGTGGAGTTTGCCCAACTAAAAGATTCTGTTATGAGTATAAAAGATTTTATGCGTTGGATATCTAGCGACTCTGATATTACTTATGCCCAAGCCGACGAAAAGGGCACACAGGTCAAAATTTATCCTAGTAGTAAAATTAGAATTCCTGTAAATAAAGAAAATGTTTTAGCTAGTGGAATTGTAAAACCAGAGGATGCCGATTTAATCCTTCCTTATATAGATATCGAAATTCAAGGTTCTGCTATCGGTAAGAACCGAATTTTAATGTTGGATATAATTGCCAACAACGATTGGAAAAGGCCTATTTATTTCACCGGTGGAGCGAGCGCGGCGGAAGAATATATCTGGATGAAGGATTACCTGCAATTAGATGGATTGTCTTACCGCTTGGTGCCAATCAAAACTCCTGTTCCTCAAAATTTATTTGATTTGGGTCGAATTGATTCGCAACACATGAAGGAAATCGTAATGGATTGGGAGTGGGACAAATACGACCACACCAATATGTATATCGATTCAGAAACTCGAAAAAACTCTATCTCCTTTAGAAATAATTTAATGAGATTAAGCGAGCAGTTCATGCGCGAAGGAGACAGTATTCAAGCTATAGAAACGCTAGACTTTTCATTGGAGCAAATGCCAATTAAAAAGTTCGGTCACTACGGAATTTCTTTGGGTTACCCGCAATACTATTACCTCTTAAATTCCCGAGAAAAAGCGAGAGAAACTGCCGAGACTCTAATCGAAATCTTTCAAGAGAGATTGAATTACTACAGTCTTTTTGATGAATCCTATCTACCTGTAATCTTTTCGGACATCGAAAACAATCTAAACATGTATCGCAGCGTTATGTCTGATATTGTAAGGTTTGATACCGAAGAATACGCCAATCAAAAACAGGCTGAATTCATCGAGCACATCGAGCTTTTTGAAAGTTTGTTAGCGGAATAATTGTGGGATTTTACACGAATTATGCTCCGAAGCTGATAAAATTGCTTTATCCCGAATTGATTTGGGATAAAGCTCCAGGAGATAAAAGAGCATTTTTAAGTTTTGATGACGGCCCTACTCCAGAGGTAACGACTTGGGTTCTAGACGAACTCGACAAACATCAAATCAAGGCTACTTTTTTCTGTATTGGTAAAAATATAGTAGAAAACCCTTGCCTCTTTCAGGACATACTCGACAGGGGGCATCGCGTAGGGAACCACACCCATAATCACTTGAACGGTTGGCGATATAATTCTAAAGCTTATCTTGAAAACAGCCTTAAAGCTGCTGATTATATCCCTGAAAATCAGGGGAAATTATTTAGGCCACCTTATGGAAGAATAACAAAAAGTCAAATACGTAAATTGAATAGTTTGGACTATGAGATTGTCATGTGGTCCATATTAAGTGGGGATTGGGACAAAAAGACTAGTCCTGAGCAATGCGTGCAAAATTGTGTCAAAAATCTAGATAAAGGAAATATCTTCGTTTTTCACGACAGTATAAAGGCAGAAAAAAATCTAAAGGGTTCTCTCGAGAAAGTGATCTTACACCTCAAGGAAAAAGGATATACTTTCGACCTGCTCTAGAAATATTGTTCTACAGTAGAAATCAGCGTATTTGCCTCAATCTCACCTGTTTTTCTCCATTTCATCTCCCCTTGTTTATATATCATAAACGTCGGATAGGCTTTTACTTTTAAGGCACTTGCCAAATCTTTATTTTTCTCGACATCAATCTTTACTACCTTGGCCTTGTCACCAAGTGCAGCTGCAACATCACGTAGTACTTCTTCCCCTTCTTGTTCTTGATCAAATTCAACATAAAAGTCAATCAAAACAGGTTTAGCCTCTCCTACGATTTCTCCAAACTTTGCCATCTTATGCTATTTTTAGTCCCGCAATATACTGTATTTATGTTATTTATGAAAAAATAGAGTTTTGTGAAGATGAAATCTTGCAAACTTAACCTTGTGTTAGTCATAATATGTACATTTACTCGAAATACATTTTATTTATGGCTCGTCAAAAACTTTTTCTTTTAGACGCTTTTGCGTTGATCTTTCGCGGCTACTACGCATTTATTAAAAATCCGAGAATCAATTCAAAAGGAATGGATACCTCCGCAGTTTTAGGATTTACAAATTCACTGTTTGAAGTTATCCGAAAAGAAAAACCAGATTTACTTGCGGTTGCATTCGACAAAGGAGGCTCGCAGATTAGAACTGAGGCTTTCCCAGAGTACAAAGCAAATCGCCAAGAAACTCCTGAGGCAATAAAAATAGCGGTTCCTTATATCCAGGACCTGTTGAGAGCGATGAATATTCCAATTGTCGAAGTGGCTGGTTTTGAAGCAGACGACTTGATTGGTACACTGGCTAAAAAAGCGGAAAAAGCAGGTTTTGACACTTATATGGTGACACCAGATAAGGATTTTGCCCAATTGGTCTCCGAGCATATTTTCATGTATCGTCCAGCTAGAATGGGTAATGGTATAGAGATTTGGGGAGTCGATCAAGTAAAAGAGAAATTCCAAATTGAAGATCCCCTTCAGGTAATTGATTATCTGGGAATGATGGGGGATGCTGTAGATAATATCCCGGGACTTCCCGGTGTTGGAGATAAAACTGCCAAAAAATTTCTCCAAGCCTACGGATCTATGGAAGGCCTTTTTGAACACAGTCACGAGCTCAAAGGGAAGATGAGGGAAAAGGTAGAGGCCAACCAGGAACTCGGACTTCTCTCCAAGGAGTTAGCGACCATAATTTTGGACTGCCCAGTTGATTTTGATGCAGAGTCGTTTAAAATGAGTAAACCAAATCACGAAGCGACAGCAGAGATATTTTCAGAATTAGAGTTTAGAAGACTCGCGGATCGCGTCAAGCAGTTATTCCCAGATGATTCAGGTGATAAAGCAACAGGTGAGCAAGCGCCAACAGCGGCGAGTACCCATTCGGCAGATCCTCAATTAGATCTATTCTCTGCCGGTAGTGGAGATATTACATCGGCTCCAAAGAAAGTAGAGCGATCGGCTGTATATCAGATCATCGACAGTGAATTTGCTCTAAACCTCCTTCTCAAAACACTTAAGGGACAAAATGAATTTAGTTTTTATCTCTTAGTTAGCGAAGGAGCAATAATGGACGCTTCTCCAATAGGAATATCCATTAGCATAAATTCTGGAGCCTCCTATTATATTCCATTAGTAGGAAATCACAAGACCTTTTTAAGTCTTTTAAAGCCTCTTTTAGAAGATCAAGGCATTGGTAAAATAGGACATGGAATCAAGGAACAATACAAATTACTCTCCAACCATGGAATAGCTCTAAATGGACCTCTGTTCGATACATTAATCGCTCACTATTTGATAAATCCTGATTTACGACACGATTTGAGCTTACTAGGTCAAACCTATCTAAACATGGACCTAACCGATATTACAGAACTTGTAGGTAAAGGTAAAAACAAAGAAACCCTAGAGAATATAAGTTTGGAAAAGCTGAGCAATTACGCCGGAGAACGCAGTGATTTGATTCAGCAATTGTCTCATCCCTTTAAAAAGGAGTTAAATCGAGATGACTTAGCTAAACTATTTTACGATATTGAAATGCCTTTGATGAAGGTTTTAGGAGATATGGAACTCGAAGGAATTTCTGTGGATGTCCCTTATCTTCAAGAGCTCGCAGGAGAACTTAATACAGATATTCAAAAACTAGAAGAAGAGATCTATCAAGCTGCAGGTGAATCTTTCAATATTGCATCACCCAAGCAATTGGGGATTGTACTTTTTGAGACCCTCAAACTTGTAGATAAACCAAAAAAAACAAAAACAGGTCAATACGCTACTTCAGAGGACATTCTGCGCTCCTTGGAGGAGGAACACGAAATAATCTCCAAGATATTATCCTACAGAGGTCTTGTAAAGCTTAAAAACACCTATGTAGACGCTTTGCCGGAAGAGGTAAATAGTAAAACAAATCGAATTCATACCACCTACGAACAAGCTGTAGCTTCCACAGGTCGTCTGAGCTCTACAAAACCAAATCTCCAAAATATTCCAATTCGAACAGAACGCGGAAAATTAGTCCGAAAAGCTTTTGTTGCCGGTAGTGAGGACTACGAGCTAATGGCAGCAGATTACTCGCAAATTGAACTGAGACTAATAGCCGCGATGAGTGGCGATCAAAATATGATTGACGCCTTTCTCAAAGGAGAAGATATTCATAAATCTACAGCGGCAAAAGTATTTGAAACTGCCTTGGAGGAGGTAACAAGAGAACAACGAAGCCAAGCGAAAACGGTTAATTTTGGAATTATCTATGGGGTTTCGGCACATGGACTCAGTCAACAAACCAACCTGAGTCGCAAAGAATCTAAAGCTCTAATCGATGCCTATTACCTGAGTTACCCCAGTCTAAAGAGCTATATGGACAAACAAGTCAACCTGGCGAGAGATCAAGGATATGTAGAGACTTTATTACACAGAAGACGTTATTTGAAAAACATTAACTCTCGAAATGCCATTGTGCGCAGTGCAGATGAGCGCAACGCCATCAACGCTCCTATTCAAGGTTCGGCTGCAGACATCATCAAAATTGCCATGATCAAAATACACGAATTTCTAAAGGAAGGTAACTACAAAACCAAAATGCTTTTGCAGGTGCATGATGAACTCGTTTTTGACTTGTACAAAGAGGAGGCAAATCTTCTAGAACCCAAGTTAAAATCCTTTATGGAAGAAGCCTTTAAACTCTCTATTCCACTGGCTGTTGACATGGACAAGGGAAGAAATTGGCTAGATGCTCATTAAGAAAAGATTAGGCCCTAAAAAAAAGGAGATTGGCTATTGGTCAAGACAAGAATTAATTCTATCTTTGCAGACCCTTAGAAACTAAGGAATTAATTATTGTTTAATTTACAAAAGCTAATCGTGTATGAACACATTAAGTTACAAAACAGTATCGGCAAACAAAAACACTGTAAACAAAGAGTGGTTGGTTGTGGATGCGGACGGACAAAACTTGGGTCGTCTTGCTTCTAAAGTAGCAAAACTACTTAGAGGAAAGCACAAACCAAACTTCACAGCACACGTTGATTGTGGAGATAACATTATTGTTATAAACGCAGAAAAAATTAACCTTACAGGTAAAAAGTGGACGGACAAGAGTTATATCCGTCACACAGGATATCCAGGAGGACAAAGATCGTTAACTGCAACTGAAGTATTCGAAAAAGATCCAACTCGTTTGATCTCTAAATCTGTCAAAGGGATGCTACCTAAAAATAAATTAGGTGCTGCTATTTTGAGAAATTTATACGTTTACGAAGGAACTGAGCACAAACAAGAAGCTCAAAAGCCAACAAGTATTAACCTTAACGACCTTAAATAATCATGGAGACAGTTCACAAAATCGGAAGAAGAAAAAAAGCTGTTGCCCGAGTATTCGTATCAGAAGGAAAAGGTAACATCACTGTAAACAACAGAGAATTAAATGACTATTTCTCAACTGCAACTTTGCAAGGAAAGGTAAAATCTCCTTTAATCTTAACAGATAATGTTGAAGCATTTGACATTAAAGTTAATGTTAATGGTGGTGGAGTTACTGGACAAGCTGAAGCGGTTCGTTTGGCAATCTCAAGAGTATTGTGCGAGCTTAACGAAGAGAATAGAGCTATTCTCAAGCCAGAAGGATTACTTACTCGTGACCCAAGAATGGTTGAGCGTAAGAAATTTGGTCAGAAGAAAGCACGTAAGAAATTCCAATTCTCAAAGCGTTAATTCGTTTTTTGAAAATTGTTTTTACAAAATATATCAATTATTTAATAAAATGTTGTCAAAGTGTTGCTGTTAACCCAGCAATATGTTTAGCATCTAAATGTCCTCGACCGCCAAAAGCGCTACTAGGTCATTGCTAAAAAGAGAACGTAAACAACAAAAGAAATGGCAAATTTAGAAATTCAAGATTTATTGGATGCAGGTGTTCACTTTGGACACTTAACTAGAAAATGGAACCCAAACATGGCACCGTATATTTACACGGAGCGCAATGGTGTTCACATTATCGACCTTTACAAAACAGTAGCAAAAATGGAAGAATCTGCTGAAGCTATGGCGAAAATCGCTGCTTCAGGAAGAAAAATTTTATTTGTTGCAACAAAAAAGCAAGCAAAGGATATCGTAGCTGAAAGAGCAGGTGCAGTTAATATGCCCTACATTACAGAGAGATGGCCTGGTGGTATGCTAACAAACTTCGTTACTATCCGTAAAGCTGTTAAGAAAATGGCTCAGATCGATAGAATGAAGCAAGATGGTTCTTTTGATGCACTTTCTAAAAGAGAGAAATTGCAAATCAACCGTCAACGTGAAAAACTAGAAAAGAATTTAGGTTCTATCTCAGATATGTCACGTTTACCTGGAGCTTTATTTGTTGTAGATGTTAAAAAAGAGCACATTGCTGTTGCAGAAGCTCAAAAATTAAACATCCCTGTATTTGCAATGGTGGATACTAATTCAGACCCACGTGGTATTGATTATGTAGTTCCTGCAAATGATGATGCTTCTAAATCAATCGAAAAAGTTATCGCTTACCTAACGGATGCTGTTGCTGGAGGTCTTGCAGACCGCAAAGCTGTAAAAGAAAAAGCAACTACTGAAGAAGCGAAAACAGAAAAAAAATAATTCATAAAGTATAATCGTCCCTCACCTCGGTGAGGGACATTTTAAATCTAAACAACATGGCAAATATTACCGCCGCTGACGTAAAAAAATTACGTGAAGTAACTGGAGCAGGTATGATGGATTGTAAAAAAGCTTTAGTTGAAGCCGAAGGAGACTTTGACAAAGCGATTGAAATCCTAAGAAAAAAAGGTCAAAAAGTAGCTGCCAAAAGAGCTGACAGAGAGTCAACTGAAGGTGCTGCTATCGCTGTTGTAAACGGAGATAACACTGTTGGTGTTTCTATCGTTTTAGGATGCGAAACTGATTTTGTTGGTAAAAATGACAACTTTGTTGCTCTTGCTAATGCATTGGCAAACGAGGCTGTAAACCACGCTTCAAAAGAAGAGTTTTTAGCTGCTTCATTCGAAGGAATGACTGTTGCTGAAAAACTAATCGAACAAACTGGTGTAATCGGTGAAAAACTTGAAATTGGTGCTTTCTCTAGAGTTGAGGCTCCATTTGTAGGTTCTTATATCCACGCTGGGAACAAGATTGCTACTCTAGTTGGTCTTTCGGCTGTAGCTGAAGGTGCTGATGTAGTTGCAAAAGATGTTGCTATGCAAGCTGCTGCGATGAATCCTATTGCTCTTAACGAAGAAGGAGTTGATGCTTCGACTATCGAAAAAGAGATCGAAATTGCAAAAGATCAGTTGAGAGCGGAAGGGAAACCAGAAGCTATGCTAGACAATATTGCAAAAGGAAAAATCAAGCGTTTTATGAAGGATAACACTTTAATAAACCAAGCTTTCATCAAGGACAACAAGCAATCTGTTGCTCAATACGTGAAGACTTTAGGAGATGTTGAAGTAACTGCTTTCTCAAGAGTTGCTTTGGGTTAATCCAAAAATTCAATATTTAAAAAGCCCTCCATTGGAGGGCTTTTTTTATACTTTAATTACAATGTTCTTTCGATACAATAAATAGGCAACAAACCAGAATAATAGGGCTTGAAATAGCGCAAAAAACAGAGAACCATTCAAATTCCCTCCGATCGGCACGAATATTTGAGAGTATAAATAGTTGTAGATACTCATCGAACCTTCACTAGTATTTACAGTGAGTACAGATGCGATAGTAGAAATATATATACCGGATACCACATAAATAAAAAGTGGATTTCTACCGTAGTGGACAAAAGGCATAAAGATCTTTTTAAATCCTTTGAAATCGATCAGATAAACCAATACAGCCAAAATTAAAGAAGCCCAGGCAGTGGTAACCAACACATAAGAACTAGACCAAATCGGTTTGTTTATTGGTACAATAAAGTTGAGAAGAGTACCCAAAACTAACAAAGACAAACCTCCAATAATCAAAAACATCATTTTACTCTTGATCTCCTCTCGGGCAGTTAAGAAGCGCGCGCACAAATAGCCCAACAATACAGAGGCTATACCTGGAAGGGTAGATAAAATACCCTCCGGATCAAAGGGAATACCATATCCTCCATACATATGCTTTATACCTAAAATTTTTATATCGAGAGCGCGCTCGACGTTGCCCTCCAAACTAAAAGGAAGCTCTCCTCCAAAACCGACTAGTATCAAAGGATAAGCAACTAGGATGGCTAGAACAGTTGATAGGATCCATTTGGGTTTAAAAAAAACTACAATTGTCGCTGCCAAACCATAAGCCAGGGCAATTCTTTGAAGCACCCCCATTATTCTCAAGTTTTCAAAATCAAAATTTGGATAAAAATTCAAAAATAAACCCAACAAGAATATAAGAGTTGTGCGTTTCCAAATCTTGATTACAACTGGCTTTTTATCTGTGCCTTTTAATTTAGAAAAGCTCAAAAAGATAGAAACACCAACAATAAACATAAAAAAAGGAAAAACTAAATCTGTCGGAGTGTAACCATTCCACGAAGCGTGTCTCAAAGGAGGGTAAACATATTCCCAACTACCGGGATTATTGACTATTATCATCAAACAGATAGTTAGGCCTCTCAATACATCTAGAGAGATCAATCTACCCGAGGGTAGGGATGTAGGTTTTTTCATACGAAATACAAATATGATTGAATCTTAAACTTACAAACTATTCGGAAATTAATTATATTTGCGAAACTTTATTTTTCAAATGCTATACAAAAGAATACTTTTAAAACTAAGCGGTGAGGCCTTGATGGGAGAACGCAGTTATGGAATCGACCCAAAGAGACTGGCCGAATACGCTCAAGACATAAAAACAGTTGTAGATCAAGGACTTGAAATCGCCATTGTAATTGGAGGTGGAAACATCTTTAGAGGAGTCGCGGGTGCGAGCAATGGAATGGATCGAGTGCAAGGAGACTATATGGGAATGCTAGCGACGTGTATCAATGGACTTGCTCTTCAGAGCGCATTGGAAGATGCCGGCGTAGTTACCCGCTTGCAAACTGCCATTAAAATGGAACAAGTAGCAGAACCATTTATCAAAAGAAAGGCAGTGCGCCATTTAGAGAAAGGAAGGGTTGTAATATTTGGAGCAGGAACTGGAAACCCTTATTTCACAACAGATACAGCAGCAGTTCTAAGAGCAATTGAAGTATCTGCGGATGCCATTCTAAAAGGAACTAGAGTAGACGGAATTTACTCAGCTGATCCTGAAAAAGACAAGAGTGCTGTCAAATTTGATAGCATTAGTTTCAAAGATGTAATGTCAAAAGGCCTAAAGGTTATGGACATGACAGCTTTTACCTTAAGTGAAGAAAACAAACTTCCAATTGTTGTATTTGATATGAATACTCCTGGAAATTTAACTAAATTAGTTAACGGAGCCGCGATAGGAACGGTTGTCGAAAATTAAAAAAGAGATATGAACGAAGAATTAGACTTGATAATAGAAGATCTGCAGGAGCAGATGCAAAAGGCAATTGATCATTTAAAGAAAGAGTTTGTAGCCATAAGAGCTGGAAAAGCTTCTCCTCAAATGCTCGCAGGAATAACGATAGACTATTACGGATCTCAGACTCCTCTGAGTCAAGTTGCCAATATCAATACCCCAGACGCTCGAACAATATCGGTTCAGCCATGGGAAAAGCAGATGATTACGGAAATTGAAAAAGGGATTATGTACGCCAATATTGGACTAAACCCTATGAATAACGGAGAGAGTATTATCATCAATGTGCCACCACTTACTGAGGAGAGACGAAGAGAACTTTCGAAACAAGCTAAGGCGGAAAGTGAAAATGCAAAAGTGAGTATCCGAAACATCCGAAAAGAAGGAAATTCAGAATTAAAGAAACTCGAACTTTCAGAGGACTTGTTGAAAATATCTGAAGCCAACGTTCAAGACTTGACAAACGCGAGTATCGTAAAGATTGACGAGGCCTATTCTAAAAAAGAAAAGGAAATTATGACGGTATAATCCGTCGAAAATATTTTACCTAAAACACATCTTTTTAGGTGTGTTTTTTTTCACATTTGAATCAAACGACATCCATGGGATTCTGGAATAATTTTGCTGGTATTTTACTTAGAAATCGCTATCTAGTTCTGATAGCTATTTTATTGGCCACCATATATTTAGGGTCCTTTGCTCGAAAAATTCGCATGACTCATACTGAGGCAAATATGTTATCAGATGATCATATTGCCAATGTAAATTACCAAAAGTTTGTAGAGACTTTTGGCGAGGAGGGAAATCTAATCTTGTTAGCGGTAAAAGACTCCGCGCTATTTCAGCCGGCGCAATTTAATGCGTGGAATGCACTTTCCGATTCGATTAATAATTTACCTGAAGTAACTGCAACGATATCGATCAGTGACCTGAAAGTATTGATTAAAAACAAAGAGAAGCAGGCCTTTGAACTAAAATCTCTGATTCCACAGAGTGAATTGGACCAAGAGCAAATAACAGAGTTGAAAAACGAATTGTTTGACAAGCTTCCCTTTTACGACAACCTCCTGTATAACAGCGAAACACAAACCATTCAAACAGCCGTTTATATCCGAAAGGATATCGTAAATTCCGAACGGAGAAAATCTTTGGTTTTTAACAAAATCATTCCTGCTATAGATACTTTTGAGCAGGAGAGCAAGGTCGATGTTAGGGTATCTGGCATGCCTTATATCCGAACGTTAAACGCTCAGAACATCGTAGACGAAATTGGGGTATTTGTAGGACTGGCTTTGCTGGTTACTGCCTTTATCTTTTTCTTGTTTTTCCGCTCTTGGCGCGCCACGTTTATAACGCTTCTGGTTGTGAGTATAGGGGTGATTTGGTCCTGCGGTTTTATGGGTGTATTCGACTATGAGATCACCGTGTTAACGGGTCTTATTCCTCCTTTAATTATTGTTATCGGAGTTCCAAATGCTATATTTCTAATCAACAAATACCAACAGGAAGTAAAAAAACACGGAAATCAAGCTCGATCTCTTCAGCGGGTTATTACTAAGGTGGGTAATGCGACCTTGATGACCAATATTACAACAGCCTCTGGTTTTGCTACATTTATTTTTACAAAAAGTCAGCTTCTAGTCGAGTTTGGTATTATAGCCTCCATAAGTATAATGGCTATTTTTATACTGGCACTCTGTATCATTCCAATTTTATACAGCTTTATGCCTCTTCCTCAAAAGAAGCACTTGAATCACCTCGAACGCCGATGGATGAACGGAGTAGTGAGCTGGATGGAGAATATGGTTCGCAAAAACAGAATTGGAATTTACATCACCTCCGTGATCATGATAATCATCGGTATCATTGGGGTTTATCAGATCAAAGTATCTGGAAGTATGATAGACGACATGCCTAAAGAGGCACAGTTCTATAAAGATATTGAGTTTTTTCAAGATGAGTTTGGGGGTATCATGCCTTTAGAAATTTTAGTCGATACAAAAGTAGACAAAGGGGTTTTAAAATTATCTACGCTAAAAAGGATTGAAAAGGTTACCGAACAAATTCGTAAGATCGATGGTCTATCTGATCCAATGAGTATAAACAACGTCGTGAAATATGCCAAACAAGCTTTTTATAACGGCAATCCAAAATACTACCAATTGCCTACAAATCAAGAGCGTACTTTTGTCCTTTCTTATCTTCAAAACATGGAGGTTAACGACAGTGGTCTTTTGGAAAACTATGTGGATAAAACTGGTAGGTATGCGAGAATCACTTGCTATATGCGAGATGTTGGTACCGATCAGATGGAAGAAATTCAGGATCGCGTAAATGAAATTGTAAAGCAAGAGTTTCCCGCTAGTCGCTATGATGTTACCGTTACGGGAAAAGCACTGCTATTTTTGGAAGGGACGCATTATTTGATAAAGAACCTGGTAGTCTCCTTGAGTCTTGCGATTATTTTAATTGCAATTTTTATGGGTTGGATCTTCCGATCGGTTCAAATGATTATCGTATCTATTATTCCAAATCTACTTCCACTTTTGACTACTGCGGGACTTATGGGGTATTTGGGTATACCGATAAAACCGTCGACCATCTTAGTTTTTTCAATAGCATTTGGAATATCGGTGGACGATACCATTCACTTTTTAGCCAAGTATAGGCAAGAACTGATCAGCAACAATTGGAAAATCAGGAAATCTGTATACGGAGCATTGCGAGAGACGGGAGTCAGTATGTTCTATACCTCCATCGTACTATTTTTTGGATTTTTAGTATTTACCATTTCCGACTTTGGCGGAACAAAAGCCCTAGGGGGACTGGTGTCGATAACCCTGTTATTTGCAATGACCTCTAACCTCCTATTGTTACCCTCCTTGTTGCTTTCTTTCGAGAAAAAATTATCGAATAAAAAAGTCTTTAAAAAACCTGTTATCAATTTGGTAGCCCCAGAGGAACAGGACAAAATCCCGAATGAGGAGAAGGATAATTAGAACGATTTTATTTCGTTTATTTTATCGAATAATTATATTTGTGTCCAAATAATTAATGTCATGCAAACGAGTAGTGTTAAGGAGCTTTTGAGCTCAGAATTGTTATTGAGAAAAGTTAGTTTAAAAGGGTGGGTTCGTACATTTAGATCGAATCGATTTATTGCAATAAACGACGGATCAACAATAAATAACATCCAATGTGTTGTGGATTTTGAGCAAATTTCAGAAGACCTACTCAAACGTATTAATACAGGTGCTGCAGTTGCCATTGAAGGAGAATTGGTAGCGAGTCAAGGTAAAGGGCAACGCGTAGAGATTCAAGTGTCGAAATTAGATGTTTTGGGAGATTCAAATCCAGATGAGTATCCGATTCAACCTAAACGTCATTCCTTAGAGTTTTTGAGAGAAAACGCTCACTTGCGCATTAGGACCTCTACTTTTTCTGCAGTAATGCGATTGCGATCCAAACTTTCTTTTGCAGTGCATCAATATTTTCAAGAAAACGGATTTAACTATGTCAATACTCCTATCATTACTGGATCGGATGCAGAAGGGGCAGGAGAAATGTTTCAAGTTAGTACCTTGGGATTGAATAGCGCACCTACCACAGAGGACGGTAGTATCGACTATCAAAAAGATTTCTTTGGGAAAGAGACTAACCTAACTGTCTCTGGACAATTAGAAGCGGAAACTTATGCGATGGCTTTGGGTAAAGTATATACTTTTGGCCCGACATTTAGAGCGGAAAATTCAAATACGACAAGGCATTTGGCTGAATTCTGGATGATTGAGCCCGAGGTGGCTTTTAACGATTTGGATGCCAATATGGATTTGTCAGAAGACTTTATAAAATACACTATCTCCTATGTGCTTGAGCACTGTGCGGACGATATCGCTTTTCTCGAGGAGCGATTGATAAATGAAGAAAAATCAAAACCTGCTGCCCAGCGTTCTGAAATGAAGTTGAGCGAAAAGTTACGTTTTGTTTTGGACAATAATTTCAAGCGTGTTTCCTATACAGAGGCCTTTCAAATTTTGAGAAATTGCAAGCCGAATAAGAAAAAGAAATTTCAATTTCCTATAGACGAATGGGGAGTAGATCTTCAAAGCGAACACGAGAGATACCTCGTGGAAAAACACTTTAAATGTCCGGTTATTTTATTTGACTACCCGGCTAATATCAAAGCATTTTACATGCGATTGAATGAAGATGGAAAAACCGTTAGAGCAATGGATGTTTTGTTCCCTGGTATTGGAGAGATTGTAGGAGGTTCTCAAAGAGAGGAACGCCTAGATGTTCTTCAGGAAAAAATCAAGGCTCTCGGAATTGATGAGAAGGAACTTTGGTGGTACTTGGATACTCGAAAATTTGGATCTGCAGTTCACAGTGGATTCGGACTTGGTTTTGAGAGATTAGTGCAATTTGTATCGGGAATGGGTAATATTAGAGATGTTATTCCTTTTCCTAGAACTCCGCAAAACGCAGAATTTTAATATCTTTAGGATTGTAAGTCTTCCAAAGACTTGACAAAAGCCTAAAATTTACATGTTAAAACAAAATCTTCAATACAAGCTTTTACAAAAGCTTTCTCCCCAGCAAATTCAACTGATGAAGTTGATTCAATTGCCTACACAAGCTTTTGAACAAAAACTCAAAGAAGAAATTGAGGAGAATCCCGCATTGGAATCTGGTAAAGAAGAAGTTAAAGACGAGTTTGATCTCGATCAGGACGACTACGATGATTACAACTCCGAATCGGTCGATTTAAACGAGGTAAATATAGACGAGTATATTTCCGATGACGAAATCCCTTCTTACCGCTTAGAGAGCAATAATTACAGTTCTGATGACGAGGAAAAGCAAATTCCATATGCTTCAGGAAAAAGTTTTCAGCACACCCTCCTCGATCAGTTACACACTTATAAGTTAAGTGAAGAATATATCAATATTGCCGAATTTCTCATAGGGAGTCTAGACGAGACTGGTTATTTGAGAAGATCGGTTGAAGATGTCGTGGATGACTTAGCCTTTACACAGAATATCTACACAGAACCCAAGGTGGTAGAAGCTATTTTGGTAAATATTATCCAAAATCTCGATCCCGTTGGTGTCGGAGCTAGGGATCTAAGAGAGTGTCTCTTGATTCAATTAAAAAGCAAAGAGGTCACCGAGTCCATCGAAAACGCGATACTTATTTTGGAGGAGGCCTTTGACTCCTTTGTAAAAAAGCACTATAAAAAATTACTCACCAAATTCGATATCGACGAAGAGGAGTTAAAAGATGCTATTCAGGAAATAAGCAAATTAAATCCGAAACCTGGAGGCAGTTTTGAAAACACTAATAAATTTAGCCAACAGATCGTACCTGACTTTACGGTTCGCATCAACGAAGGAGAAATTGAACTTAGCTTAAATGCTAGAAACGTTCCGGAGTTACACGTTTCTAACACCTATAACAACATGCTCAAAGGCTATCAGGAGAGCGATAAAAAGTCTAAATCACAGAAGGATGCGGTTTTATTTATCAAACAAAAACTGGATTCAGCCAAGTGGTTTATAGACGCCATTAGGCAGCGCCAACAAACGCTTCTGTTGACCATGAGTGCCATTACCGAGTATCAAAAAGAATATTTTCTAACAGGCGACGAGCAGAAAATAAAACCTATGATACTAAAAGATGTCGCAGATAAAATTGATATGGACGTGTCTACTGTGTCTCGGGTAGCAAATAGCAAATATGTCGCTACTCCTTATGGTACTAAATTGATTAAGGAATTCTTCTCTGAATCGATGAAAAATACCCAAGGCGAGGATGTATCCACCAAAGAGATCAAATCCATCTTACAAACAGTTGTAGGAGAAGAGGACAAGAAAAAACCTTTGACAGATGACAAGTTAGCTGCAGTCTTAAAGGAAAAGGGATATCCAATTGCCAGAAGAACTGTTGCTAAATACCGAGAACAATTAGATCTACCCGTAGCCAGATTGCGAAAAGAAATATAGATGAAGTTGGCCAAATTCTTAAGCTATACCTTTCACCCCATAGTAATTCCTACCTTGGCGGTTTTGTTCTTATTTATTGGACTCGACCAAGCTAAAGACCAAGAATCTAATTTGATTACTTTGGCAGTGGTATTCTTTTTTTCTTATATCGTTCCGGTATTGGTATTAATCGCTCTGAAGCGCAATGGCTCCATAGACAGTCTGTCCATCCCTGATGTAACACAACGGAAAATACCCCTGATGCTAGGTACACTTATAAGTGTTCTACTCTATTTCTATAGTCTAGTACTCCTTGGAGATTTATATTTGAGCTTTTATTTCTTAGGCTGTATCGCTTCAAGTCTCATTCTATACGCCGGTCAACTGAGGGGTTTTAAAATTAGCATACATATGGCAGGTATATCTAGTCTCCTAGGATTTTTGATCATAGTGAGCTATACTAGTAAAATAAATCTTCTACCCTATATAGCCGTTTTAATCTTTCTTACCGGCTTGATTGCCTTCTCTCGATTGCGTTTAAAGGCACATACCAACAAAGAATTGATTGTTGGTACAATTGCAGGCTTTGGAGGACAATTAATCAGTGTGTTTCTCTAAAATATAAAGAACTGCAAGCCCAGCTTCAGGTAATTAGTCTCAAAGCCTGAATAACGACTCTGAGCATCCTTTGCAAATAGATTGTTCATGCTGTAGTATATGTGAAAGTTCCAGATACCGTAACCCACAGACATATGAGGCCCCACCTCCCAATCTCTAAAGAGACCTGTATTCGAATAATTCTCAGTCACTAGGTTTCGGGTAATTTCAACTTTATCCCTTAGAAGAAGGTTAAAAGTAAACCCTGTGTAGATTCTCCAAAAACGATATTTAGTAGCTGTGGAGTTGCGAAAACGAATCTCCAAAGGAATTTGAAGTGCATTTAATACCACCTTAGATTCAAACAAATAATCCGTGGAAATATCCGAGTTTAAGTCATTAAAAGGGCTAGCCTTGTCGTAAGTTAATTTGATTCTACTCCTATTATAACCCAGTCCTACTCCCAAGGCAAAAGTCCCTTTTTTATTAAGAGGAATATCTCGCATGTATCCGAATGCATAGGAATAAGAAAACCCTACCTGACGAAGGTTGTCTTCGATATCAAAGGCACGAATACTCGAAAGGTTTATATAGATTTGATCCTCTCGATAATAATCCCCATCCTCAACTGTAGGAACAGAAACTAATAAGGTATCTACTGCAACTTCTTGCGCACTGAGACTATAACCGACAAATAAAAAAAAAGCAAGAAAGTACTTACGCATAGCATAAAGATAAAAAAAAAGGCAACCCGAAGGTTGCCTTTAATATATTAGATAAATTACTAATTTTTCTTTACGTTATTTCTAACATCTCCACCGCGTGAAGAATAAGAAACCTTGAGTGCACGAACATCCCTCAATTCAGAGCGAATATCTTGAATCGTACCGTAGTTCGCAGATACATCCGCCTTGATAGAAGTAGTCATTGCTGGAATTTCTTCCTCTTTACGAGTAGAACGCTCCATATAGATAAAACTTGCAACCTCTGAAACCTGAGCCAACTTATCATTTAACTGAATCTGATCTCCTGTTCCATACTTCACTTCGTCTTTAGCCTTTCCGACATAAATAGTGGAAACCAAGCTCTTGTGCTCTAACTTTTTCGTTTCAGAAGAGTTAGGTAAGATTGGACTTCCAATCAAAAGATCCGTTTCTCTCATCGTTGTAGTTACCATAAAGAAAAACAATAACATAAAAACGATATCAGGTAGTGCCGACGTATTCAGTGCAGGCATTCCTTTTTTCTTCTTTCCAAACTTTGACATAATCTAGATGTTTTTATTTTTCAACGTCAGAAATAATTTGAGGATAAGCCTCTTTTACTTCGTCGATTTGCTTCTTTAATTTAGTATTCTTTCTATCTGCTTTATAAATCTTTTCCATCTCTACAAAAGACATTCCAAATTTATTATTAGCATAACGATCTCTCAAAATAGTATAAGCTCCTAAGAGTTCATTCTGAACTGTAATATACATACCATAACTAGTTGCACGCTTTGAGTCTACAGATATTACCGCTTTGTTAGGGTGATCCGAAGAACTTTCGTCCTTTTTACCATTACAGTAGTCACAAGGCTCTCCAGGCTCTCCATTAGGTCCAGGTTTTCCGACACCTCCACCGTTGTCAATAAATTCAACGGCTAAGTCTTTTACCTCTTGATAAGTAACCTCCTGATCTTCTACTAGAAGTCGATCTTCGTTATTTATTACTACCTTAAAGACATTCCTTTCTTTAATAATAGGAGGAACAAAATCTTCTGGCGGCTTTTCAGAAAGTTTACGAGATATACCCGCATCTACATCCATGGTAGTAGTTACTAAGAAGAATACTAACAATAGGAAGGCGATATCCGCCATTGATCCTGCATTAATTTCTCCACCTTCTCTTCTTGCCATAATAAATTATTTTAAAAGTCCCTTAATAAAATCCCATACAAAGAATCCTAATCCTACAACTCCTAAGACCATAGAATAGTTGATTCCTGTACTAACCCATTTAGAAATAGATGCCGCTTCTTCTCCAGTTATAACCTGATCATTAGCATCTTTCAAAAGAGGCTGACCTGTTATATCCAAAACTACGTTATCTGGGGCACCAGCGTAACAAGCAACTAAAACCACACCTAAAACGGCTAGACTGATTAAAGTCTTTTTTAATTGATCTGGGTGCTTAACTAAATTCCAAACAGAGAAAAATAGTGTTACAGCTATACTCACATACAAAAGGTATAATGAAAAGCTAATATAAGGCTCCAAGACACTGCTTTGAACGTCTACGTCAGTTGTGAATGCATCATCTCCAATCATTACAATCCTGATCAGGAAGAATACACCAACCGCACCGATAACCGCACTTACAGCTGTCAATATTTTTGATAAATTATTTTTGTCCATAATATATTGGTTATTATTCTTAATTCAATTATTTCTTATATCTAACTAGTAAGTCGATTAACTGTATAGAAGCGTCTTCCATATTGTTAACGATACCATCAATCTTAGAGATGATGTAGTTATAAAAAATCTGAAGAATAATACCTACTACAAGACCGAATACTGTAGTCAATAAGGCTACTTTAATACCTCCTGCTACAACCGTTGGAGAAATATCCCCAGCAGACTGAATCGAGTCAAATGCATCAATCATACCAATTACCGTTCCCATGAACCCAAGCATTGGAGCCAAAGCGATAAATAGAGATACCCAAGAAACGTTCTTTTCTAAAAGTCCCATTTGAACACCACCGTATCCAACTACTGCTTTCTCAACATTCTCGATACCTTCATCCATACGGTCTAAACCTTGGTAAAAGATTGACGCTACAGGTCCTTTTGTATTTCTACAAACCTCTTTTGCAGCTTCTACTCCACCGTCGTTCAACGCTGAATCCACAGACGCTACTAACTTCTTAGTGTTAGTAGTTGCCATATTAAGGTAAATGATTCTTTCGATTGCTATTGCTAAACCTAAGATTAGGGCTACAAGTACAATACCCATGAAAAATGGTCCTCCTTCAATAAAACGAACCTTTAATTGTTGGTGGAAAGATAATTCTTCCGCTGCCTCTTCTTGAACAGGTGCAACCTCTTCTACTACTTCTACTGCTTCTTCAACTGTTTCTTCAACAACTTCTCCTTCAGCATCTACAACATCAGTAACAGCTTCAGTTACTTCAACAGACTCTTCTTGGATTGCATATGCATTTTGACTTAGTCCAAAAAACAATAAACCAGTAATCGCAAGGATTGATAATACTTTTTTCATTTTGTAATAATTAATTTATTAATAGTTTACGGGTTAATTCACTTGTACAAATCTAAGCAGAGAGGAAGGGATTCGAACCCTCGGTACACTCTCGCGTAAACACGCTTTCCAGGCGTGCGCCTTAAACCACTCGGCCACCTCTCTTTATGCATAATTTGCGTTGCCCAAGTAACAAAAAATTAATCAATTGAAAAAATCATAGGACTTTATTTTTCGCTAATCTTTTAGACATAACTCAGTAAAACTCTGAAATGACTGAGAATCATTCAGTAAAGAACAAATATTAGTCCCCTGCTGTCATTTCCCCCCGCAAAGGGGTCTCAAAAACAGATTTAAAGTTTTCGAGTTGATCTTCCAAAGCCAACAAATACATCAGTTTGGCGAGAGCAGCCTCTGTTGTCAAATCTCTACCCTCGATGACCCCCATTTCCTGTAGGGCCAAACTAGTCTCATAATGTCCTTGAATCACGCTACCTGCATTACACTGGGTAATATTTACAATTTTTATGCCAGATTCTATCGCCTCAGACAAGACAGATGTAAACCAGGATTCGCTGGGCGCATTACCCGCTCCATAGGTCTCCATTACAATAGCGCGCAATCCGGGTATAGAAAAGACATGTTCTAACATATCCCTTCCCATGCCAGGAAAGAGCTTTAAAACAAAAACATTGGGATTCAAATTTGTTCTTAAAATTAAGGGAGCTTCTGACTCTTTTGTCTTGTGTAAAAGATGAGCGTTAAAGTTAAGGTGTACTCCACTCTCTGCCAAAGGAGGATAATTAGGAGAAGTGAAAGCTTCAAAGTGCTCCGCATTGACCTTACTTGTTCTGTTTGCGCGATATAGTTTATACTCAAAATACAAACAGACCTCGGATACAATTGGTAAATTATTTTTATAAGCCGAAGCCACTTGAATGGCGGTAATAAGATTTTCTTTTGCATCTGTTCTCAAATCACCAATCGGCAATTGAGACCCTGTAAAGATTACAGGCTTACTGAGATTCTCTAACATAAAACTCAATGTTGAAGAGATATATGCCATGGTATCTGAACCCGTAAGAACTACAAAACCATCAAAACTATCGAAGTTTTCAAAAATTATAGTTCCTATTTTGACCATATCCATCAAACTGACGTTTGAAGAATCGATAACATTCTCAAAAGATTCCGTCTGTATATGACAATCTAGATGGTTTAACTCCGGAATTCTCTCGGAAATCTTACTAAAATCGAAAGCACGGAGTGCTTTTGTCTCATAATCCTTTACCATTCCGATGGTTCCACCGGTGTAAATAATCAAAACTCTGCGCTTAGTCATAGGACAAAATAGTTTTAGATTTTAATCTGTCTGTCGATTTGTTGTTCAAGGGATATAAAAGTTTCTGTTCTAGAAACTCCTTTAATCTTTTGAATCTGATGATTGAGAATGGACATTAAATGCTCATTATCCTTACACATAACTTTGAGAAAAATAGCGTAATTACCAGTTGTGTAGTGACTTTCAGTAACCTCCGGGATTTCCTTTAGACGCTTTATGGCCTCGTTGTATTTAGAGGATGCATCTAAAAAAACTCCCACATATGCCGATGTAGAATACCCTAGCACTTTGGGATTGATCACCATTTTGGACCCGATAATTAAACCAGATTGTTCCAGCTTTTTCAGCCGTTGGTGTACCGCTGCACTCGAAATACCTATTTGACGAGCAATTGCAGAAACACTGGTTCTAGCGTCTAACATCAATGCGTTGATAATCACCTTATCAATTCCGTCAATTTTTAATTGCGACTCCTCCATAGTTCAAAGTAACACAAAAAAAAGCGGTTCGTAAAACGAACCGCTTAAAGTATTATTTCGCATCCATTGCAAAATCTTCCATGAATTTTGTCGTGTAATTCCCAGCGACATAATCTGGATGATCCATTAATTGACGGTGAAAAGGAATGGTTGTTTTCACTCCTTCGATGATAAACTCATCTAAAGCTCTTTTCATTTTGGAGATAGCTTCTTCTCTGGTTTGAGCAGTCGTTATCAATTTAGCAACCATAGAATCGTAGTTTGGCGGAATAGTATAACCCGCATAAACGTGAGTATCTAAACGAACTCCGTGTCCTCCTGGTGCATGAAAATTAGATATTTTTCCCGGTGCAGGTCTAAATCCATTGTAAGGATCTTCAGCATTTATCCTGCATTCAATAGAATGTAGGTTTGGAGTGTAGTTTTTACCAGAAATAGGAACTCCTGCAGCAACTGAAATTTGTTCTCTAATCAAGTCAAAATCGATTACTTGCTCCGTAATTGGATGTTCCACCTGAATCCTTGTATTCATTTCCATGAAATAGAAGTTTCGGTGTTTATCTACTAAAAACTCAACGGTTCCTGCTCCTTCGTATTTAATAAATTCAGAGGCTTTTACAGCAGCCTCACCCATGCGTTCGCGAAGGTCATCCGTCATAAAAGGAGAAGGAGTTTCTTCGGTTAACTTTTGGTGTCTGCGTTGTACAGAACAATCTCTTTCAGATAGGTGACAAGCTTTTCCAAAAGAATCTCCAACTACCTGAATCTCGATATGACGAGGTTCTTCAATTAGTTTTTCCATGTACATACCGTCATTCCCAAAGGAAGCTTTTGCTTCTTGTCGAGCAGAATCCCAAGCAGGTCTCAACTCTTCGGCAGACCATACAGCTCTCATTCCTTTTCCTCCACCTCCGGCAGTAGCCTTTAGCATAACAGGATAACCCATCTCAGCGGCTAAAACTTCCGTTTCAGCAAAGTCTTTTAGCAAACCTTCTGATCCTGGAATTGTTGGTACACCGGCTGCCTTCATGGTAGATTTAGCGGATGCCTTGTCTCCCATTCTATCTATCATTTCTGGTGAAGCACCGATAAATTTAATTTCGTGCTCATCACAAAGTGCAGAAAATTTAGCGTTCTCAGAAAGAAAACCATATCCCGGATGAATAGCATCTGCATTGGTTATTTCAGCAGCAGCTATTATATTCGCCATTTTCAAATAAGAATCTACAGACGGTGCTGGACCGATACAAACCGCCTCATCAGCAAATTTCACATGCAAACTCTCTGCATCTGCAGTAGAATAAACCGCAACAGATTTGATACCCATTTCGCGGCAAGTACGGATAACGCGCAAAGCGATTTCCCCTCTATTTGCAATTAATATTTTTTTAAACATACCTTTAGAATTATTGTTTAACCTAAGATGGATCTACTAAGAATAAAGGCTGACCAAACTCAACTGGAGTACTGTCCTCCACAAGAACTTTTACAATCTTTCCGCTCACTTCTGATTCGATCTCGTTAAATAACTTCATCGCTTCAATAACACAAACAACAGAATCTGAAGAAACGCTGTCTCCTACTTCTACAAAGAAAGGCTTGTCTGGAGAAGGTTTGCGATAAAATGTTCCAATAATTGGGGACTTGATTTCAATATATTTTGAACTCTCATCCTCTTTTGACTCCTGTGGAGCCGCTGCTTCGCTTGCTACAGGTGCAGCAACAGGAGCTGCAGGCATAACAGGAACCTGAGGCATAGCCATTGGTGCAGATTGCACTATAGTAGTTTCGGTCTTCTCCGATCCTGTTTTAATGGTGATTTTTACATCCTCCATTTCTAATTTAACTTCGCTTGCTCCTGATTTAGCAACAAACTTAATTAAGTTTTGAATCTCTTTTAAATCCATTGTTTGATAATTTACGTTAGTTTATGAATTATAGGCCCATTTTAAATAAACAGAACCCCATGTAAATCCACCACCAAAGGCAGCGAAAATAATATTATCTCCTTTTTTCAATTCTTTCTCATAGTCTGCCAAAAGCAAAGGCAAAGTAGCTGATGTTGTATTTCCGTAATTCTGGATATTCATCATAACCTTGTCCTTGTCCAAATCCATTCGATTCGCTGTAGCCTCTATGATTCTTTTATTTGCCTGATGGGGAGCCAACCAATTGACATCGTCCTTAGTCAAATTATTTCTCTCTAACATTTTTGCACTGACATCAGCCATATTTGTCACAGCGTATTTAAAGACGTTTTTACCATCTTGAAAAACTTTGTGCATTCCGCTTGCCAGAGTTTCCTCCGTAGTAGGATGCATCGATCCTCCACCTTGCATATTCAGAAACTGACGCCCGATGGCGTCTCCTCTTAAATATTCATCTTTAAAACCTAAATCCTCGTGATTTGGTTCAAAAAGCACTGCACCAGCACCATCACCAAAAATAATACATGTGGTTCGATCAGTATAATCTATTATAGAAGACATTTTATCTGCTCCAATCAAAAGTACCTTTTTGTATCTACCCGACTCGATATAGGCCGAGGCTGTCGACATACCGTAAAGAAAGCTAGAACATGCTGCTTGAAGGTCATAGGCAAAAGCATTTGTAGCTCCTATTTCTGTCGCTACATAAGTACCCGTTGACGCCACCATCATATCTGGGGTTGCCGTGGCCATGACTATCAAATCTATTTCCTTGGGATCCAAGTTACGCTTTTCTAGTAAATCTTTTGCAGCTCGAATAGCCATAAAAGAAGTACCCGCTCCCTCTTCCTTCAAGATTCGTCGCTCTTTGATACCCGTTCGAGTAGTGATCCACTCATCATTGGTGTCGACCATTTTTGATAGCATCTCATTGGTCAAAATTGTTTCTGGAACATATTTACCAACGGCTGTAATAGCGGCAGTCATTTTATTCATAAATTTTTATTTATGCGTAACTCTTTGTCAAAAATTGGATTCAAAGTAATGAAAATAATTTCAATTAACTCCAACAAATAACTAGAATAAGTTCACTTTTTAAACAAAAAAAAACCCTCAAAAAAGGATGAGGATTTAATTTTTATTGCTCTATATCACTAATTAACACCTAACTAAAGTGTCAGAATTCTTAAGCTTCTGTTGAAGCAGACTCCATTACGATTTGACCTCTGTAATAAAGTTTTCCTTCATGCCAGTGAGCTCTGTGATACAAATGCGCTTCTCCTGTAGTTGGATCAACAGCGATTTGAGGCATCTCAGCTTTGTAGTGAGTTCTCCTCTTATCTCTTCTAGTTTTGGATATCTTTCTTTTAGGATGTGCCATTTTATACTTATTTACCTGTTATTAATTCATTCAATTTATCCCAACGCGGGTCATGCCCCTTGTCTTTATTTTTTTCGTTCTTGTTCTCTTCTTTGATTTCTATCTCTTGTGAATCTTCATTTACCCTTTTTAAAGGCACAGAGAGAACAATGTTTTCGTAGATGTAATGAGACAAATCTAACTCATAAGCAGAAAAAGGAATAATCAATAACTCCTCATCTACTTCTCGCATTTCATCACCAAATTTGACTATCAAAGGATATTGACCCTGAATAGCCATATCAAAAGGCTCTCCACTTCGGTCGCAATCCACATTTACAGTTCCGTCAATTATAAAGTTCAATTCAAAAAAGGTCGCTTTTTTTACAAAATCTAACCTAACTCGAATATCGCTACTATAAAATTCGTCGAAATCAAATAAATCAAAGAACGTATTATCTATACGATAATCAAACTCATGTTTTCCTTCCTTTAAACCAACAAAAGGAATTTTAAATTCTCTTAAGTCTTTCATCATCAACATCAATTTGAGCGTGCAAAGATATAAAATAATATATAATGTTGTCAAATAAAACGCAAAAAAATACTTAGCGTTTTGTCTTGAGAACGTTAGAGGTTATTTCCTCATAATTACTGCGATTAGCAAATAATTCCAAGGCCTTAAACAAGGCGGCCTTAAACGAGGATTCGTCTGCCAAACCTTTTCCTGCGATATCAAAACCAGTACCGTGATCCGGTGAGGTTCTGATTTTGTTTAGTCCCGCAGTAAAATTAACTCCGGTCCCAAAAGCTATAGTTTTAAACGGAGCCAAACCTTGATCGTGATACATCGCCAAGACTCCGTCAAAATTTTCATAAGCTCGAGAACCGAAAAAACCATCCGCTGCATAGGGACCAAAAACAAGTATACCCTGTTCTTTGTTTATTTTCTCCAAAGCAGGTCTAACAATATTCTCATCATCGTTCCCGATAACTCCTTTGTCTCCACAATGGGGATTGATTCCAAGAACTGCAATCTTTGGTCTGTCAATACCAAAATCTTTCTTTAAGGAGGTGTTCATGAGACTCACCTTGCGAGAGATTAATTCTTCATTTATTATATCGGAAACCTCTGAAATAGGAACATGACCTGTAATCAGACCTACACGAAGTTTTTCGCATACCAACAACATCAACGCATCTCCCTCTAACTCGACACCTAAGTATTCCGTGTGACCTGGGAACTTGAAGTCTTCATTATAAATACTATCCTTATTTATAGGAGCAGTGACCAATACATCTACCTGTCCATCTTTCAGAGCTGTGGTTGCAGCTTGGAGAGATCGAAAAGCAAAAGACCCGACTTCTTTCGAGGCTTGACCAAACTCTATATTTACCTCATCCTCCCAAGATTGCATCAAATTTATCTTATTGTCTGCAATTTTATCCAAGTTATTGATGGTAAAAACTGGAACATTTAAATCTAATATCTTCTTGTGATAAGACAACGCTTTGGAGGACCCAAAGAGCACTGGAGTACAAAATTCCAACATCCTTTTGTCCCTAAAGGTCTTTAAAACGACCTCTAAGCCAACACCGTTTAAGTCTCCTATTGATATACCTACTCTAATTTTTTTTCTCAGCGTCATTAATTGCTTATTTTTGTGACTCAAAAGTAGTCAATAAATATTACATCTATGTTCACAGGAATAATCGAAACCTTAGGGGTTCTCAAAAATTTAAAACGCGAAGAAGAAAACCTTCACCTTACAGTAAAGAGCGACTTTACCAAAGAGCTTAAAATAGATCAAAGTGTATCTCACAACGGGGTATGTTTGACGGTTGTTGAAATAGATGGAGACCAGTACACAGTAACGGCAATTCAGGAAACTTTAAAAAAGACTAATCTACAATTTCTGGAACTTGGGGACAAAATCAATTTGGAGAGAGGAATGAAGGTAGGAGATCGATTGGATGGACATATCGTTCAAGGCCATGTAGATCAAACTGCAAAATGCATTCTTGTGGAAAGCGAGGAAGGGAGTTGGAAATACCGATTCGAATACGACTCTAGCTCCAATAACATTACAATAGAAAAGGGTTCAATTACGGTCAATGGAGTGAGCTTAACTGTGGTAGATTCCGAGCGAAATTCCTTTTCTGTAGCAATAATACCCTTTACCTACGAACAAACGACATTTCAACATCTAAAACCAGGTGATGTCGTTAATTTAGAATTTGACGTCATTGGCAAATATGTATCTCGTTTAAAGAGTTTTAATATTTAAAAAAAAAATCCTAATTTCATAACCTAACCTAAATAAAAAAATAGAAAATGGGAAAGTTTGAAATTTATCAAAGTGAGAAAAATCAAGAATTTTATTTTAGATTAAAAGCCGGAAATGGCGAAAATATTCTAGGTAGCCAAGGCTATAACAACAAAGCATCTTGCGAAAACGGCGTTGCTTCTGTGGTGAAAAATTCAGGAGACGAGTCTAAATACGAAATTAAAGAAGCTAAAAACGGAAAATTCCATTTCAGCCTAAAAGCCGGCAACGGTCAAATTATTGGTTCTTCTCAGATGTATAAAACAGAGTCTGGAATGAAAAATGGAATTCAATCTGTAATGAAAAACGCTGCAGATGCAAAAGTTGAGGATTTAACTTCTTAAACTCAAATACCAGTTTCAGTGCTAGAAATCGAGTCGCTTGGTAGATCCTCTTTTAGGTTTTTACCGCAGACGTTTTCAAATAAATTTTCTGGCACTGAATACTCAAATTCCCTCGCCTTTTTCAAATCAAAACAGGCTTCTTCTCTATTTTGAATTCGGAGGTTGGAAACCGCTCTATTGAAATAAAATCTACCTCTACTGTTGGGACTCAGTTCTATCGCCATTGTATAATCGGCTACTGCCTCAGCGTGATCTCCCAAACTGGCTCTGGAAAGCGCTCTATTGTAATGGCTATTATGGCTTCTTGGGTTTAAATCTAGTGCCTCACTAAAATCGAGAATAGCAGATTCGTGATTCCCGATCCTCGCAAATGCAAAACCTCTATTATTTAAGGCTTGTGTATAATCTGGATTTAAATTGAGAGCACCGGAAAAATCCTTGATCGCATTTTCATAAGATTTCAGAGATACATGAGACAATCCCCTTGCGTAATGAAGTTTAGAAGATGTATCGCCTCCTAGCTCCAGCGCCTGAGTAAAGTCAGAAATCGCTGCATCGTGGTTGTTTAATTTAGATTGCGCTATCCCTCGGTAATAAAAAACATTCCACTCACCAGGATAAGAAGTTATAATTTGGTCAAAGTCCTCAATCGCAGATT
>JBELHR010000020.1:30703-32546 GCA_042091275.1 Flavobacteriaceae bacterium
TTCCACTCACCAGGATAAGAAGTTATAATTTGGTCAAAGTCCTCAATCGCAGATTGATAGTCCCTAGAGTCCATCTTTTTTACTCCTCTGTTAAAGATTGCGTCCAAGTAATTAGATTTCAAAAGAATAGCTTGTGAGTAATCCTCTAGAGCATCGGAATCTCTGCCGAGATACGAGTAAGAAACTCCTCTGTTGTTAAAGGCCTGGTGGTAGTTAGGTTTTAAAAAGACCGCTTGATTATAATCTTGAATAGCCTCTTCGTGTAAGTCCAATTTAGACTTGGCCACACCTCTCCCGTAAAAGCCTTCGTGAGATAAACTATCGAGACCAATGGCCTTGGAATAAGACTCTACAGCACCACGAAAATCATTGGAATTAAATTTTGCCATACCTTGATTCATATGATATTCGTATAAGTCCTGAGAGTAAACTCCTGAAAAGAAAAAAGACAACAATAAGGTTATAACAAGTTTTTGCATGGCGGCTGACTAAACAACACTAATTTCGGAAGTAAACCATTGAAAAACAAGTAATTATTCAAATAACTAATGAAAACTGCACAATCATGTAGTAAAATTGCGTCTTAGCTCATTCTCAAATAGATTTACAAGCTCTTTCCAATTGATTCAAATCTAAAACCTGTCCCATCTCTTGCACCCTTTTAAAATCTGAACATGCATCGCTGAGACGATTTTGGTTCATTCTAACCTCTGCTCTCTTCAAAAAGGCATTCGAGAAAGTATTATTAAAAGAGATTACCGTTGAGTAATCACTCTCTGCCCCAGAAAAATCGGAAAGACTGTCTTTGGAAACAGCTCTTAAGTAATAGGTATAATAGATGTATTGACTCGAAGGACTGAGTTCAATCACCTTACTAAAGTCTTGAACTGCCTCCTGGTGTAAATTATTCTTTTTGTAAGATAGTCCTCGTTTATAGTAGGCTTGCGTATACTCCGGTTTCAAGGCAATAGCCTTTGAATAATTCTCAATTGCCACATTGAGAAAACCATCTTTTAAAGCGAGATCACCTAAACTTTTGAAGGCCTCAAAGTGATTTTCATCATACTTGACAGTTTGCTCAAAATCTATTTTTGACTTATCAAAATCACCTGATCTGAAAAACATAAAACCACGACTATAAAAAGCCTGAGCATAAGACGGGTTTAAATCGATTGCCTTTGAAAAATCGGACATAGCCTCGTCCAAAAGGTTTTGGTTAAATTTTGACACTCCCCTTCCGTAATAAGCCTCGTAATTGTGTTCGTGAAGCGAAATAATCTGAGAGTAATCTTCGACAGCAGAACTAAATTCACGAAGTTCATTTCTCTTGTTCCCTCGATTCATATAGGCATCGACATACTTTGGATTCAGTTCGATAGCTCTATTAAAATCCGTTAGGGCTGCCTTGTTATTGCCAAGACTCGAATGACACACTCCTCTATTATTATAGGCATCTGCATATTTTGGATGTAAATCAATCGCTTTGTTATAATCGAGAATAGCACCATCAAATAAATCTAATTTAAACTTGGCTACTCCCCTACTGTAATAAGCCTCTGCAGCATTTTTATCTGCCTGAATGGCTTTGGAATAACTTTCAAGGGCTTTGTAATACTCCCCTTCATTCATATAGGTCATCCCATCATTTATATTTATTTCATAAGATCCTTGACCAAAAGAAATAGAACAACAAATAATGGTAAAAATAAAAAAGAAAGGGACTTTCATGGCGATAAATATTTATGTGGTAAATATATACATTTTGCTCTGTCGATTTGACCTAAACACTTTAAAATTAGACTTAAAAACAGCATAATTATGCTAAAAAAAATCACTACACTCA
>JBELHR010000021.1:0-32128 GCA_042091275.1 Flavobacteriaceae bacterium
CTATACAGAGCAACTCAGCTCAAGCAAAAGAATTTAGAACTTCAAATAGATAAAGATCAGCTTCTGCAAAAATCGGAGTTAGAGCGTTTAGATAAATTGTCTCAAACAAAGGTGCTGAATGCCACTATTGATGGACGAGAATCCGAACGTAAATTGATTGCAGAGATTCTTCACGATTCGGTGAGTTCGTTATTATCTTCAGCAAACTTGCATCTTCAGGCTAGCCGTTCTGTTTACGATGAAATCCCTTTGGAAATTGAAAAATCTCAGCGTATAATTTCTGAGGCTTCTGATAAGATTAGAAACCTATCTCATGAACTAATATCCTCTGTATTATTGAAATTTGGATTGAGTTACTCGATTTTTGACTTGTGCGAGAAATATTCTAATTCTCAAATAGAATTGGTTAGTGATATCAACAATATTCAACGTTATGACCAGGCTTTCGAAATCAAGATTAACAATATAATTGAGGAATTGGTCAATAATATTCTAAAACACTCTAATGCATCTGAGGCGATTATTAGTATCGAGCAGAAGGACAAGGATTTACATATTGAAATCACTGACAATGGAGACGGATTTAAGTTGGATCAAGCTATTTTAAAGGATGGTTTGGGCTTGAATCAGATAAAGGCGAGAATTGCTATGATGGAGGGAAATATCAATATTGATTCTGTTGAGGGTTTCGGTACCACTATTAATATCGAAGTGCCAATCGTGGAGAGACCTATTGTCAAGCGAGAGACGGTTTAATCATTTGTCTTTTTCGACAATTACTAAATTTTCAATCTTACCTTCTGAAATTTCAAATTTTAAGAATGTTCTCTTGTGATGGAATCCGTGTCGACCGGCTGCACCTGGGTTCATATGTAATAAATTTAGGTTTTTATCGTACTGTACTTTTAAAATATGGGAATGTCCGGATATAAAAACATCGGGTTTAAGTTTAGCTAAATCTGACTTTACGACAGGTTCATATCTTCGTGGATGTCCCCCTATATGAATCATGTATACCTCCAACCCCTCGCAGTTAAAGTGAGCTATTTTTGGAATATGTGCTCTTATTTCCTTTCCGTCAATGTTGCCATAAACCATACGCACGGGCTTCAGCGACTCCAGCTTGTCCATAACCTCTGTATTTCCGAGATCGCCTGCATGCCAAATTTCGTCTACTGTATCCACATGGGATAGTACAAAACTATCTAAAAGAGAGTGGGTGTCAGAGAGCAATAGTATTTTTTTCATAAACTTGAGGGTCGTATCTTTGTTCAAACAAAAGTAACCATCTTTGCGATATTTTATTGAATTATCCTTTAAAGGAACAAATTATTTTGGTTGGCAAATACAGCCAGATGCGCCTACTGTTCAAGAAAAATTAAATTCTAGTCTATCCCTTTTACTTCGTGAGAAAATAGAAATTGTGGGAGCTGGAAGAACGGACTCGGGTGTTCACGCAAAGTTAATGATAGCCCATTTTGACTCGGATCGCGTCGAGTCACTTGATAATTTAAAACACAGGTTAAATTCTTTATTGCCCGATGACATATCCGTATATCGCATCTATGAGGTCCAAAGTGATGCGCATGCGCGATTTGATGCAGAGTCTCGAAGTTATATTTATAAAATATTTTTAGGAAGAGATCCTTTCGAGTTGGAAACTACTTGGCAAATCCACAACAAGGATTTCGATATGGATTTGATGAACGAGGCTTGTAAAGTTTTGTTAAAACACAAAGACTTCAAGGCTTTTTCTAAGTCTAAAACAGATGTAAAAACCTATGAATGTGTTATTTTTGATGCAGAATGGGTTTTGGATAATAATCAACTGAATTTCAATATAAGTGCAAATAGATTTTTGCGAAATATGGTCAGAGCGATTGTCGGAACCATGCTAGAGATTGGTCAAGGAGATTTGAGTATAGCGGATTTTGAAAAAGTTATTTTGAGTAGAAATCGTTCGAATGCGGGAAAATCAGTACCTGCTAGAGGGTTGTATTTAAGTGATATAAAATACCCAGATAATAAGATTTATGGAAAACAAAACAAATAAGAAGTCTTTCAATATTGACGTTTTTAAACGTTTGATGGGCTATGCTCAGGTATATCGAGGTCAATTCATGGGGACTGCCCTCGCCGCTCTGCTCTTGTCTGGTGCTGGAGCCTTGAGACCGTATTTGTTTATCAGAACTGTAGACGATTATATCCAAGTCAAAGATGAGCAAGGACTGCTGTACTATGTGCTTATCATGCTCGGTTTATTAATATTCGAAGTGCTGCTTCAGTTTGCCTTTATCTACCAAGCCAATTGGCTCGGTCAACAAATTATAAAGGATGTTAGAACAAATATCTTTAGCCATATTCTCGGTTTTAAGATGGCCTATATCAACAAATCTTCTGTGGGTAGATTAGTGACAAGAATCGTATCCGATACCGAAACGATTGCAAGTTTTTTTAGTCAAGGTCTTTTTATGATTATTAGTGATCTATTAAAAATGCTGGTAATAGCGGGACTTATGTTGTATCAGAATATTCAATTGTCTTTAATTGCTTTTGCGGTGATGCCGATAATGCTATTCGCTACCAATATTTTTCAAAAGAAAATGAAATCTGCTTTCCAAGAAGTGAGAACCCAGGTTTCCAATCTCAATGGTTTTATTCAAGAAAGGGTAACTGGGATGCGGATTGTTCAACTTTTCTCAAGAGAACGAGAGGAGTATAAGAATTTTGTAGAGATCAATGAGAAACACAAGCAAGCCCATATCAAAACCGTTTGGTATAACTCTATATTTTTTCCTGTTTCGGAGATTCTGTCTGCCGTTGCAATTGGTCTTTTAGTTTGGTATGGTGGATTAAATGCGGCATTGAATGGTCAAGTTGACCTGGGAGAAATAATGGGTTTTATTATGATGGCCCAGATGCTTTATCGACCGTTGAGACAAATTGCGGACAAGTTTAATTCCTTGCAAATGGGTATGGTTGCGGGAGATCGTGTTTTTGCAATTTTAGATACCGATAGTTCTATAGAAGATAGCGGAGAACAAAAACTTACAAGAGCGAATGGGGAGATTCATTTTGAAAAAGTCAAATTCTCTTATATAAAAGGAGAACAAGTCCTAAAAGGAATATCTTTTGAGCTTCACGCGGGAGAAACAGTTGCTATTGTGGGATCTACAGGTGCAGGAAAATCGACTATAATCAATTTAATAAATCGATTTTATGAGATTGATTCCGGTACAATTAAACTAGATGGTGTAGATATAAGAGACTACTCACTTTCTTCTCTTAGAGGTCAGGTTGGAGTAGTACTTCAAGATGTTTTTCTCTTTTCGGATAGTATATTAAATAATATCTCTCTAGGAAATCCAAATATTGATAGGGAAGAGGTTATTCTCGCTGCAAAAAAGATCGGTATTCATGAATTTATTATGAGTTTACCTAACAATTACGATTATAATGTAAAGGAGCGAGGTGCCATGTTATCCGCTGGTCAGAGGCAATTAATCGCTTTTTTGAGAGTATACGTAAGTAATCCTGGAGTTTTGATTTTAGACGAAGCGACTTCCTCTATCGACTCCTATTCGGAACAGTTGATTCAGCAGGCTACCGATACATTGACTCAAGGAAGAACGTCAATTGTCATCGCGCATCGATTGGCAACAATCAAAAAGGCAGATAGAATTTTAGTTTTAGATAAAGGCGAAATCGTAGAGCAAGGCAAGCATGAGGAATTATTGCAATTATCCGATGGCTATTACCGCAATTTATACGACAAGCAATTTAGTATGGAGCAAGCTTCTTAGGCTGGTCTTAGAATTCTTCGATTAAACAAGTTCGGATTTAATTTTTTCCAAGAGATCTTCTGTGTTTTTATAGAGTACAAATTCACCGTCCTTAATATAGGATAGTTCTCCTGTTTCTTCAGAGACTGCAAGGCAAAGGCAGTCGGTGCGCTCCGTTATTCCGATCGCTGCTCTGTGACGTAAACCAAATCGTGCAGGCAGTTGTTTTGAGGATAGGGGGAAAACACATCGCGCTGCGGTGATATAATTGTCTTGAATGATTATCGCACCGTCGTGAAGCGGACTGTTTTTAAAAAATATACTTTGGAGAATAGGAATGTTTACTTGCAAATTCATAAGATCACCACTCTCTTTTGCAAAATCTAATTTATTATTTCTTTCAATTGCGATAAGGGCACCAGTCTTGGTTTTAGCCAAATTTTGACAGGCCTCTATAATACTGTCCAAATCGTCTTGGGAAACAAAATCGGTTTTTAAGAATTTGATTTTTGAGAAAAAGCCTCCTCTTCGAGAGAATTTCGTAGAACCGAGCATCAGTAGGAATTTTCGCATTTCTGGCTGAAATACCACAATTAATGCTATAGAACCCACTCCCATAAAACCACCCAAAATATTACTGAGAAGTTCCATTTTCAGGGCTTTTGTCAACTGCCAAATTAAAAGTAAAATCGTTATTCCAATAAAAATATTTATTGCCACGGTTCCCTTGAGTAGCTTGTGAACATAAAATAACAATACAGCTACTAAAAGTATGTCTACTATGTCAATAAAAGAAAAGTCTAAAAAATCCAATATGTGCGTTTTGAGCTAATATACTAATTTTAGGCCGAGGCAGACTTACTTAAGTTAAAGACTTGGCAGCACTGTTTTGCTGCTTGAACATCGTGAACTCTCAGGATATTTGCACCTCCCTCAAGGGCAATCATATGAGCGGCACTGGTAGCTACTAGTGCTTCATTAGGGTTGATATTAAGAGGCTTGTAAAGCATGGACTTTCTTGATACCCCCGCCAAAACAGGAAGATCTAAACTTTGGTACAATCCTAGGTTGGATAGTATCTCATAGTTGTGTTCTAGGGATTTTCCAAATCCAAATCCAGGATCAATAATCAAGTCATCCAAACCTTTACTGAATAATTTATGTCTCAAAGCGGAAAAATAATAGATAAGATCTTTGTTGACATCCTCATAAATCGGATTGCGCTGCATGGTGTTTGGGGTTCCTTGCATATGCATAGCAATATAGGGTACCCTAAAATCGCATACGACATCCGACATTCTTTCGTCTAAACTACCCGCCGATATATCGTTGATTAGAGCAGCTCCCATTTCGAGAGTTTGCTCTGCGACTTTTGATCGGAATGTATCTACAGAAATTAAGGTATTTGGAAAGGATATTAAAACCTCTTTTAAGATGGGAAGTACTCTATTCAGTTCCTCTTCTTCGCTCACATAGCTAGCTCCTGGGCGTGAGGAATATCCGCCAATATCTATAAAATCTGCACCTTCCGCGAGCATATCGCTAACTTTTTGAAGCATTGGAGCTATGTTGTTATGCTCTTTTGATCCGTCGTAAAAAGAATCCGGGGTAAGATTTAAAATACCCATTACTTTACATTGCTCAAAATCGATAATTTTACCTTTACAGTTAATGGTTTTCATTGCCGAGAGTTGTCTTGATTAAACTTTTGATTTCTAAAGGTTTAAATCTCGATATTTGATCGAGTAAATCTTCTATTGAATTGGAGACGATTATAGAGTCTCTATTAACCTCTCGTAAAAATCCTTCCTGAACCATATGGTCTAATTGAGAGAGTAAAGGGTCAAAAAATCCTTCGGTATTTAAGAAAGCTACCGGTTTGGATTCGATACCTAGCTGACTGAGAGTTAGGGCTTCAAATATTTCATCCAAGGTTCCAAAGCCTCCAGGAAGAGCGACATAGGCATCGCATAATTGGCTCATCACTATCTTTCTTTCACTCATGGTCTCGGTGAATCGCATTTCGGTCAATCCTTTGTGTTCGACCTCTTCTTTTCTAAGAAAGTGAGGAATCACTCCAATCACAGGCATACTTTTTTCCAAAAGCGCATCTGCTAGAATTCCCATCAATCCGATTTTACCTCCTCCAAAAACAAGGCCCAAATTATTTTTTGCCATTGCGGATGCGAAGGCTTTAGTTTGGTTTTGGTAGATATCACGGTAGCCTTTGCTAGCGCCACAAAACACAGCTAAGTACTTCATTGAAAAGAAATTTTTTAGTTATTAAAAATTAATCGAAATTTACGGAAATAATTGGACCTATATGCAAGATACATCTAAACAATACGATGAGATAATTAATCAGTGTAGAGATTTGTTTATCAAAAAGATGTCAGATTACGGCAGTGCTTGGAGGATTCTAAGGTTGCCATCTCTTACCGATCAAATATTTATCAAAGCACAACGCATTAGACAGCTTCAAGAGTCCAAAGACAGGAGAGTAGATGAAGGAGAAAAGCCAGAATTTATAGGAATTATAAATTACGCTATTATGGCCATGGTTCAAATTGATAAAGGAATTGCAGACCAACCCGATCTAAGTGTGGATGAAGCCGTGGTCCTTTACGATCATTACGTGCAATCTACAAAGGAATTAATGGAGAATAAAAACCACGACTACGGGGAAGCTTGGCGAGAAATGAGGGTTAGTTCTTTGACAGATTTAATCCTTCAAAAACTACTTAGAGTAAAACAAATAGAAAATAACGAAGGCAAGACTTTAGTGTCTGAAGGTATTGATGCCAATTATCAGGATATGCTGAATTACGCGGTCTTTGCTTTAATTTTAATGAAAGAATAATGATTAGAATATTGGTTCAAATCGCCCGAATTATTGTAGGAGTTACTTTTGTTTTCTCTGGTTTTGTCAAGTTAGTCGATCCGCTAGGGTCTGCTTATAAGTTTGAGGAATATTTCTCTGAAGGCGTCTTAAATTTGGAGTTTTTAATCCCTTATGCGCTTATATTTTCTATCGCACTGATTATCATTGAACTCTTGCTCGGGATTATGCTCTTAATTGGGTGGAGACCAAGATTTACATCTTATAGTCTTTTGGGAATTAGCGTTGTTTTCTTGTTTCTGACCTGGTATTCTGCCTATTACGATAAGGTAACGGATTGTGGGTGTTTTGGAGATGCGATAACACTATCTCCATGGGATACTTTCTATAAAAATATTGTACTCACGGCTTTGGTTATTTTTATTCTCACCAAAAATTACGAGATATCTTCTCTTTTTGGTCCTATTGCCATGCGATGGGTTCCATTTTTATCCCTAATGGGCGCCATGTATATCACGTATTACGTTTTGATACACCTTCCCTTAATTGATTTTAGACCTTATGCTGTAGGTAAGGATTTGAACGTCGGTATGGAGACTTTCAAAGAAGATGGAGTACCAGAGGTTCACGACTTTAGTTTAGAATCCCTAGAGGACGATCTTACCTATGAACTCTTGGCTGAGGAAAAGGTCATGCTATGGATTAGTTATGATTTAGACATTGCAGATGACAATGGCTTTGTCACTGCTAAGATAGTGGCAGAAAACGCCTTAAAAGAGGGTTACAGGGTTTATGGAGTAACCGCCTCTTCGGATGATTTAATTGAACAGACCATACGCAGGTTTAGTCTGCCTTTTGAATTTTTGTTCTGCGATGCCACTACTCTAAAAACAATGATACGCTCTAATCCCGGTTTAATTATATTAAACAAGGGTGTTGTTGTGGACAAATCCTCATGGGTAGACGCCATGGATACCGAATTGTAGCGGTCTATTTATAATTTTGCTCTCCGGCTAAAACTTTTAGATTTAAGTTATTTCTTTTTGGAGGAATTGGGCAAGAATAAGTCTCGTTGTAAGCGCAATAAGGATTATACGCCAAATTAAAATCAAGAGTGATCTGCTGATTTTCGCTATCTAGAGTTTCTACATCTAAATATCTTCCCGTATCGTAGGTGCTGCTTCCATTAGAGGCATCTGTAAATGGCAAAAACAAGTGACTCTCTACTAGGGGATCTTCACTGCGATAAACTATAAGTTCACAAGCCTTTCCATTTAAATCAAATCGCAATAGGGCCTCCTCTATGTATATAGCGTTGCGCTCTGTAGTAGTAGGAATGCTGATTATCTCTCCGCTTGAAATTGGAGTTACCGATGCCAAAACTTTATAGGAAGGATCAATTTCAAAAAAACTAAGTTGAGAAAATGATTTTTGGTCTTCTTCAGTTAACGGCGAAGTCTCTTTATCGTTAAAATATAAATTTAGTTCGTAGCGGTGCTTTTGGACCAAGTCTAAATACTCTTTTTCTGGACTAATAGATTTGCTGCAAGACACAAAAGTCGCTACAATTAATAATAAAACTAGTTTTGATAAAGGCTTCATGATATGGGAGGTGATTTTTTTAGATAAAAAAAGCCTAACATCTGTTAGGCTTGAGTTTTATTAAGAAAAAAGTTTTTCAATTTTTTCTTTTTCTTCCTCTGCTAGAGAGGCATCGACTAGAATTCTACCAGAATGCTCATCAATTATAATCTTTTTTCTCGATGCTATTTCCAACTGTCTTTGTGGTGGAATAGTAAAGAAAGATCCACCAGAAGCTCCTCTTTCGATAGAAACTACAGCAAGTCCGTTATTTACATTGCTACGGATTCTGTTATAAGCTTCCAAAAGGTGCTTGTCTAGTAAAGCACTAAATTCCTCTGATTTTTTCAACAAAAGACTCTCTTCTTCCTCTGTTTCTTTCAAAATATCATTTAATTCACTTTTCTTGTGCTCCAAGTGAGTGATTCTCGTTTCTTTCTTTTCGTTAGTTTTCTCGATAAGCTCGTTTTTGTGTTCAATTTTAGCCTTGAATTCTTTGATTCTTTTTTCAGCTAATTGAATCTCTAAGTCTTGGTATTCGATTTCTTTACTCAAGGAGTCAAATTCACGATTATTTCTAACGTTTTTTTGTTGCTCGTCATACTTAGCTTTTAGGTCATTTGCTTCTTTAATAGCATTTTTCTTATCGCTAATGGACTGATTTAATTCAGCAACTTCACTTTCAATTTTTGCTAGTCTTGTATTGAGTCCAGCTATATCATCTTCTAAATCCTCAACCTCTAAAGGAAGCTCTCCTCTTACGTTTCTAATTTCGTCTACACGAGAGTCTATTAACTGCAAATCGTAAAGGGATCTTAATTTATCTTCTATGCTAAGTTCTTTCTTTGCCATATCTTAACTGTAATGAATTGGATTTGTATTTTTGTTCGATAAAACGACTGCAAAATTAGGAAATTTTTTCTTAAGATAATCAACTATTAACTCTTTTGTGTATTGTTCACTCTCGTAATGACCAATATCACACAATAGAATTGAATTTTCTGCTTTAAAAAAGTCGTGATACTTAAAATCTGCACTTACATAGGCATCCGCCTCAACCTTTTTTGCTTGACTGATGGCAAATGCACCGGACCCTCCGAGAACTGCAACCCTTTTTATTGGTTTACCTGAAAAGGTGGAATGCCTGACTAATTTTGTATTCATATTTGTTTTGAGCAACTCAATAAATTCTTGCTCCTGAATTGGTTTTTCAAATTCACCGTACATTCCCATCCCACGATCTTGATTGACGTTGTCCAAACGGGTCAGTTCATAGGCTACTTCTTCGTAAGGGTGCTCCTCAAAAAGCCCCTTTAAAATTCCATTTATTTTGTGTTCCTCTATTAAAAGACTGAGTTCTTGTTCGTCCACTTCTTCTTGCTCTCCTATACTTCCAATAGCTGGATTTGCTCCTTGCATGGGGCGAAAACTCCCTTTTACAAAATGACTGGTGGAGCACTGATCGTATTTTCCGATTTTTCCGGCCCCCAATTCAAAAAGAGCTAAACTCACCCTTTTTGCATCCGCGGTAGGCACTCTATAAGTCAATCTTACTAAGCTGCTTTTTTTGGGGATCAATATTTTTGAATCCAATAGACCCAATCGATCACATATGGCTTTGCTCACACCATCTTTGCTGTTGTCCAAGGCGGTGTGAATGGCATATATGGCTATGTCGTTTTTAATTGCCTTGAGCACTACGCGCTCCACATAAGAGTTTCCATTTAGTTTTTTGAGGCCCGAAAATATAATAGGATGAAAACATACAATCAATTCCGCTTTTTCTGCTATTGCCTCGTCAACGGTATCCTCTAGGCAGTCCAAACTAACTAGTACTTTGTCAATACTTTTGTTGTAATCTCCTATCAATAAACCCACATTGTCAAAATCTTCCGCAAAGTGCAGTGGCGCGATTTCTTCAATGGAATTTGCAATCTGTTTTATAGTCATAAGACAAAGTTAATTAATATGTTTATTTTCGCTAGGATGAAGATAAGTAAAATCCTTTTATATCCCTTTAGTCTACTTTACGGCAGTGTTACCGCTCTTAGAAACAAAAGCTTTGATCACGGATTGAAATCGGTTCTTCATATCGACGCTCCTGTTATATCTGTAGGGAACTTGAGTGTTGGAGGTACAGGAAAATCTCCAATGGTGGAATATCTTATTACACTTTTAAAAAGTCATTATCAGCTCACGGTCATCAGCCGAGGCTATGGGCGCAAAACCAAAGGATATATTTTAGCCTCTTCAAATAGTAAAGCCTCAGAGATAGGGGATGAACCCAAACAAATTTTAAGTAAGTTTCCGGATATTTCGCTAGCTGTCAGTGAAAAGCGCGCAATAGCCATTCGAAAACTTTTTAAACCAAAGTCCAATCAGCTCTTTATTTTAGACGATGCGTTCCAGCATCGCTATGTGGACAGAGATGTAAATATTCTGCTGACGTCTGCAGATTCCTTGTTTTATCGAGATGCTGTGCTTCCTGCCGGTAGATTGCGCGAATTTAGAAATGGTGCATCGAGGGCAAATATTATAATAGTTACGAAATGCTCAGATGACATAGATCAAGAGGGGGTAAGTAAAGAGATTCGCATTTACAACCCTTATGCTCCAGTGTTTTTTACGAAAATTGAATATGCAAAGGTTCTAAAGAGTACAGCAAATAGTATTGCATTGGAGGATATAAAGTCGCGACCGTTAAAAGTAATTTCAGGTATTGCAAAACCGGAAATTTTCAAGGCTTATTTGCAGAAATCCCTTGGTGATTTTGATTTTGAGATTTTTCCAGATCACTATCAATTCACTTCGAGAGATATAGAGGGATTTAAATTATTTTTGACCACTAATCCCGAGGCGTATATACTCACTACCGAAAAAGATTACAGTAGACTTCTTGACTTTGATATCAGTCCTGAATTTTGGAGTCGATTCTATTACCTAGAAATCAAAACCTCTTTTATAGGAGGAGATACAGAATTTAAGAATTGTTTGACTTCTCAATTGGATAGTTAGACTGTCCGTATTCTGTCCAAGACCCATCGAATACTTTTAGATCTTTATAACCTAAATTCTCAGCGGCGAGTGCCAAAATACACGCGGTCACTCCCGATCCACAAGTCATTAAAAGTTCTCTGTCTTTTGCGTAGTTTTTAAATAGATCTTCCAGTTCGGATAGATTTTTAAACTGTCCCTGACTTAATAGCTCAGAGTAGGGGAGGTTATGAGAACCAGGAATATGTCCCGATCGGACTCCTTTGCGAGGTTCTGCCTCTGACCCAGCAAACCTTTTGGGGGACCTCGCGTCTAAAAGGATACTCTTCCCAAAATCTAGTTTGCTTATTTGGTCGATATCGATAAATTTATCTGCATTGAAATGTGCTTTAAAATCTCCGGTTTTATTTGGCTGAGAGATTTTGTTTTCTACCGGGTAGCCTTGTGCCTTCCATGCAGGTAATCCTCCATCTAGAACAAAAATATCTCTGTGTCCCATAGCCTGAAATAAATACCAAACTCGAGGGCTCGAGAATATACCGTGACAATCGTAAATCAACAGACGGCTATCTCGCGAGATACCGAGTTTTCTCGCTTCAGATTGAAAGTGCTCAGGAGAAGGGAGTGTATTGGGGTACTTGGAATTGGTCTCCGAGAATGCCCCTGACAAATCAAAAGCTATTGCTCCTGGAATAAATTCATTCAGACTATAGTCTTTTTGTTGAGGTTTAGCTTTGGAAGCATCCAAGATTATACTGTTTCTCTCTTTGCTAAAAGCTCGAAATTCCCTGCTATTTATAAGATGTTTTTTCATCGTATCACCTTTACTTTCATATTGACATCCTTTAAAGGCCAATCATCAGCCGCGGTCTTTACCCTGGATATTTTATCTGCTGTACCCATACCTTTAACTACACGACCAAAGATGGTGTGCTCTCCATCAATATGGGTGTAATCATCGGTTCCCACCAAAATATAAAACTCAAAAGCTGTGCTCAGCTTACTCGGGTTATAGGTCCAGTCTCTCGCGGCAGCAACCGTGCCTCTTTTATGAACGTGATTCTTCCTGAATTCTGGAGGTATTTTATAATTTTTACGCAAATTTTTAAATGCAGCTAAAGATTCCAAGTCACTTCTGCCTGCTTGAATCACAAAGTCTTCGATGATGCGATAAAATCCAGACATATCAAAACAACCCTCCTTTACCAAATAAATAAAACTGGCTCTGTGTATTGGGGTATCCTTAAACAATTCGATTTCCATATCGCCAAAATCGGTCGAAATAAGAACTCTTGTCTCTGGGTTTTTTTTACCGTACTCTGTGAAAAAATCAACAGCAGTTGCCGTACTAGGGTAAACAATCTTTGCTGTCTTTTTAGCCTTTGTTTTTTTCTTTCTGACGACTTTTTTAACGATTGTCTGTTTTACAGGGGGTACCGTTTTTTTTTCCTCTTGACAGGAGAACAAAACAGCAGTGATACACAGAAGAATTAAAAATCTATAGTTTCCCAAAATACATACTTTTAATAATACCGTCTGAGAGACCAATTTTGGGAACAAAAATCTTTTTAGCCCCGCTCCATTTCATGGCATTTAAATATATTTTAGTGGCAGGTACGATAACATCGGCTCTATCGGTGTTCAGTCCGAGCTTTACGATTCTATCCTCGTAACTCATGTTTTTTAAAAACTTGTGCTGAGCCTTTATATAGGCATAGGACAAAGAGGTGTTTAAGGGCTTTCCTGACATTTTAAAAACCTTATTGATATTTCCTCCGGAACCAATCACTTGCACCTTGGACAATTCGCTAGTATTAGACTTGATCCAGTGCTCTATCTCAGGCCATATTGTTTTTTTATCTACTGTTTTGTTCAGCAGTCTCACAGATCCGATCTTAAAGGATTTAGACTCTGTTATTTTTAATTGATCAATGACAGTCAGTTCGGTACTACCTCCCCCGACATCGACATAGAGATAAGATTTATCTCGTTCCAAATTTTTATTTAGATCTGTAAAGGAAATAATTTCAGCCTCTTTTTTCCCGTCTATAATATCAATCTGAATTTGGGTTTGCTCTGCAATATGAAGTTTTACATCACTTCCATTCGTTGCCTCTCGCATCGCAGAGGTCGCACAAGCTTTATAGCGCACAACACCGTGGACATCCATCAGGAGTTTAAAGGCTTGAATGGCCTCCGTCATACGATTAATATTGGGTTGTGTTATATGTCCTTTGGTAAACACGTCTTGACCGAGACGAACGGGAACGCGAATGATATCTGCTTTTTTAAATTGTGGGGCACTTCCATTTTCCCCTTCGATGATGTTGGTGATAAGCAGACGAATTGCATTGGAACCAATATCTATTGCTCCGTATTTTTTAATCCTTAGCATAAGTCTTTTTCAATTCCTTAGGAGTCTTAAACAATATGGTATTCCCTTTTTTGATGTCTTTCCAATGCTTGCAGTCAAATTCAATTCCCACAATAGAGCAGGTAGGGATATGGGCAATTTTTTTATTCCCGTGGTCGTTTACAAAATCGTTTATACCGTGGTCGTGGCTAAAGACTATAACCGTGTCAAAATCCGAATCAAAAGCCTTGATTGTCTTTACTAAATAGCGGTCGGAAAAGCTGTAAAGGGATTTATTGATTTTTAGGTTTGCCAAGGGGAATTTCATGTTTTCACAAAAAATAACCGCAGTACTCAAAGCCCTGTTGGCATGACTAGATACGAAGGAATCTGGTCTCTTAATACTTTTACTTATCTCGGATGACATAAGATAGGCGTCTTCTATTCCACGTTGTTTTAAGGGGCGGTCTCGATCTGGAATTCCTTCGTATTTCCAAGATGATTTTGCATGCCTAACGATATAAATAGTTTTCATATTAAGGAGCTAAACGTTCTAATTTCCAAGATTTGTCTTTTTGTAAACTGTATCGCAAGCGATCGTGCATTCTATTTGGTCTTCCTTGCCAAAACTCTATACTCATAGCGGAGATCTGATAACCTCCCCAATTTTTAGGTCGTTTTATGGTTTTGTTCTCAAATTCCAAAGTCAATTCTTGTAGTTTGAGATCTAATTCTTGTCTGGAAGATACTACCTCGCTTTGATTGGATGCGATTGCTCCTAATTGAGAGCCTTTCGGTCTGGAGGAAAAATAGGAATCCGATACCTCATCATCAATTTTAACAGCTCTTCCTTTAATAATGACCTGACGCTCTAATGCAGGCCAAAAAAACGAAGCACATAATCTGTTGTCATTTGCTAGGGCTTGCCCTTTTTCGCTGTTGTAATTGGTGTAAAAGATAAATCCCTCGGAATCAAACTTTTTCAAAAGAACTACTCTCGTCTTTGGAAAGCCATCCAAACCTATACTAGATACGGACATGGCATTGTTTTCTTGCTCGGGAGCCGCAGCTTCAATTTCTTGAAACCAACTTCTAAATAAATCCATTGGATCAGAAGAGACCGAATTTTCGGATAAATCTCCTTTCTCATAGGTTTTTCTATAATCGCTTAAATCTCTTTGCATAATCCAAAAATACGAAATTATTGATTTGATTTAGGAGAGATTAATAACAAACCTACAAATGTAAGTGCCCCATTTACAAGAAGAAGTTCGTAGCCAAATACATAGCCCGAAAACCAAGCGATGGAATTACTATTTAAAAAGTAGGTCGCTGCCACAGAAATTACTGCAACTAGCCAAACCAAATTATCTCTAACAGCTAAATTCGTCGTAATACCAAAGGCATAAAGTCCGAGAAGGGGACCATAAGTATAGGAAGCAACTTGGAGCAAAGAGCTAATGATATTGTCTTGTAGGAGGTATTTAAAGGAGATAATTACCAAAGCAAGTACTATTGATATACCGATATGACTCCATTTGCGAAGTTTTTTCTGCTCTTCTTGTGTTTTATTTTCGAAATTTAAAAAGTCAAAACAAAAAGATGTCGTCAAAGAGGTAAGCGCTGAATCCGCACTGGAATACGCGGCAGCAATTAATCCTAAGATAAAAAAGGTAGCAGTCATAATTCCCAAATTACCATTGAGTGCAATCTCGGGAAATAGTAAATCTGTTTTCGCTTGTCCGTCCACTATTGGAACCTGAATGCCTTGCTGATCGGCATATAAAAATAAGAATGCACCCAAGACTAGGAAGATGAGATTTACCACAATTAAAATAGCCCCAAGTGAAATTACATTCCATTTGGCTTCTTTGACATTGCGACAGGTAAGGTTCTTTTGCATCATATCTTGATCCAATCCAGTCATGGCAATACTGATTACCATTCCACCTAAAATTCCTTTGAGAAAATAGGTTTTGTCATTAAAGTTTTCTGTAAAAAACACTTGACTATAGGACTTAAAGCCTTCGGAATATAAAAGATCCATCCAGGACCCTCCAAGACCATCTTTGATACTAATCAAGGCAATAACTACCGCGCTTAGCATAAAAATAGTTTGTAAGGTGTCTGTCCATACAATGGTTTTTATTCCCCCTTTGTTGGTGTAAATCCAAATTAGAAGAATGGATAGGCAAACGGTAAACTCAAAAGGAACATTCCAAGCGTCAAATACAAAGTATTGAAGAACCGATGCCACTAGGTAGAGGCGAAACGAAGCTCCAAGAATTCTTGAAATCATAAAAAAAGAAGCTCCTGTTTTATGGGTTTTGCTACCAAACCTCTCCTTTAAATAGGTGTAGATAGAGGTCAAATTCATTCGGTAGTATATCGGTAAAAGAACATAAGCAATGACCAGATATCCCAAGAAATAACCGATAACGATTTGCATATAGCTAAACTGACTACTTTGCACCCATCCAGGTACTGAAATAAAGGTAACTCCGGAGAGTGAGGCGCCAATCATACCGAAGGCTACGACATACCAAGGAGCGTTTTTTCCTGCCTGAAAAAAATCTTGATTACTATCGCTCTTTCCAGTTAATCTTGCGATAATAATTAGAAGTAAAAAATAAATTCCAATCAGAGCAATAATAAAAATGGGAGTCATGAAGTGTAAAGTTTGTTAACAAAGAAAACGTTTTTTTTTAAATCTTTTTTTTACAATACGTATTTTTGTAACAAACTATTCGAGATGAACTATTCTTCTAAAATCTTAGAGAACACTGTGAGTGAAATTGCCAACCTTCCCGGTATTGGAAAAAGATCGGCACTGAGACTCGCTCTGTTTATGCTAAAGCAGGACAAAGAGCAGACGCATCAATTAGCAGAAGCTTTAATTTCTTTGGTAGAGGACGTCAAGTTATGTGTAGAATGTCACAATATTTCGGATGCTGAGGTCTGTCATATATGCTCCTCAAATATCAGGCACAAAGAGGTGATATGCGTGGTAGAGGACGTAAGAGATGTTATGGCAATAGAAAATACAGGGCAATTCCAAGGAGTTTATCACGTTTTGGGTGGAAAGATATCTCCCTTGGAAGGCATAGGTCCTCAAGATTTGTTTATTGATTCTCTGGTCGAAAGAATAGAAAAAAACGATATCAAGGAAATTATTTTTGCCTTGAGTAGCACCATGGAGGGCGATACCACTAACTTTTATATTTTTAAAAGAATCGAAAAATTCGACCTGAAAATTTCAGCCATCGCAAGAGGGATAGCCGTGGGGGATGAGCTAGAGTATGCCGATGAGTTAACTCTTGGTAGATCTATTCTAAATCGGGTCCCGTTCGCTAATTCTTAATCCTCGGGGTCCCAACTGTTTTTTGCTCTGAGCTTTTTGTAGGCCTTGATCAAAAGCATTAGCAATACTCCTAGTCCTACAATACCTAATACGCCATAGACCCAGTTTAAAGCGCTTTTTAAAACCACTAGAAATACAACGGCAAATAAGATAAGTGTCGCTACCTCATTCCAAATCCGCAAAAAGGTCGCGCTGGGAATATTTCGATGCGAAGTGATCCTATTTATGATATGTTGACAAGACAAATGATATACCAGCAAGCCAAATACAAAGCCCAGCTTGATCCACATCCACGAAGTCGATAGCCAAGCGGGATTTAAATGGAGCATATATGCTCCAAAAAATGTCGCCAGGACAGCAGAGGGCCATGTGATAATATACCATAGCCTTTTGATCATAATCAAATATTGGCTTTTTAGAATATCACGCGCTATGGGTTCTTTATCTTCTGCCTCCTTATAATAGATAAATAGCCTAACGATATAGAAGAGCCCTGCAAACCAGGTAACCACAAATATTATATGTAGTGCTTTTGAGTAATCGTATCCCATATTAAGCAGTTTTTTGCCAATCTTGAACCCAATTAGCTACAAGGTCTACCCAATCTTCACGAGTATTTATACATGGAATATGTTCAAATTTATCTCCTCCAGCTTCCAGAAATTCTTCCTTCCCTTCCATAGCGATCTCCTCGAGTGTTTCTAAACAATCCGAAACAAAAGCAGGTGTTACTACAGCTAACTTCTTTTTGCTGTCGTCCTTGGCAAATTTTTCCAGTTCAAAGTCAGTATAAGGTTTTAGCCATGGATCTCTCAATAATCGGGATTGAAAAGAATTGGAGTATTTCCCTTCTTCGAGTCCAAGTTCTGCCGCAACTAGTTTCGTCGTTTCGAGACATTGGTGGCGATAGCATCTGTCTTGGGCTTCAGGCATGGATGCATTGCAGCATTTACCGTCGATTTGACAATGTTTTTTGGTAGGATCTGTTTTGTAAATATGTCTTTCCGGTATTCCGTGATAAGAGAACAAGAGGTGGTCAAACTCCTCTGGGCTGTAAATGTCAGAAATACTTTTGGCCAATACCTTAATATAATTAGGATCTTTGTAAAAGACCGATTGAATATTAAGATTCATAGCAGGGAATTTTTCTGCTACTAATTCCTCTGTTTTTACCACTACTGTCTCATAAGAGGACATGGCGTAATGAGGGTATAATGGCAATACATAAACATCTGTAACTCCCTTTTGAGATAGTTCTTCAAGGGCTTTTTCTATGGACATAGATCCATATCGCATCCCGAGAGCAACCGGAACATCTAATTTGCTCTGAAGTTTCTCTTGAAATCTTTCGCTCAACACTACTAGAGGCGACCCTTCATCCCACCAGATTTTTTGATAGGCTGCAGCGGATTTTTTTGGTCTTGTGTTGAGGATAATTCCCTTGACCAAAACATATCTTTTCCAATAGGCTACGTCAAGTACGCGTTCGTCCATTAAAAATTCATCTAAATAGGTTTTTACGTCCTTTTTTGTTGGACTATCTGGGGAACCTAAGTTGATTAACAATACTCCTTTCATTGTGTTTTATCTTAATTGTTTTGTTATTTCGTAAAGGGCGATACTGAGACTTGTTGCTACGTTTAAGGAGGAATTACTTCCAAACATATCTATAGACAAAATCTCATCGCTTAAATTTAATATTTCCTGTTGGATACCATTCCGTTCTGAACCAATTACCAAACAGATGGGTTTATCCGTGGAGAAGTGATAGGTATCTATACTTTTACTTTTATCTGTCAATTCTAGAGAAATAATACTAAAGCCTTTTTCTTGTCGTTCGTGAATTTGAGAAATTACATTTTCAAAATAACGGAGCTCGAGTTTTTTTTCTGCTTCTCTCGCAGATTTTTTCACCGATCTATTCGAGGGGTCTGGGCTTTCCTTGTGAAGAAAAACGTTCTGAACTCCAAATGCTTCACTCAGCCTAAGGCACATTCCTATATTTTGAGGAGTTCTTAGGCCATCGATCAAAATATCGACAGGAAATTTCCTACTCGCATTGACTTGCGTGTAATGGCTGTGCTGTATCGGTTGATTCGCAGTCATCTATGCTTGGGTGAATTTTTTTGGAGTAATTCCAAACTTCTTCTTAAACGCAGCAATAAAATGACTAGAGCTGCTATAGCCCACCAAGGTGGCCAATTCGCTTACACTCAAAGATTCCTCTTGAAGTGTTTTTTTTGCATATTCTAGTTTGTAGTGCAGTAAAAATGTGAAAACCGGCATACCGTATAACTCTTTAAAACCCATTTTGAGTTGCTTAATATTCAAACCAACGGTCTTGGCCAACTCTTCTAAACTCGGCGGATTGGCCATGTGTTCTATAATGAGATCTTTGGATCTTTTTATTTTACTAACCGTTTCGCTATTAGCCATAAAGGGACATTTCTCCACATCGATATGGTCTTCACTATTAAAATAGTGACTGAGTAATTCATAGACCTTACCTTTAATAAATAAGGATTTTAGGTGGTCTTCAATCTTTTTAGATTCAAACTGATGAAGTACTACTTTGACTGCAGGACTAATATCTTTCGTTTCCATTATGGATTTAGTTCCAGAGGATATATCAAATTTAAAGGGGATACTAATATTGTCCGAAACCAATTTATGAAAGTGATTTACAGGTATAATTAAAGAGTACAAGTGGGATTGCGGACTCAATTTGCAAAGAGTCTTTAATTGAGGTCCAGCTATATAGACCAAAGCACTTTGATTTGCTTGAAGTTCTAAGGCACAATGCTCAAAATTAAATGCGACTGTACAATTATTATTCAAGGCAAAAAGAAATTGAATATATCCCTCTTCCAAATCGTAGGTGTACTTCCTACTTTGGTTATTAGGGTTGTCGATAGATATTAAAGAGAATTCTTGATTTTCGTTTAATAGTAAATGTGTACTTCTATCGATGTTTTTATAGGAGCTTGAACTTTGTTGATTTAAGGTTACCATAATGTCTAGTACTTATAGAGACAAAAATAAACTAAAATTTGATAAAAGTTACCAACTAATGATGCAAAACAGATAATGTTATAGCTATGTTAAAATATAGTCAAAATACTGATTATAAGTTATTTATATATTTATCCCTTGTTTGTAATTGTTCTAAATAAGCCATTTTGAGCGAAGTAGCTGCAAAAAGTACTTTTGTCGACACTTTTGTTTCTCATGTCTTGGTATTTTTGTCGCGTTGTATACCTAAAATCAAGTATGAAGAATATTTCAACAAAGCTTTACAATGTAGGATTGAGTTATAAAAAGGCGGATGTTCAAACCCGAGGCCTCTTTAGTATTTCAAAATCCAATCAAGAAGCACTTTTGGAAGAAGCGAATCAAATGGGTATGACAGGTGTTTCTGTTATCTCTACTTGTAATAGAACTGAGCTTACTGGTTTTGCTCAGCATCCGTATGAGTTAATCGGATTACTCTGTAAATACTCTGGAGGTAGTGTTGAAGAATTTGCCGATGTTTCTAATGTTTACTCTGGTAAAGAGGCTGTGGAGCATCTTTTTCATATCGGTACTGGCTTGGACAGTCAAATCCTAGGGGATTACGAGATTGTTGGTCAATTAAAGGATTCTTTTAAAATGGCCAAAGACTTAGGTACGACAAATGCCTATTTAGAGCGATTGTATAACGGAGTGCTTCAAGCTTCCAAGCGCGTAAAAAACAACACGCAGCTCTCTTCTGGGACTACTTCTGTTTCCTATGCGGCTGTTCGTTATCTTTTGGATACTGTTGAAAATATTGAGGATAAGTCTATTTTAGTATTTGGTCTTGGAGAGATTGGAAAAAATGCTTGTAAGAATCTCTTAGAGTATACTCCTAATCGCAAAACTCGTCTGATCAATAGAACTTTCTCAAAAGCCAAAGAATTTGCTCAAGAAAATGAAGGAATAGAAGTTGCTAAGTTTCAAAACTTAAGACAGGAAATTGAAAAAACTGACATTCTAATCGTTTCGACGGGATCTGAAATGCCAACGGTGGTAAAGGAAGACCTAAATGAAAATAAAAATTTATTGATCTTGGATTTGTCTATGCCAGAAAACGTCTCACAAGATGTGTTAGATTTTCCTGGTGTGTCCTTGGTCAATGTAGATGAACTATCTAAAATTACGGATAGAACACTCGCTTTGAGAAAGCAAGAAGTTCCCAAGGCTTTGCAGATTATCGAGGAGCATACAGCGGAGTTTAACGAATGGGTAAATCACAGAAAGTTTACACCAGCGGTTAATGCTTTGAAATCCTCCTTGTTAGGTATTCAAAGAGATGAAATTGACTTTCACAAGAGAAAAATATCGGATTTTAATTCAGAACACGCCGAGTTAATTACTTCCCGATTTATTCAAAAAATAACGACGCAATTTGTCAAACACTTGAAAGATGAAGATACCTCTGTAAATCAAAGTATCGACGTTATTTCAAAGGTTTTTAATGCTGCAATAGCAAATAACAATGAAGACAATTAAAATTGGTACTAGGGATAGTGAACTCGCATTATGGCAAGCACATACCGTACAGAATCAACTTGAATATTTAGGGTACTCAACCGAGCTTGTCCCTGTAAAATCCGATGGAGATTTAAATCTTAAGCAACCTATTTACGAACTTGGAATAACAGGGGTTTTTACAAAATCTTTGGATATTGCTTTGATCAATGGGGATATCGATATAGCGGTTCACTCGATGAAGGATGTTCCTACTCAACTGCCAAAAGGCATGGTGCAAGGAGCAGTTATGAAAAGAGGTTTAACTCACGATGTACTTGTATTCTCCGGTAGTGAAGATTTCTTTGCGGAAAGAGAAGCAATTATCGCGACAGGTAGTTTGAGAAGAAGAGCTGCATGGCTCAATCAATATCCTACACATACTATTGTAGGGCTTCGCGGAAATATTAATACTAGAATGCAGCGTTTAAACGACTCGGACTGGAATGGCGCGATTTTCGCTGCTGCTGGTCTCAAGAGAATCGGTCTAAAAGGAGGGAGACAAGTCAATTTAGATTGGATGGTTCCTGCTCCAGCTCAAGGTGCTCTGATGATTAATGTCATGGAAAACAATACAGAGGTCTTGGAAGTAGTTAGACAAATGAACGACGAAGAGACGGCATTGTGTACAAAAATCGAAAGAGATTTCTTACACACCTTAGAAGGGGGTTGTTCTGCTCCAATAGGGGCTTTGGCCAAGGTTGAAGAAGAGGGAAGTATTCAGTTCAAGGGCGTTCTTTTCAGTAAAGACGGTCAAAGAAAACTAGAAATTGCAAAGACGGTAAAAATAGACAAGGCCAGTGATCTAGGTATAGAATGTGCAGAGCGATTGATAGATCGCGGTGCTAAGCGTATCATGAGAGAAGATGAATTGGCAGATGCAGAAATAAAAATTTATTCGACCAAAAAACTTTCTGAAAGCCAAAAAGATTTGGTTCACGATGGGGTAGGGACTGGAGACAGTGATTTTATCAAGATTAGACATAATAGACTGAATTTAAGTAAAATACCTAAACATATTCCTCATGTTATTTTTACTTCCAAAAATGCCGTAGAATCGCTATTACAAAGTTTAGATAGCGACAACTATATTTTCGATCACATTCACTGTGTGGGTAGAAGGACAAAAAAACTTATCGAATCCAAGTTGGGAAAGGTGACCACTGTTGCGCCTTCAGCTCAAGCTTTAGTCGATAAATTACAAGATTTGAAATCCGAAGATATTGTCTATTTCAAAGGTAATATCAGTTTAGATATTGTCTCGAAAGGACTTTCAAAAAATAATAATTTACAAGAAATAGAAGTTTATAAAACACTTACAAGTCCGGTTAAAGTGGATGAGGTTTTTAAAGCGGTTCTATTTTATAGCCCAAGTGGTGTTCAGAGTTTTATGGAGCTCAACACTGCGAATACAATAGCAATTTGTATTGGAGAAACTACAGCTAGTGAAGCACGTAAGCATTTTGATGAGGTTATAGTTAGTAAAATTCCAAATGTAGATGCGATGATTGAGCTAGCAAATAAAGAGATTAAAGCTAAGTTTTTAAATTAGAACCTTATGTTGAGAACTAGGAGGCTGCGAAAAACATCTGCCATCAGATCTTTGGTCAGAGAAAATCAATTGCAAATTGATGATTTTATTTATCCCCTTTTTATAGAAGAGGGCCAGGGTGTCGAAAAAGAAATTAGTTCTATGCCCGGTATATTTCGCTATTCCTTGGATACTATTGACAAGGAATTGACCGAGGTGGTTGCATTGGGAATCAAGTCCGTTTTACTTTTTGGTATACCTGTAGCTAAAGATGCCGAAGGAAGTGAAACGTGGAATGACCAAGGTATCATGCAACAGGCAATACGTAAAATAAAGAAGGATTATCCCTCTCTTTTTGTCATAACAGATGTTTGTTTTTGCGAATATACCGATCACGGACATTGCGGAGTTCTTTGCAATGGGGACGTTTCAAATGACGTCACTTTAGAAAATTTAAAAAAACAGGCCTTGTCTCACGCAAGAGCTGGAGTGGATATGATTGCCCCCTCCGGTATGATGGATGGCACCATTCAAGCATTGAGAGAGGTTCTAGATAAAAATGAATACGAAACTATGCCGATAATGGCATATTCGGTTAAGTATGCATCCGCATTTTACGGACCTTTTAGAGAAGCAGCAGATTCTGCTCCGAGTTTTGGAGATAGAAGAACCTATCAAATGGATCCTGCCAATCGGAAAGAAGGTCTTTTAGAGGCGAGCATAGACGATCAAGAGGGTGCTGATATTTTAATGGTAAAACCAGCACTGTCTTATTTGGATTTGATCAGTGATTTGAAATCCAACTTCGATAAACCGATTGCTTGTTATAACGTGAGTGGAGAATATGCGATGATTAAGGCTGCTGATGAAAAAGGATGGATAGATGGAGAACGCGTAATGATGGAATCTCTATTGTCTATGAAAAGAGCAGGGGCCGATATTATTATAAGTTATTTTGCGAAAGAAGTAGCGAGAATTTTAAAAGATAGATAATGGACTTTAAAAAATCTGAAAAACTTTACGAGGAAGGATTAGTTAATCTTGTTGGAGCTGTAAATTCTCCGGTAAGAGCTTTTAATTCTGTTGGAGGGAATCCTCTTTTTATAAAAAAAGCAAAAGATAGTACTATCGTCGATGTCGATGGTAACAAATATGTGGACTATGTAGTGTCTTACGGACCTATGGTGATTGGTCACAGACATAAGAAAGTTTTAAAAGCCGTACGAAAGTCCTTAAAAAATGGTTTCTCGTTTGGAGCTTCGACTAAGGGCGAAATCAAACTAGCTAAATTAATCTGTGATGCTTTTCCTACTATGGATAAGGTTCGATTTGTAAACTCAGGGACAGAAGCTGTATTTTCTGCTTTGAGATTGGCTAGAGCTTTTACTGGAAAATCCAAGATTATAAAATTTTCAGGTTGTTATCACGGTCATGCAGACGCGCTATTGGTAGCTGCTGGTTCCGGTTTGGCAACCTTGAGTATGCCGGGTTCAAACGGAGTCCCTAAAGAGGCTGTAAAAAACACCCTAATCTCCAAGTTTAACGATCTTGAAAGCGTAAAAGCCCAATTCGAAAAACACAAAGATATCGCAGCGATTATCCTAGAGCCTATAGCTGGTAATATGGGAGTTGTTGTGCCGGATAGTGAATTTCTAAAGGGGATTCAAGAACTGGCCAAAGCCCATGGAGCACTTATTATTGCCGATGAGGTTATGACTGGTTTTAGATCTAAGTTTGGTGGTGCACAAGAGCTTTTGGGCTTGGAAGCAGATATAACTTGTCTCGGAAAAGTAATCGGAGGTGGTTTTCCTGTCGGCGCATATGGAGCGAGGAATGAAATTATGAATAAAGTTGCTCCTCTTGGTGATATGTATCAAGCGGGAACGCTTTCGGGCAACCCAGTTGCTATGGCAGCGGGTTACGCTACTTTAAAGGAATTGCACAAACAAAGTCCTTATGAGAAATTTGAAAATATAGCGGATCTTCTAAAGACCATTATTTTTGAATCTGCAAAAAAATATGGAGTATCGGTACAAGTCAATTCTTTTGGATCGATGATAAATCCTTTTTTCACAGATGGGGCGGTTACTTGTTTTGAGGATGCTCAAAAATGTAATGCAGATCAGTTTTCTGTTTTCTTTTGGAAATTAATTGAACACGGAGTTTTTATACCTCCATCTCAATTTGAGGCTTGGTTTTTGTCTTCTACCTTAAACAAAAAGGATTTAGAAAAGACGAGCAAGGCCATAGATAAAGCTATGGAGGCGGTTGCTAATATGAAAGAAGAATAATTATGTTGAAGAACGATTTATATTTAAGAGCTCTAAAAGGAGAGACAGTAGAACGTCCTCCAGTTTGGATGATGAGACAGGCAGGAAGGTACTTGCCAGAATTTATGGAGTTAAAAAATAAGTACGATTTTTTTACTCGTTGTCAGACTCCAGAATTAGCTGCTGAAATAACGGTACAGCCCATTCGAAGATATGGTATGGATGCTGCCATTTTGTTTTCTGATATCTTGGTGATTCCTCAAGCTATGAATATTCACGTCGAAATGAAGGCGGGAATTGGGCCTTGGTTACCAGATCCGATACGTTCTCAGCAAGATTTAGATCGCGTGATTGTTCCCGATGTAAACGACGCTTTATCCTATGTGATGGATGCCATTAAGCTTACCAAAGAAATGTTGAACGACGAAGTTCCTCTAATCGGTTTTGCGGGTTCCCCATGGACTATTTTATGTTATTGTGTTCAAGGGCAGGGTTCAAAGAATTTTGATAAGGCCAAGGAATTGTGTTTTACCCAACCGGTGGTTGCGCACAAATTACTTCAGATGATTACCGATACAACTATTGCATATCTCAAAGCCAAAGTTGAGGCAGGAGTGGATGCTGTTCAAATATTTGATTCTTGGGGAGGAATGTTGTCTCCTGTGGATTATCAAGAATTTTCTTGGCAGTATATACAGCAAATAATAGATGCATTACGCCCGCAAACAGAGGTTATTGCTTTTGGTAAAGGATGTTGGTTTGCTTTGGAAGAAATGTCTAAATCCGGAGCTTCGGCTCTTGGAGTAGATTGGACAATTAGTCCAGAATTGGCGCGTAAATTTAGCGGAGGACAAATTACGCTTCAAGGTAACTTTGATCCTACAAGACTTTTTTCGCCACCAGCAGAGATAAAGAAGCAAGTAAAGCAAATGATTGACGGTTTTGGAAAGGATAAATATATCGTAAATCTCGGTCACGGAATTCTTCCAAATATCCCATTGGATAATGCAAAAGCATTTATAGATGCAGTAAAAGAATATCGAGTAGGCTAATGGATTCGTTCAAGGATAAATTTCTAGAGTACATATATAAGTTGCAAGATGAAATCTGCGGTGAGATAGAGGCTCTCGATAAAAAATCGAAATTTGTCGAAGACCTATGGGATAGACCAGAGGGCGGAGGTGGAAGAACTCGAGTTTTATCCGAAGGAAGAATTTTTGAAAAGGGAGGGGTCAATGTTTCTGCAGTTCACGGAGAACTCCCAAAACTCATGAGAGATAAATTAGGAGTAGAGCAAGCGGACTTTTTTGCCTGCGGTTTATCTCTAGTGCTACATCCAAATAATCCTCATGTTCCGACAGTTCACGCCAATTGGCGTTATTTTGAGATGTATGACGAGCAGGGTCAAATCGCCGATTCCTGGTTTGGAGGAGGGCAGGATTTGACTCCTTATTACTTATACGATGAAGATGCAATACATTTTCATCAGACCTGCAAAAATGCTTGTGATGCGTCGGATTCCCAGTATTATCCTAAGTTTAAGGAGCACTGTGACAAGTACTTTTGGAATACCCATAGAAATGAGGCTAGGGGAGTTGGAGGCTTGTTTTTTGATTACTTAAAACAATCCGAAGAGAAGTCCATGCAAGATCATTTTGATTTTGTGAAATCTGTGGGAGACTCTTTTTTACAGTCTTATGTGCCCATAGTAGAGAAAAGAAGTCCTATGTCTTTTACTCCCGAACAAAAGGATTGGCAAGAGATTAGACGCGGACGATACGTAGAGTTCAATTTGGTTCACGATAGGGGGACTATTTTTGGTCTTAAAACCAATGGTAGGATTGAAAGTATTCTAATGAGTCTTCCTCCTAAAGTCCAATGGCGCTATGATTTTCAAGCAAAACCCAATTCTTTGGAATCTTATTTACTCGAGGTCTTGGCAAAGCCAAAAGATTGGTTAAAGCTTGATTCTTCAGAAAACATAGCTTAAATTTGGTGAAATCACCTTTTAGAGTATCTATTAGTAGTTAGTATTATTTTTTGAATTGTCACTAAAATCGCTTTTTTGATGCTTTAAATTTAATTCAGCATTTTTAAATAGGTATTTTTTTATTAAATTCGCAAAAAACAATTTACATATGTCTCAATTCGAATTAAAACTTCCTAAAATGGGAGAGAGTGTTGCAGAAGCAACTATTACTTCTTGGTTAAAACAAGTTGGTGATACAATTGATCAGGATGAGGCTCTAGTTGAAATTGCTACTGACAAGGTAGATTCCGAAGTTCCATCGGAGGTATCTGGAGTTCTAAAAGAGATTCTATTTGATGTAGATAGTGTGGTGCAAGTAGGAGAGACAATTGCGGTAATCGAAGTCGAAGGAGGTGAAGATACTCCTGATACTACAAGTCAATCAGATAAGACAGAAACAAAAGAGGTCCAAGACGCTCCTGAGGCGGCACAAGAACTAGAACAGGAAATGATCGTTGCAACGGATAGTATCCGAAGTAAATCTACTGAATCGGGTAAATTTCTATCTCCTTTAGTGAGAAATATAGCTAATGCTGAAAATATAAGTGATTCCGAACTCGATGCTATTACAGGTAGTGGAAAGGAAGGTAGAATAACAAAAAAAGATATTTTAGAATTTTTGGATAATAGAGGAGCTGCTTCGACTGTAGCTGAACCTATTCAAAAACCTGCCGTGGCCAAGTCTAAAGTGGAGGTTTCTGTTCCAGTATCTGTCAACGGTGGGGATGAAATTATAGAAATGGACCGCATGAGAAAATTAATCTCAGGCTATATGGTCAATTCCCTTCAAACCTCTGCCCATGTCCAGTCATTTATTGAGGTGGACGTCACCAATATAGTTAAATGGAGGGCTAAGGTAAAGGATGCATTTCAGGCAAAAGAAGGAGAAAAAATAACCTATACTCCGATTTTTATGCAAGCCGTAGCAAAAGCTATTAGAGATTATCCAATGATTAATATTTCCGTAGATGGCGATAAAATTATCAAAAGGAAATCGGTAAATCTCGGAATGGCAGCAGCACTTCCAAACGGTAATTTAATCGTACCAGTTATAAAGAATGCAGATTTGCTCAACTTAGTTGGAATGACCAAGTCGGTTAATGATTTAGCTAACAGAGCGAGAAATAATGCTTTGAAACCAGATGATATTAAAGGAGGGACGTATACCGTTACCAATGTGGGATCTTTTGGTTCTGTAATGGGAACACCAATTATAAATCAACCAGAGGTTGCCATTCTCGCTTTAGGAGCGATTAGAAAGGTTCCTGCGGTTATTGAAACTCCAGATGGAGATTTTATTGGAATCCGTCACAAAATGTTCTTATCTCATTCTTATGATCACCGTGTGGTGGACGGGATGCTAGGAGGGATGTTTGTCAAACGCGTCGCGGAATACCTAGAAGCTTGGGATATTGATACTCAAATATAAATCACAAAAAAAAGCGACCATCAGGTCGCTTTTTTTATTTTAAAACTTCACTAATTATTTTACCACTACTGCCATTTGGTAGAGAGATGTCCAAGGCTCTACTTATGGTAGGGACCAAGTCTATAATTGGATAGTATTCTTTGGAGCTTCCGCCGGATTTGATACCATTTCCAAAAAACACCATAGGAATATGCGTGTCGTAGTTGTAACCACTTCCGTGAGTTGATCCCGTAGGACCATAACTTATATAGCTTGGCATATTGATATAGAGAATATCTCCCGAATATTTTTGATTATACCCTCTTTGCAATCTTCCTAAAATACCATCTCCTATATACGATTTTTGTAGATTATTACCGCTTATTGCTTTGTATACTGTTGGGAAGTTTACCAATTCTTGAGCTACAAAATCAGCTACTTCTCCCAAATCTAGTCCCTTTGCTAAAATCAATTTTCTGTTTAGGAAAACCTGTTCGTTTGATATGTTTTCCACGAGACCACTTAATTTAAATTTATTCTGGATCAATTCGTCAATAAAGGACTTTAAATTGGAATTAGAAACATAGCCTGCAGGTATATTATTGTCCTTTAAATAATTTGGAACGCGAACTGCCGCGTGGTCTGCAGTTAAGAACAAGGTATAATTACCCTTACCAACCTCTTGATCGAGATGATTTAGAAGTTTTTCTATTTCTCTATCCATGCGCACGTAGGTGTCTTGTACCTCCTTAGAGTCTACTCCAAATTGATGACCGACATAGTCCGTCGAAGAATAGCTGATACTTAGAAAATCGGTAAAATCCCCTTTTCCTAACTCCTCATGAGTTATTGCAGCCAATGCAAAGTCAGTTGTAATACTATTGCCAAATGGAGTTTCTTTTATCAAATCCAAATTGCCGTTGAATTCTTTGAGGGTTTTTAAATCGTATGGGAATACCGCTTTGTCTTTTCCGTTAAAAGCCCCTTCATAGCTATTGTCATCTGCAGTTGACTCGATATAAGTTTCTATTGGACTATAGGTGTCCCAACCTCTATCGAGATACGCGCTTACTCTATTCTCGGCATTAAATTCTGTTACCCAATTTGGTAACTCATCCATATAGTAGGAGGAACTTATAAAATGTCCCAAATCTTTACCCACAAACCAATATGCAGCATTTGCAGTGTGCCCAGCAGGAAGAATTGAAGAGCGATCTTTTATAGCAATACCTATAACTTTACCTCTAAAGTTTTGATCCAAGTTTAACTGATCCGATAGTGTAGTGGTCTGCATGCGCTTTGGCGATTTTTGACCACCTGAACTGGCTCCTATTGTTTCAAAATTAAAATCGTCTACACAGTAAACACTTTTTGATTCAAATCTATCGTACCAATCGTTAGCGATTATTCCGTGGTCGGCTGGTGTTGCTCCCGTAAAAATAGAGGCATGTCCCACTGCTGTTTTGGTCGGTATAAAGTTGTAGTGTGCATTTTCTAGGTTATATCCTTCTCTGACCAGTCGTTTAAAACCATTTTCAGAATAGTGATTGACATATTTTGTCAGATAATCATAGCGCATTTGATCAACGACAACGCCTACGACTAATTTTGGAGCATCGGTACTTGTAATTTCCTCTTGATTTGGTTTGGTATTGCAAGCTGACAGGGCTAATAGAGCCAGTATTATTCTCTTCATTACTTTTAAAATTGTGAGTTTCAAAGTTACAATATTTACCTACTAGCATGTAAATATTAGGTTAATAATGGCAAACCCTTAAAAGGTTTTTAATATTTTTACCAATATGAATAATATTGAGCATATCGGAAAATACTTTATGATGCTTAAGCAGGTTTTTTCCAAACCAGAGCGCATGAAGGTTTTTAAAGAGGCATTCTATAGGGAAATAGATGATTTGGGTCTAAAGTCTGTTGGAATCGTTGTTTTTATTTCTTTCTTTATAGGTGGGGTGGTCGCGATTCAAACTGGGTTGAATGTGGATTCTCCGTTTATCCCAAAATACTTAATTGGATTTGCCACCAAACGCAGTATGATTCTTGAATTTGCTCCGACTTTTATCTCTGTTATTTTGGCGGGAAAAGTTGGTTCCTATATCACCTCGAGTATCGGAACTATGCGAGTTACTGAGCAAATTGATGCTTTTGAAATAATGGGTGTGAACTCTTTGAATTTTTTAGTCTTACCTAAAGTTATCGCAGCGGTATTCTTTTATCCATTTTTGATTACGATTTCTATGTTCTTCGGTATTTTAGGAGGATACTATGCGGGACAATTAACTGGGTTGTTTACCGCGGGCCAATACCTTGAAGGTATTCAATTAGACTTTAATCCTTTCTTTTTACTCTATGCAATAATCAAGACTATTGTATTTGCATTTTGTATAACTACTATTCCTTCTTATCACGGATACTATGTCAAAGGAGGAGCTTTGGAGGTGGGAAGAGCCAGCACCAAAGCCGTTGTCTGGACCATGGTGGTAATAGTTGTGCTCAATTATTTTCTAACGCAAACACTTTTAGGCTAATGATAGAGGTTAATAATATTACAAAGGGTTTTGACGATTCGCTAATTCTAAAGGGTATCTCAGCTTCTTTTGAAAAGGGTAAAACCTCTTTGATTATCGGTCAAAGTGGAGCGGGAAAAACGGTGCTTCTCAAGAGTCTTTTGGGTCTGTATAAGCCCGACTCTGGCGCTATTCTCTACGATGATGTCTCTACTTCAGATATGAGCTTAAAGACAGAAAGAGAGCTGAGAAAGGAGATAGGAATGGTATTTCAAGGTTCAGCTCTTTTTGATTCCATGACCGTGGAAGAAAATGTTATGTTTCCTTTGAAAATGTTTTCTAACGATAGCAATGAGGCCATGTTGGATCGAGTAAACTTTGTTTTGAATAGAGTAAACTTGGAAAATTCAAATTCTAAATTACCAGCAGAGCTCTCTGGTGGTATGCAAAAAAGGGTCGCCATTGCAAGAGCTATAGCGATGAAGCCGAAATATTTATTTTGCGATGAGCCCAATTCTGGTTTGGATCCCCAGACATCTATTCTCATCGATAATTTGATTCAGGAAATCACCCACGAATACAATATTACGACGGTGATAAATACCCATGATATGAACTCTGTTATGCAAATTGGACAAAAAATCATCTTTCTAAAAGAAGGTCTAAAAGCATGGGAGGGAACCTCTGAGGATATTTTTAGAACTGATAATGAAGCCGTTGTTAATTTTGTTTACAGCTCCGAGCTATTTAAGAAAGTTAGACAAGCTTATTTGGGGCAAACAAAATAAAAAAATACCTTGTTTTATTGTAAAAAGGACGTATCTTTGCACCCGCAAATCAAGTATTTTTTTGCATGACCGGGTAGCTCAGTTGGTAGAGCATCTCCCTTTTAAGGAGAGGGTCCTGGGTT
>JBELHR010000022.1:0-16553 GCA_042091275.1 Flavobacteriaceae bacterium
CAGCACAGGAATCTAATCTCACCCTGGATGCTATCTTCGCAACACCAAAACTGACGGGAACTACCCCCTCTCGACCGGTGTGGGCATCGAACAGCAGGCACTTCGCTTTCTCCTGGAGTGAACCGGGAACTTCAGGACGTGGTCTCTGGGTTTCCTCAAGTGATGGGGAGGAAGTACGCCTCATTTCCGATACGGAATCCGCATCAGTGCGCGATATGGTCTGGTCGGACAAAAACACGATAATTAGCCTAAGAGGGAACAGCCTTTGGCAGACAAGGCTGCGAGGAGGAGAAGATCTCCAATGGATGACTGTAGAGGCAGGTGCACATAACCTATCGATATCTCCAAAGGGCAATCAAGTGACCTATATAAGCAAGGGGGATCTTTGGATTGCGGACCTCGATACCAAAGAAAATCGCCAGCTCACTGAGATAGGTATTGCTAGTCTATCGAGCTTAGGGAAGGGTCGCTATAGCCGCCCGGAACGCGAAATCGGTCCAGGGATTTGGAGTGGGCCAACCTACAAATGGTCTCCAGACGGCAAGACAATTGTGTTTCACTCGGTGGACAGACAAGAGATGCGAAAGGTCCCATTCCCAAATTACCTCGCTGCCGAGACCAATCCCAACGAAGTACGCAGAAGTTACCCTGGCGATGCAAACGAGATTCGTAGGGTTGGCTTGCTCGCTATAGAAAACAGTGAGCTAGTATATCTAGATTTACCAGACCCGAGTGCCAACCAAATCATCGACTTTAACTGGTCACCGACAGGCGCTCTGCTCGTGGATGTGGCATCTGACAATGCAGTTGCACGTAAATTATTCGTCCTCACTCCCGGAGAAAATCAACCACGCGAGATTTGGAGTGGTGTCCGAGAGAGTCGTATGTATACATCCTTTGGATCTAATTGGCATCCAGATGGGAACAAGGTTGTTTTCTTAAGCGATATGGGAGATCGCTATGGGCTGTATTCTATCGATCCATCAAGCTCTGAGAGTAGCCCACAACTTCTGACAGATCCTTCTTACGATGTGCTGTCCGCTCCAAACATCGCGGGCGATAATCTGTTTTATACGGGCAATGGTGTCAACCCATACGAACAACACCTATATCGCTTGAATGGGTCTGGAGGGGTACCGGAACAAGTGACGCCTTTGGCTGGTCGAAACGTTGGCTACCCTTCACCAGATGGCCAGAACTTGGTGTACATGCATAGTAACGACACGTCACCTCCAGAACTTTATGTTTTAAACAGCAAGGGAGGTAGTACCAAGCGAATAACCCATTCGCCATTACCCGCCTTCACCGAGAGAAATTGGGTGGGTGCCGAATACGTCAGTTTTCCGAGTCTTGTGGATGACTACACGTTACACGCCCGGATTATGAAACCAAGCAATATGCAACCAGGCAAGAAGTATCCAGTGATTTTTGGGCCTGTTTACTCCAATACAGCGAGGAACCGCTGGGCTGGTAACTATAGCCTCGTACAGCAGCTAATGGTCGATAAGGGATATATTGTTATTCAGGTAGATTCGCGAGGTAGCAACGGTTATGGTAGAGCATTCCGAGAAGAGTTTCTTCTAGGTTTTGCCGATCAGGACCTAGAGGATTATGCAAGTGCGGTTGCCTATATGGAATCCCTGGATTATGTAGACCCCGATCGCATCGGTATCTGGGGTAGTAGTTACGGTGGTACACTCTCCGTTTACTCGCTATTAAAGAAGCCCGGCTTGTTCCAAGTGGGGGTTGCTGCAGCTGCAGCTGTAGACCCAGTATTCTTTGGGACAGATGATGTTGCGATTGTTCGCACTCCCCAGACGAATCCTGAGGTATTCGAAAGAAAAGCACTCAATTACGCAGCGAATCTTCAAGATAAATTGCTGTTTATCCACGGTATGCAAGATCATGTAGTTCCATTTAAGACTACGGCCCTATTGGCTGAAGAACTCATTAAACAGGGTAAGGATTTTGACTTTGCATTTGCGCCGGGAGCGACCCATGCATGGAGCCGCGAGCAGTATTACGATCGCTATCTATTTGGTAAATTAATCGAATATTTCGATCGATACCTAGCGCAGCCAGTTGATGAATTTTCAAATAAACTAGTTGAATAAAAAAAGAACAACTAAAAAAAAAGCTTTAATACTTGGTTTTATGCTTCACAATTTTATAGATTGCCAGCATAATTAATTAATTAACTAACCTTACTACCATGAAAAAAATTATTTTATTTATTGCGTTTATCACATTAGGATTTAATGCTAACGCACAATTTAGCGCCGGAGTAAACTTAGGACTTCCTGTAGGAGATACAGATGGTCTTTTCAATTTCGCATTGGGAATTGATGTGAACTACATGTTCGAGTCTGACACAAAATTTTCATATGGAATTGCTTCCGGATACTCCCTGTATTTTGGAGAAGAGTTCTCTGAGGATTTTTTCGGCGAAACTATAGAAGGCGAGATTCCTAATACTTCATTCTTGCCGCTTGCAGCAGCAGGTAGATATGCTATTTCGGATCAGTTTAGTCTAGGAGCAGATATGGGATACGCTATAGGTTTGGGTCCTGATGGAAATGATGGCGGATTTTATATTAGACCAATGCTCGCTTATAATTTAAGCGAAAAAGCTTCCTTGAGTTTTTCGTATTCAAGTGTAAGTCTTGATGGAGGATCGTTTGCTAATCTAGGTCTAGGTGTAATGTTTGCACTATAGTCCGAGCTAGGGAAAACAATTTAAAGGGAGCTTATTGCTCCCTTTTTTTTGCTTTCAATTTCTTTAATATTTGCAAATCCATCGGTTTTCTTTTAATTTCAAAACCAGTAAAACACTCCGATATGCAAAGATTTTATTTACCATACAAGCGCTCTTTTTTTATGCTTTTGATAGCTGCTTTATTGCTCAGTTGTACCTCAAAATCAAAAGAAAACGACATAGCTAAAGATCAGCTAAAAGGGCAGGTAAAATTCTATAAGCAAAGTTGCTATACAGCAGAACAGCATTCGAATAAGGTTGTCAAAGGCAGACTTAGGGTTAATTATCCCGGAGACCACCACCAAACCTTCTACAATCCAAAAGGAAATAGAACAGAATACATTCAATACGATTCCCGAGACAATCCCAACACCACGATAAGCTATACCTACAATCCAAAAGGGAATAAAGTCCAAGAGCAGTACTGCAAAGAAAAGGAGGAATGTAGAGCCTATACCTATTCCTTCGATTCTGAGGGAAACCTCAGCAAAACCTATGAGAGCCTCGGACAAGAAAAGAAATTACTTGTTGCTAGCTATACCTACGATAAAGCCAATAATTTAATAGTTTATAGCGAGCACAACGCAAGTGGAGGAGTGTATAGAAAAGAGACCTATAGTTATGACGATAGGGGGAACAAAACAAAATCCATTCGGTACCAGCCCAACGGTAGAGTCGATCAAATAAAAACCTTCCAATACGATTCCATAGGAAATAACACCAGGACGGAACTTTATTACAAAGAGGATCAGTTAGAGGAGAGATACGATTATCAATATGACAAAGCGGGAAAAGTCAAAGTTTATATTCGTTATGCAGGAGATTTAAGCTTGATAACTAAGTTCTATTATACTCGTGATGACCAAGGAAATCCATTGACCGAAACAAGATATTACGCAGATACAAAGCTCAGACAAAAATTCTCCTATTCTTATCAATACGATTCGTCTGGAAACTGGATTCATAAAACTGTCTATCGCAACGATACTCCTGAGTTTATATACCAGAGAGCGTACACCTATTACTAGACTCTTGTTATGCGCTACTTTGCTTATATTTACTTAAAAAATGAAAACTGGTATTCTCTATATTTTGCTAATCGCTTTTGCGACCACCTCCTGTGGAATAGATAATAAAGATAAAGCAACCGGGGAAAAAGACTTTTATACCGTAGAAGGTTCCTCAGGAAGTATCTTACTCTATACTTTTGATAAAACGAAGTCTACCATGACTATTGTGCTCGGTGATCTCAAGGAAGAATTGACCCAGCAAAGAGCGGCCTCTGGAATGTGGTATGCTAATGAGCACTATGACTTAAGAGGGAAGGGAAATGAAATAGAGCTCACCAAAGACGGCGAGCTCCTGTTTAAATCTTCAAAAAAATAGTTTATTTCAGAGACTCCAAAGCGCGAATCAAATCTTCTCCGTCTCCCATCTCTAGTGCGCCTGCTTCACCATTGTCTGCATTACTGATATAAGCAATCCCCCCCAAAACTTGTTTTACGTTACCTTGGGCGTCTAAAATAACATTTTTTGGATAAGCACTAATACCAATTTGATCAATAAACGCTTGAGCGTCTGTAAAATGTTCAAAATTAAATTCGTGTTTTTCTAAAAAGGCATCCACCTTTTCTTGGCTTTCATAGGTAATAGCAACAAAATTATAGTCCTCTGCATACTGCTCCGCAATTGAATTGAGTACCGGCATTTCATCTATACAAGGAGGGCAAGAGGTAAACCAAAAATTCACCAAAGTAGGCTTGCCGTTCAATAACATGGGATTGTCCTTTAGAGTTTGACCGATGAGTTGTGTCAACGGATCCTTTTTAGGAGCACTGTCCTCATTACGGATGTCAAATGTGACCTGTATAACAAGAGAATCTCCTATAATCTCGCGTTCTTTCTCGACAGCATAAACAAACATTTCTTTATTTAAAGACTCCGTAAAACGGTTCTTTAATTCCAGTTTATACTCTTCTAGTTTCTCTTCCGTTATCCGATTGTTTCCATCTGTACTGTAATAAGTAGAGGTCTGACCAATTGCAGGAAGTATCGTTAAAGTAAGTAACAGAGTAAAGAATAGCTTTTTCATGAGTTTGGTTTTTTAAGTTTCTATAAAAATAAAACCTAGATGGAACAAATCCATAGAAAAAGCCAAACACTCCTGCGTCACTTTTACGACATTAGCCTTTAGGCCCTGTAAATACTGGGATTAGTCAAAAACACAAGACAAGATGAGATCTTTGATATCTATGCCCTCTAGTCTTTTTTTGCTATTTCCTCTCGTGGCAAAAATCGGTTTTTGAGAGTCTGCTACAGCAACTCTTCCATGAGAACCTTGCACCAAATTGGCGTCTAAAGGGATGAGGTTGAATAACACCCGAAAGCCAAGTTTTTTTAAAATCAGCTTACCTACTGCTCTTAAGGTTATACCCTTTTTTTCAGGGTCAAAGAATAACTCGACGGGATCGTAACCGGGTTTGTTGTGTATGGCTACCGTTCTGGCATAATCTGCAGCCTTGGAATCCTCCATCCAATAATAATAAGTAAACCAAGCAGCCTCAGAAGCAATAACCATAAAATTTCCGGAGCGCTTGTGCCAGACCTTTCTTTTAATCTGTTCTTGCTTATCTAAAATTTCTGCTATACCATCGGTTTGTTTTAAAAGCTCCAAGACATGGCCTTCGCGATCTTCGCTACAATATATATGAGCCACTTGATGATCCGCTATGGCAAAAGCGTCGCTAGCTCCCGCATCTAATAACTCCTTGTTTTGCTCCTCGCGAATTTTTAAGAGTCCTGCTTTTCTAAATACTCGATTTAGGTGAATGGGTTTGGAAACCGGAGAAATACCGTATTCGGATAAAATAACGGGTTGGATATTCTTGTTTTCATAATAGGCAATCAAGTCTTCTAGGAGTCGATCCAAATCTGTGATATCCTTTTGGACCTCTTTGGAGCCCTCTGGGAATTTTTGTAATCCATAATCCAAGTGAGGAATATAAATCAATTGTAGGGTAGGCTCGTATTTGTCCGAAACATATTTGGATGCTTCTGCAATCCACTTACTGGATTTGATACTCGTTTTTGGTCCCCAAAAGTCAAACAAAGGGAATATCCCAAATTTATCTTGTAATTCGTCTCTGAGACCACTAGGTTGGCTATAGCAGTCGGGTTTTTTTAGACCATTGGCCCAATATTGCGGCCTAGGAGTAACCGAGTAATCTGCACTGGAATACATATTAAACCACCAAAACATATTGGCGCAGGTGAAATCTGAATTTCTATTTCGTGCCTCCTCCCAAATACTGGGTGCTTGGACTATTTTGTTAGATTGTTTCCAAAATTGCACCTCCGATTGTTCTTTATTATACCAGCCATTGCCAATCACCCCGTGCTCCGAAGGCCATTTTCCGGTCAAATAAGTAGTTTGAGCACTACAAGTTACAGCGGGCAAAACAGGCTCTATAAGGGATAATTCCTTGTCCTTATTGCACCACTTGGAAATAAACAAATTCGGGTTTTCTTCTAAAATTTTAGAGGTCAGTCCAACTACATTAATTACAACAGTTTGTTTCATTTTAGTTTTCCAATTTCCTGTTTTACCCAATTAAGTTCTCGGGTAATCGCAGTAGTTATATCGGTTTGCATCTGATCGGGCAATACTTCCCAAGTATAGGTCTCTATTTCCAAATGATCCGTAAATTCCTCTTGCTTCCAAAGGTCCAAGGTCTCTATAATATCGTCCTGAGTAGATTGTAAGTTTTGATATTCTGCCAAAAATACCGGAACGTGATAATGGGTTCTGAGTTCTTTAAATCCTGCGCTACCCTCTGTTTCCATAGTATCCATAGCAGCTATGGCTTTGTTTAAATCCGGGAATTTTAAAAAGTTATTTCCATTGGTTTGTATCACTGCTTGATGCAAATAATTTGCCTCGTCAAAGGGTCGCAGATAGCTTTGTAATTGGTCCATGTTATTGTCCTCAGTCAATCTGCATTTCAAGGCGGCACTGATCTGAATCTTACCGACTTTTAAATTTTCCTTTTTTAGCTCTGCTAAAATGCTAGAAGGCCTTTCATAAGCAATCGAGAAATGGCAAACATCCCAACAAAGTTGAATGTGTTCTCTTATGGCATCTTTGGCCTCTTTTAGACTGCAATTACTTTTCTTTTGAAGAAATGTCGCCCCTTGGTCTAGCAGATAATCTTTAAAAAAGGCCACATACTCCTCAGAATTTTCAAGCAGCCCATCTGGTTCGGGCTCTATGTCCAAGTGCATACTTTTTCCGCTGTTCTTTTTGATCTGCATCAAATGATATACAACAGCTATAAGCTGCTTACAAGCCTTAGTTTTGACCTCCTCCAATTCTTGCTCACTACTATGCCAATATCGATAGGTGAGGGGAGAGGTTGAAATTCCACTACTTCCATCTTCCTCGGTGAGTTCTGCCAAAATGTCAAATAACAAAAGGGTGTAATCCTTTCTCAAATCTGTCGTCCAGTCGGGTAAATGAACCTTGTCTTTGATTACTTCTCCGTGAAAATTACCAAAGGGAAATCCATTTAGGGTAAAGACATATAAATTGTTTTGTCTCAACCATATTTTAAAAGACTCCAGTGTTTTTTTATCGCTCAATTCCAAAGCAGCTCGATTGGAGAGTCGCAGACCAATTCCGAAAGGCTGGTCTTTGCAGACCTCTTGTTTTACCCCTATGAGGTAAAGCTCTAAGTTTTTAAAGGTTTCTTCCCAAGTTTCCGCCGGATGAATATTGCTACAATAGCTCAAATGTCCTGATTTTCCCACTCTCATAAGTCTTCTTGTTTTTCAGAGAATAACATCTTTTGAACGGCTTGGTTCAATAAAGGGACTTGCATTTGGTGAACCTCTTGACCTTGGCCAATTTCCTGGAGCAGCACTATGGTAAGCTCTCCACCTAAATGCTCTCTAAATTCTTCTAAACCTTGAATCAAGGCTGGGTTGATAGAGTTTTTGTCCTCAGGATCGAACAACTCGGAACAAGTCAGGTCAAAGCCGAGGTTTTTAAAGCAATTTAAAATTCGCTCTAGATCTTCCGCCGTCAAATAACCGAGATAATGAGAATAACAAGAATCTACTAAGATGCCTATGGCAACCGCCTCTCCGTGAAGTAATTTATAATTGCTTAAGTATTCTAATTTATGTGCAGCCCAATGTCCAAAATCCAAAGGTCGAGAGGACCCTTTCTCAAAAGGATCTCCTTGGGCTATATGTTCGGTATGCAATTGGGCACAAGTAAATATAAGCTGATTCATACAGTCTAGATTTCGACTTCTCAGCAAATCGACATTGTCTTCAATCCATTCAAAAAAAGCGAGATCTTTTATCAGTGCCACCTTGATCGCTTCCGAAATTCCAGATCGCCAATCGCGATCCGATAGGGTAGATAAAAATGCTTGGTCGTTAATCACCGCAAACGGGGGCTGAAAGGTTCCTAGAAAGTTCTTTTTATCGAAATAATTAATAGAATTTTTTACACCTACCCCAGAATCGTTCTGAGACAAAACCGTGGTAGGAATACGAATAATTTGAACTCCTCTGTGCGCAATAGCACTGGCAAAACCCACAAGATCCAAAACTGCACCACCTCCAATAGCAATGACATAAGAATGTCTGTCGATCTTCTCTTGGTTCACTAACTGAAGAACCTTTTCAACTGCTGTCCAGTTATTTTTCACTCCTTCTCCGCCTTGTAAAAGCAGTGCCTCGCCCATAAGCTCTATATCCGGGCAACAGGATTGGAAATAAGCTTTTATATCCCGTATGAGCCCAGGATGACAAGCAAACATTCCTTTGTCCAAAACCACAACAGCCTTGGCTTTTTTATTGGGGTTTCCAGAATCCAAGACATGAGAGAGCAGCGGGTTGTTTAGATCAAAAACACCTCGAGTAAAGGAAATATTATAATTGAATTGGACTTGAAACTTTTGTCTAATTACTCTATCCATAGGGGGCTGTTAGATTTTAGCTCTAAAATAAGTCTTAATTTTAAGTGACGGAATAATATTTGGCCACTAAAATAGATAGGGGTAGCAAACCAATTAAAATCAAGCCATAATACCAATTAGAAAAACCAGCAACGTAAATAGCGTTTAAAGGAATAAGGGATAAGACTCCAGTTTTTACGGCTAGTTGAATTTTTTTTGGGGTGTTCTGAACCAGGGCTTTTGTTTTTGCAACTAAATTGATGCCATACCAAAATACGAGGAATGGAATAGTTGCCCAGACATTCAAATAACCCTGTAGCATTAGGCCTACAAAAAACAAAACCACCAAAGTATCCAAACTAATGGCTTGTAAAATAGATTTCTTGTTATTTCCATGTGCTTCCTTTTGTCCCACTAAAGTTATGGCAGCTACAAAAGCCAGCGGAATAAAACCTATAAACCAAAACTCCGATATACGATCTCCCACAATACTCATCCCTAAAAAGAGATTCATAGATCTACAGAGCCCCATATTGATTGGACCCAAAACAGAATGGTGTTTGCCATACTTGTCATAGCTAAGGGCTAATACAGTGATCAAAATGGCTATTACGCCACTCGAAGTGGAGGCTGCAAAAGCAAATGCAACACCAAAGCTAAACAGTCCTGTCCCAAAGATTACAGCTTGTTTTTTTGAAAGTTGTCCAGATGGTAAAACCCGCTCCGGTCTGTTTATCTTATCCTCCTCCAAGTCAAAAACATCGTTAAATACGATACCGCCTCCGTAAAGACCAATGGTGGCTAGAAGAAGTAAAATCATAGATTCTCCAAGGAGTTCCATGGAAGGTTGAAATAGTACTCCTGCAATTGCAAATCCCGCAATAATATCCGAGATAGCAGTTATTATATTGGCAGGACGCGCTATTTTTAAATAGGCTGCGATACGCATTTTTAGTTTTTGATGATATTAGAATAGGTTTTTTTGACAAACTCCTGTCCTCTAAGAACCGAATTTCCGTGCAGCAATTCTATGTTTTCAATTGTGGTGTCCTTTAACCAATCCGACTCGTTAAATTGCCCACTTTGCCCATAGACATCCAGGGCATTTTTGTAACAAGTCAGATGAATATCCTCTCTGGAAACCCCGCGCTCCTGCATAAGAGAGGCCGTTTTTGGGACTGCCAAGGGATCGCTTACTCCCCAATCTGCTGAGCTGTCCACTATAATTCGCTCCGAACCGTATTGCTTGACAATTTCCACCATTCGCTCATTACCCATTTTTGTATTTGGATAAATCGTAAATGCCGCCCAAAACCCTCGGTCCAAGACATCTTTTACCGTTTCTTCATTATTGTGATCGATAACCACCATAGAGGGAGAGACGCCATGCTCTTTGATAACATCCATACTCTTTAGAGTTCCGTTCTTTTTATCGCGATGTGGAGTGTGCACCATAATGGGAAGATTCAATTCTTTGGCCAATTCAATCTGCTGTCTAAAATATTTGTCCTCTGCTTTTGTTTGGTCGTCATAACCGATCTCGCCTATGGCCACAACTCCTTCTTTGGAGGCGTATAGGGGAAGCAAATCCATAACCTCTTCCGCCAATGCTTCATTGTTTGCTTCTTTGGAATTCAGGCCTATGGTACAATAGTGTTTTATCCCAAATTGAGAGGCGCGAAAGCGTTCCCAATTCACTAGAGAATTAAAATAATCCTGAAAGGATCCTACCGAGGTTCTGGGTTGTCCCAGCCAAAACGCTGGTTCTATAATGGCTACAATTCCTGCTGCTCGCATCGCTTCATAATCATCCGTTGTACGGGAAACCATGTGAATATGTGGGTCAATATATTGCATATCTATATCTGTTTATTTTCATTAAATTCTATTCCTAATTCTAGCCAAGCCCTCGTCTTGGACGCTTTACCTGAAGGTGTTTCTCTCAAGACTAATTCTACAGCTCTGCGCTCTAGTTCGCTTTTGGAAGTTTTGGCTTTTTTTAAACTTATCTCCAAGTCCGGGTTTTTATAATCCGAAAACAATTGCCAGATTTCCGGAGAAACCTCGCGATTCGCAGCCCATCGTTCTTTTATGTAGTCGTTTGCTATAAGTGCCAGCTTGAGAGAATGTCGCTCCACAAGATCATAAATCTTATAAAGGGGACGCCCCATAAAAATAGCTTTTAAAACCATTTGATTCCAAGCACCCTCCGATAAAAATTTAGTGGGATAGGGATTGTTAAGCGCTATGGCATCAAAGACATTTTCAACATTGGTCCGAATTCCCTCCTCCGCTAGACTTTGCAACTCAACAGGAGCTTCTAAAAAGTACAAATTTTTAAAAAAGTCTTCTTGTTCTTTAAGACTGCAGCTCTCTAAAAGTCTCTTTAAAATGATTTTCCGGTTTTCTTTAGGGAATTTTGACATCACAACCGCCCTGCAAAGGGTTTGTTTGGTGAATTTATTTTTTGAAAAACCGGGATATTGCTCTTCTAAAAATAAGATTTCCTCGCCAGTCCACTCGGGAATTTCCTCAGAAATAAATCGAAAAACTAAACTATAGGTGCGTATAAATTTACTCCCTAAAGCGTCCTTACCAACAAGAGAAATATTCTCTTTCAGCCAAAGGGATTCCTCTAGAGATAATTTACTAAAAACCAGTTTCTGAAAAGGATATTCAGCCCCAGTTTTAGGATTGGTATTGGACATTTAGTTAGGTTTTATTTCTGCCCTCTAAACATAAGAAATAAGCGACTAATTTCGTCCATGTAAATCGGTATTTACGATAAAAATTAAATTTTATACCTTGTTTTCAAAGCAACAAATACTAACTTTCCGAAATCTTAGAGATAAACACTTATGCGTCTTCTATTTAACATTTTGGGAATACTCTTTGTCTTGCTCTTTGCTCTTTCTGCAGGGCTACAATACAATGATCCCGATCCCTTAGTTTGGATTTCAATTTATGGTGCGGCGACCTTACTTTCTATTTTCTATCTCTTTGGTAGACTAAATCGATGGACACTTTTAGCCATTACAAGTATTGCTTTTATCGGTTTTCTTTATCTATATCCGAGTAATTTTGAAGGATTTGAAGTGGGAAAAGGCGACCCTAAAAACATTGAAGAGGGAAGAGAGGCTTTTGGTTTGTTATTTATAGCCCTCGCTTTTGGACTTTACGCTTTGGGAGATAAACTTACCAGCCCAAAACGTTCTTAGACGATAGATTATAAAACGCAACTCGAAAAAAAGGGAAGAATGTCTATATTTCTAATACCGTCAAAAACATAAGACTAACTGTAAATTCTTATACCAACCGCTTAATTACTGCAGATTTACTCTTTTAATCCCGCTGCTTGATCTTTAGGTCTTTTCCTCGAATCATATAAACCAAGAGTCCCACACAAAGACAGACAAAAGACAGGCTGATTATTTTTTCTACAGCAAACCCACTCTTAAAAAAACTAAATGAAATTAGATTATAGGCTAGGATTTCTATTGCAAAGGTATAATAGACCAAAATACTAATCAAAGCTGCTTTGGAAAACAAGAGGCCTGCTTGCTCATTGCTTTTGACATACTGATTCCTCAAAACAAAAAGAAAGATTACTAAAGAGGTTAAATACGAGGACAGAAGAGAACTGTTAAAACTAAAAACGTCACTGTCCTCTCCCATGGTTTTAAAAGATCTAAACATATAGAGAGCCGAAAGTCCAAAGGCAGCTATACTAGCAATTCCGAAAAGGTTTCTAATTAATTTATTTTCCATCACATCGCAGTTTATTTTTGTTGGCAAGCATCAATCATATTCTTAAAAGTTCGAACTTTATTCGCAATAGCGAAATAACACAGAACAGGGTTTACTCCACAAGAGGCGAGGCCTAAGGTGGCAAAACTATAAGAAATTATTGCGTCGCGACAAGGGTCTCCGCCCCTTGCGAATTTGTTCGATTTTGGGCTGTCAAAGAACTCAGGGTCCTTGTGATACAGTAGCTGTAATAAGTTAGCAATTTTATTGTACTTTAAAAATTCTCCCGAATCCAATCCTAAATTTTGTGTCTCAATCTCAAAGTTTTGCATGGCAAAATCGAAGTCTCGCTCTTTTAGATCGCGTTTAAAAATCTCGATGAGAAATAGGTCATTTTCATTTAAAAAATCCGCTATATTCGTCTCTTCCTTTTGTTCTTGTTTGCTGAGGTAGCTGCGATCTAGGGCATTGACCTCAAGGTCGGTTTTAAGTTCTGTATTGACTAGATCTGTTATCTTTTGAAATTTTAAAAGAGGGTTGTCTTCTTGCCACATTTCAGTTGGAATTGTTACAAAATCCACCTCTTTATAGGTTTCAAATGCTTTAAAATCAAATTTGGAAGGATTTTGCTCTATTTCGTCACTACAAGAATATATTAGGTTTAGCGACAAAATTAGTAGGCCTAGCACTGAGGTTTTAAATAGTTTCATAATTGCTTTTTTTTCGGTTTCACATCGTTTTACAGGATAACCTTGTATCCTTTGTATTTCGTATAACCTAATCCATAAAAAAACAGACCCGAAGGTCTGCTTTAAACAAAAAAACAAAGTGACTAATTACTATTGTGCAGCCGAAGTATTATCCGACCACTTAAATGCTAAAATTCCAATTCTAGCTATCACAAAGGAAAATAGTCCAAAAGTTGCCGTTAGTAAACTGACCTTAATTCCTGCACCAAAAATATGAGGAGCAACATCACCTAAGGATTCTATTACATCAAAGAGCTGAATAACTCCCAAGATGGAAGCTAAGATTCCGGACACCAAGGCAATCAAACTAGATTCGCTTGCCAAGCGTATCATCCTCGAGGCTTCCTCTGCTGATTTTTTCTTTTTAACAAAGGCCATAGCCACAAAAAACAAAGCTAGTAGCAGGGCGATAAGAATAAAATACATTCCGATTCCTCCCTCACTAAAAACCACACTTGCAATAACTTGTGATAACATAAAAATTGATTTTAGAATTAATACTTCAAACATAAGCCAAGTTTTTACTCGAAAAATAGAAATGCGACCAATGACAGAATTCTATGGCGTTTTAACTCAAATGCTAAAACGCGTTTAAAATTCGTTATTCGTCGCTAAATCATTCTTCTAAACTAAAAATGCCTTAATATTGTTTTAAAGAATACTATGGTTAAGGTGAAAAACATTTACGGCCGATCTATTGTGCGGATTTTGATTCACAGTACTTTGTGGATACTCGTTCTGTTATTCTTCAGCTTTACCTTTGGAGCCGACAATACCATAAATAGTTCTGTTTTATCGTTTTCTGTTTTTATGATGCCTGTTACTATAGGAACAACCTATGTGGCGATTTATCTTTTGATACCAGAATATTTTCTGACCAAGCAATATTTTAAATTTGGAATTTATAGTTTCTATTGTTTTGTGCTATCTCTTTTTGGGATTCTATTATCCGTTTTTTTTGCCATTGCCTTCCTTTCTGATTTTCAATTTACCAAGGTCGAAGCGCTTTCCAGAAATGCCCTATACGTCAGTACTTGTGTCTATTTGGTGGTACTGGTTTTGAGTGGGATTAAATTATTGAAATTAAGTCAACAGCAGTCTATCTATAACGAGGGTTTACAAACCAAGATTCTAGAGACGCAACTACTATTAAAGGAACAGGAGGTGAGTTATTTGAAAATGCAGATTCATCCTCACTTTTTGTTTAATACCCTCAATACCTTGTATGGTTTTGCTTTGAAAAAGTCAGATTTGACTCCTGAAATGATTTTAAAACTCTCTAACCTCTTAGACTATCTCCTCTATCAGATAGATAAACCTAAAGTTGCATTATCAGAGGAAATTAATCATATCCAAGATTATATCAGTTTGGAGAAAATGCGTTTTAACGAAACGTTGCAAGTGGATTTTCAATCCTCAGGTTGTGCAAGAGATTACAGTCTTGCTCCGATGCTATTTTTGCCTTTTGTAGAAAATAGTTTTAAACACGGTTCCATCGTTAACGGAGCTTTGTCCGTCTCTATTTCCTTTGTATGCGATGGGCCTAATATTGTTTTTGAGATGAAAAACACCTATTTGGAAAAAGACTCTAATTCTCACGGTATCGGCTTGGAAAATATTGCAAAGCGCCTTGAATTGCTCTACCCCGGAAATTATGACTTGACATTTTCTCAAGATAAAAATATCTACGGAGTACAACTTAAATTACACATAGCCGATGTCTAAATTTATAACTTGTTTGATAGTCGATGACGAGGCTATAGCTCGCGATATAATCGAGATGCATTTGATGAAAATGGACCATATCGAAATTGTCGGGAAATGTCAGAATGCTATCGAGGCCTTTAACATCATTAGTCAACGCGATGTCGACTTGGTCTTTTTAGATATCAATATGCCTGAGATTTCGGGGATTGCTTTTGCCAAATCTATAAATAAGGGGATAAAAGTCATTTTTACCACTGCCTATAGAGAATATGCTGTAGAGGGTTTTGATCTCCAAGCCTTAGATTATTTACTAAAACCCATTTCTTTTGATCGGCTTTCTCAAGCGGTCAATCGCTATGCTCAGGCGGCTCAAGCCTCCGTTTCGGATCCAAATCCAGCAAAACAAGAAGTGGATTTTATTTTTGTTCGAGCGGATAGACAAATGCAAAAAGTAGTTTTTAGTGATATTCTTTATTTGGAAAGTTTTAGCGATTATATCAAGATACATTGTCGGGATAAAACGATAGTGACCCGAGAAACAATGACCGCTATGCAAGCAAAACTTCCTGCAGAACAATTTTTGCGAATCCATCGCTCTTTTATCATTTCCCTATCAGCAATTCAATCCTTCACCCACGAACAGGTGCTCATCGCGGATCAAACCTTGACTATTAGTCGCAGCTACAAGGCTGAGGTGATTCGGGTATTGCAATCCTATTAAGGTATTTGCTCTGTCAAAAACGTGTAAAATTAATCCTCGAAATGCTTTGACTAGTGTTCGATTTTATGCGATATTTCAGAAAATTTAATTACAACAAATACCCCTAATTATGAAAAATACAATTCAACTCCTTATCGTCTCTTTCCTCTTGACTTTTCAAGCGACTTATGCTCAAAGAGGTAAAGTTAATGTGTCCGCAGAGCGAAAAGATGATAAAAGTGTAGTGTTTTCTTATACAAAGGATGTTCCAGGGACTCACACTTTATTTGTGGATTTTACGAAATTAGAAAACTCTAATGCAACACAGCGAAAAATTGAGCTCAGAGGTAATTCAGGTAGATTATTTACTTTGAATCCTGTGAATTCAGATCGTTCTATTAATTATGCTTATCGCACTACTTATATTCGAGGTGAAATAGACCCCAAATTAGATAAGGACATAACCTATGTCCTTCCAACAGCAAAATCAGAGCATGTACAAGTAGAACACCTAAGCAATCTTAACGAGGTCTATTTAGATGGAGATAGGCCTGAAAACTGGACAGCCTTTTTAATTCGTTCTGAGAGACAGGATACCATTCGGGCCATGCGAAAAGGAGTTGTTGTTAGTATTGTGGATAAGCATGATATAGATCCTGAACTCCGCAAGAACTTTACATCTGATCGAAATACGGTTATGGTGGAACATCCTGATGGTAGTTTTGCAAATTACGGTGCCTTTGAAAAAGATGAGATATTTGTAGAGCTAGGAGATACGGTTTATCCTCACAGCAAAATAGGTTTGACAGAGGAGTATAATATTGGTGAATATCGCACTTATTTTTTCATCAATTATAGAATTATAGAAGACGACGACAACGGAAAGGAAAGGTTCGCTTGGGCTTATGTAAATCCTTATTTCCAGACCG
>JBELHR010000022.1:16653-31900 GCA_042091275.1 Flavobacteriaceae bacterium
GACAACGGAAAGGAAAGGTTCGCTTGGGCTTATGTAAATCCTTATTTCCAGACCGAAAAAGGACGAATTCAACTGATGAATAGACATTCTTATCTAAGTACTATGAACCCCGAAATCCTACAGTCTGAGTTTTCTCGGAGAGAGAAAAAACAATTCAAGAAAAATCCAGAGAAGTTTGGACTATAGCGTATTTCGGTACAAATTTTGTAGCTATTTGTTTATGCTTAAAAACCTGACCTATATTATTTTGCTGCTTGCAATAGGGAGTTGCAAGAGTCCAAAGACCTATTATGACTACCACGAAGATTACGACAAGGCTTATGAAGCTTATTTAGAGGGTAATTCCCAACTTCAGAAAAAAGTATTACTGCAAAGCTTTCGTGCCGCAAATGAGGATAAGGATTTAAAGGTTCCTCCGGGCAGCTATCTTGAATATGCTTATATCGTCTTGCGCGAGGGAAAGCGAGAACTTGCCAATCAATATTTTGAAAAGGAAATACAGCTATACCCTGAAAGTTACGCCTTGATTCAAGCCCTAAAAGACAATTATGAAAATCCTTAAATACGCTTTTATAGCTCTCTTGTTTATCAGTTGTGGTGCCCGTAAGGTAGTAGAGTCGGATCGCTACCACATGCAGACCACCAAAGGGAATGCCTTCCCTGCAATGTATGAAAATCCGCCTAATACTATTTTGATTCAACCGGTTCAAAAAGGCCTGGGTATAGCAGAGAGATCGGATGTAATTGTAGTAGAATTAATTCCGTTGCTCCAAGACAAAGGCTATTATGTTCTGCCGTATAAGCCCACACAGGATATCATTCAAAAAAGGGGAATGCTTCCTCAAGAGCTCGGCGCGGATGCCGTTCTTCAAATCCAAGTCAACGATGTGGATAAGGATATTAGCGGGGAGACCTGGGTTTCCTTGACTTATATGCTTCGAGAGGTCAGGACCGATTATGTCCTTTGGGAGCAGACCAAAGAGATTTTTGTTGATTCCAAAATGCAAGGAGATTCAGGCGATTTTGGAGAGGCTGTGGTTCGCTCCCTAATTACCTTCACAGCAACGAGCTCGGTCTCAATTCCTAAATTGATTAAGCGAGTTAATGAGTTTGCTATTGCCGACCTCCCTTATGGTTCTAAACACCCAAATTTCAGGACTGATGATACCGATTATATTTGGGTTCTAAAGTGATCTTCTAACAGATGGTAAAATTATTTTTGTTTTGTGGTAAGTTTAACGAAAGCTTGCGACTCATTTGTGGAGTTTAAACCCTATATTTGTTTAGACCTTTTAAAGATAATGTTTTTCGAGTAATTAAATTTTATTAAGATTAATTCTAAATAATTTTTTTTATTCGATTGTTGGCTGTACTTTTGTGCAAAAATCAGTCAATCAAAACAATTATAAATGAAAACAGTTAAATTATTATCGCTCGCTTTTGTCGGAATTCTTTTCGGATCATGTTCAGACGATGACGACAACCAGGGAAATAACAACAACGATGTAGTTGCTCCAGCAACTTATTCTTTTACACGTGATGGTGCTTCCACAGTAAGTTACAGTGGACAGTCTACTCGTATTGCAATGGCAGAGGAGTTTATTTCTGCAACTAAAGACGAAACGGCAACTGCAGAGCAATTGCAAAATATGTTTGATCACGAGGAAAATGCTCAAGATTACAGCGATGCATCTTTAAATGCCTCAAACAAAAGTGTTAGAAGTAAAACTGCTGCATCTTACGATTATTTCAATACCAATGCAACAGATGCAAACGCAATTAAAACGCAATTTGACGGATGGATTTCTGCTCAAGTTACTGAAGTATTCCCAAACTGGACTGCAGATGCAGCAGCAGGTCAAGCTGGTAAAATTCAAGAAGCAGGAGGAGGATCTACTAGATATGTGAACGCTAAAGGTTTAGAATATAACCAAGCTCTTGCGAAGTCTCTTATCGGTGGGTTGATGACTGACCAAATGTTAAACAATTACTTAGGTACAGGAGTTTTAGATGCTGGAGAAAACACAGTAGATAATGACAACGAGACTTTAAGTGGAGATAAGAATTATACTACTATGGAGCACAAGTGGGATGAAGCTTTTGGATACCTATACGGAGCTGAACCAGATGCGACTAATCCTGAATTAGGAGTAGATAGTTTCTTAAATAAATACTTGGCACGTGTAGAAGGAGATCCAGATTTTACTGGTATCGCTGCTAACATTTACAATGCATTTAAGATGGGTAGAGCAGCAATCGTTGCTAAAAACTACGAAGTTAGAGATCAGCAAGCGGAAATCATTCGCGAAGAAGTTTCTAAAATCATCGGTGTTCGTGCGGTATATTACCTACAACAAGGAAAAGGAAATTTAGAAAGTGACAAAGCCTCTGCATTCCACGATTTATCGGAAGGATTTGGATTTATTTACAGTTTACAGTTTACGAGAAAGCCAGGAACAACAAGTCCTTACCTTTCAAAAGCACAAGTAGATGATTTTATTTCTCAATTGGAAGCTGGAAACGGTTTTTGGGATGTAACTGCTGAAACTTTAGATGCTATGTCAGATGCTATTGCAGCAGAATTTGACTTTACAGTAGAACAAGCAGGAAGTTAATTATATATATGAAAAAAATAAGTTATTTGTTAATACTTGCGTTTGCACTCTTCTCTTGTGATTCCACAGGGGAAGAGCCGCAAACTCCGGAAGAACCCGTGGATTCTTTTGATCGCGGTGCAATGTTGGTCTCTTATGCAGACCAATTTATCATTCCGGGATATACGCAATTGAATGCCGACCTAAGCGCATTGAAAAATTCTAAAGATCAATACTTAGCTGGTTCCTCTTCTCTAGAGGACTTGCAAGAAGCTTGGAAATCTGCCTATATGTCTTGGCAAAAAGTAGAGGTTTTTAATATTGGTCCGGCTGAGAGTGAATTGTTGACCTTTCAGATGAATGTTTATCCAACGAATATTACAGATATAGAGTCCAATATCTCTAATGGATCTTATGATTTGAAATCCGTAAATAATAATGATGCGGTTGGTTTTCCAGCGGTGGAATATTTGCTTTTTGAATCGGAGACGCTTTCTGAAGATGCAACGCGTAAATATCTATCTGACTTGGTGGATCGCATGTCTAATTTGACCTCTCAAGTACTTACAGAATGGACTTCTTCTTATCGTGAGACTTTTGTAAATAGCACCGGTAATACGGCGAGTAGTGCATTGAATTTATTTGTAAACGACCTAATTTACTACACCGAAAAAGGTTTTAGAGCAAACAAAGTTGGTATTCCTGCAGGGATATTTTCAGGAGGTCCTCTACCAGATCGTGTAGAATCTCTTTATGCTCAGACTTATTCTAAGGATTTTAGTCTAGAAGCTATTAATACGATTCAAAATTTATTTAGTTCTGGAAATAATAGCTTAGAGGATTATTTAATTTATTTAGGTAATCAAGAATTGGCAACAGACATCACGGAACAGATGAATGATGCGAAAAGCGCCTTAAATGATCTTGACAATAGTTTTTATGATCAAGTGGTAAATGACAACGTTCAAATGTTGAGGACCTACGACGAGATTCAAAAAATCGTTGTTCTTTTAAAGGTAGACTTGCTTCAAGAGCTTAACATCGCTGTAGATTATGTCGATGCCGATGGTGACTAAATATAAAGATGCAGCTACTCTTAGTTTTTTTCGAGTGGCTTTTGGAATATTAATGCTTTATAGCATGCTGCGTTATGTAGCTAAAGGTTGGGTAGACTCCGTGTATATCCAACCTATTTTTCATTTTAAATACTACGGTTTTTCATGGATTCCTGAATTGGGATCTTGGACCTATTTACTCTTTGTTATTGCCGGTATTTCTGCCTTGATGATAGCACTTGGATGGTATTATCGCATAGCAGCAATTTTATTTTTCCTCTCCTTTACCTATATCGAGTTATTAGAAAAGACTACCTATCTAAACCACTATTATTTTGTGAGTGTGGTGAGTTTTATAATGATATTTTTACCCGCCAACAACGTATTTTCTCTGGATGCCTGGCGCAAAGGACAAAATACGGACCTAGTCGAGGCTTGGACGGTCAACAGTCTTAAAATACTTATTTCTATAGTCTACTTCTGTGCCGGTCTTACCAAACTGAATTCGGATTGGCTCTTGGAGGCTCAGCCCTTGTCTATATGGTTGCGTTCCAAATACGATTTACCTCTAATCGGTTCTAATTGGATGCAGGAGACTTGGTTTCACTATGCGATGAGCTGGGGAGGAGCAGCTTATGATTTGATAATCCCTTTTTTACTTTGGAACAAACGCAGCCAAAAATTCGCCTTTGTACTAGTTGTTTTCTTCCATGTATTTACAAGGATTTTATTTCCCATTGGAGTATTTCCCTACGTAATGATTGTAGCGAGTTTAGTTTTTTTTCCTGGTTCTTGGCATCGAAAAGTTTTGAGACTACCAAAGTTGGTGCTCGACCGATCCTATATGCAGATCCCCAAATATAAAATTGCGCAAATTGTGGTCTCTGTCGTATTACTTGTGCAAGTTCTCTTGCCTTGGAGATATTTGGCCTATCCCGGAGAATTGTTTTGGACAGAAGAGGGGTATCGATTTTCTTGGAGAGTAATGCTGATGGAAAAATCGGGATACACTAATTTTAAAATTGTTTCCCCAGAGAACAAACAGAGTTTTACAGTCAATAATGAAGATTTTTTGACTTCCTATCAAATAAAGCAAATGAGCTTTCAGCCAGATATGATTCTGGAATATGCCCACTATTTGGGAGATTATTATAAACAGCAAGGGATAGAGGACGTTCAGGTCTATGCAGAGAGTTATGTTTCTCTCAACGGCAGACGAAGTCAATCTTTTGTAGACCCTAAAGTCGATTTATACCGACAGAAAGAATCTTTTTTACACAAAACTTGGATACTACCTTTTAACGATGAAATTAACGGCCTTTAAACTTGTTCTTCTCCTTATTTTGGGGACAAATTCACTTCTCGCTCAAAACTCTTTTTCTGGGGTTGTTCGCGACTCAATCAGCCAGAATCCAATAGCAGGAGCCGCTATTTACAAAGCCGATCAAGGTTTGATTGCATATTCAGATGAACGAGGAAGATTTGAGTTTGAGGCAAATCAAGACAAAATTTCTCTTTTTGTTTTTGGAGAAAACTATAAAGTTTTGGAATTGGTAATCCCCTCTGGGGAATCTGTTATTTTTCTCGAAGAATTTAACGAGGAGCTCAGTGCTGTTGAGATATTTGCCAGACAGAAAAAAGAGTTTAACCTTCAACGTTTGCAGGATGTGAGTGGAACCGCAATCTATGCGGGTAAAAAATCAGAAGTTATTTTGGTAGATCAAACGCTTGCCAATTTAGCGAGTAATAACGCCCGACAAATATACAGTCAGGTAGCAGGGCTCAATATCTTTCAGAACGATGATGCCGGTTTGCAACTCAATATTGGAGGGCGTGGATTGGATCCTAATCGTAGTTCAAATTTTAATACCCGTCAAGATTCTTATGATATAAGTGCGGATGTATTGGGCTATCCCGAATCGTATTATACACCAGCGGCAGAGGCGACCGAACAAATTCAAATTGTTCGCGGTGCTGCTTCTCTTCAATACGGAACTCAGTTCGGAGGCTTGGTGAATTTCATCCTTAAAAAACCAAACCCAAACAAGCCAATAGAGATTATCACGAGAAATACGGTTGGTTCAAATCAGCTTTACACAAATTTCACAAGTGTCAGTGGAACCCAAGGAAACTGGTCCTACTACAGCTTTTTTAATTTTAAAAAGGGAGATGGATTTAGACCAAACTCTAATTTTAATTCCAAGAATGCCTATGCGTATTTGGCCTATTCTTTTTCTGAAAACTCCAAAATCAGCGCGGCATTTACCTATATGACCTATTTGGCTAAGCAGGCTGGTGGTCTAACCGATCAAATGTTTGAAGAAGACCCTTATCAAAGCAATCGCGCTCGAAATTGGTTTGCGGTAGACTGGTTGCTCTACAATCTGAAATTCGATCATAAATTTACGGACAAAACACATTTTAACTTCAGTGCTTTTGGACTTCAGGCCAGTAGAGAGGCGCTAGGCTTTAGAACCAATAGAGTGAGTCAAATCGATCCAGGGGGAGTACGTGATTTGATAAAAGGAGAATTTAGTAACTACGGATTTGAAGCTCGTTTGCTACACGAGTATAACATCGGAACCTTTCTCATAGGTACTAAATTTTACAAGGCGAACAACAGTAACGCTCAAGGTCCAGGTTCGGAAGGATCGGATGCGGATTTTAGTTTTCAAAACGATATTTACCCAAATTATCCAAATCAAAACGCCTACGATTATCCCAACCTAAATTTAGCCTTGTTCAGTGAGAATATCTTTCAAATCAACGAGCAGTTTTCTTTAACTCCAGGTGCGCGTTTGGAATATATCAAAACTCAAAGTGATGGGTTTTATAAATCTATTAATCTAGATGGTGCAGGGAATGTCATTCAAAATGAAACCATAGAGGAGCAGGAGACCAACGAACGCACCTTTGTCCTTTTGGGTCTGGGAGCGAGTTACAAACCTTCCTCAGACTTGGAACTCTATGGGAATATCTCTCAAAACTATCGCTCGGTTACCTTTGCAGACATTAGTACTGTAAACCCAGCTTATAGCATAGATCCAAATATAAACGATGAAAAAGGATTTACCTCAGATATAGGCTTTAGAGGGAATGTGGCAAAATTTTTATCTTTCGATGCCAGTTTATTTGCCCTTTCTTATGAAGATAGAATTGGATTTATTCAAAAGGCTTATCCAGATGGGAGCGTAAAGACCGAGAGAACCAATGTTGGAAATGCAATCTTATACGGATTGGAATCGCTATTTGATTTTAATATTCTAAATCGCCAAGATTTTCAGCTCAATTATTTTCTAAACCTAGCATTGACCAATTCGGAGTATTTGAGTTCTGATTCTTCGGGAATCGTCGGAAATGAAGTGGAGTTTGTACCCAGAGTAAACATTAAAACTGGAATTCAAACCGGTTATAGAAATCTTATGCTAAGGGCACAATACACGTATTTATCGAGTCAGTTTTCCGATGCGACTAATGCTGTGGAAAGCAATTTAAGTGGGGTTATCGGACAAATACCTTCCTACTCGGTAGTGGATTTATCAGCTAACTACAGCTATCGATTTTTGCGTGTTGAGACCGGAGTGAATAACTTGCTAGATTCCGCTTACTTTACTAGGCGAGCTACGGGCTATCCGGGGCCAGGAATCATTCCATCTCCCGGACGTAACTATTATTTGACTTTGGGCTTGAAGTTTTAACTCTTGGGGTTTAGCCGGCTAAGATTTTTTTAACCAAAGCTTCTTTTCCCGCTTGGTCATCTCCGTAGAGCCAGTTTAGAACATTGTCTTCCCACATTTGATCGTGTTCTTTCTCGGTAATTATATCGCGTTTCATCGCCAAATCCAGTAATTTCCCTGGATAAGAAGACTGTTTATCACTCTCCATTTCCCCGAGAGGATACGGATCGTCCAACCCGACCAAAACTTGCTGGGAACCTTGGTTTTTGATCAAGAGATCCAAAGAACCGGTATCGTGCACTAAAGTGTCAAAAAAGATGTTTTTATGTCCAACTGCCTTTCGGGGGTGACTCTTGTTTTCGAACAAATCCGAACGACCGTCAAACCCTTGAATTCGCCTTCCTAAGTTCATTTGAGCGAGCTGTCCACCGTGGGCAAAACACACGCGCATATTCGGATACTTTTCATAATAACCGTTTAAAGTCAGAAAGTGGTAAGCATCTGCACATTGAGCGAGCATCCAAATTAGATGAAAACGCCAAGAAGTGTTTTGGAGCTTTATAAATTTATCTCCGTCATAAGGATGAATCTCTACCGCTAGATTGTATTTGTCAGCCAATTCAAAAATCGGTTCATTTTCTTCGTCAAAAATACACCTCCAAGTTCCGATGGTATCCATATAATGGGTCGGTAAACAGAGCAATCGCATTCCGAGCTCTTCTACACATCGCTCGATTTCCCAACAGGCACCTCTAACATATCCCGGATGTACCACAAAACCACAGGTGAATTTCGAAGGGTTATCCCTTTGAATACCTGCATTAAAATCGTTTTGAAAGCGCAAAGCCTGCTTCATTTCCTCTAGCCTCAATCCACTACCGTAGAGTTGAGAAAGGTTTAGAACCACAGCGTGATCTATTTTGAAGTGCTCCATCCAAGCTAATTTTTCGTCCAAAAAGAAACTAGAATCCGTAATGGGTCTACTCCAATCTTTTTGGAGCATGTATTTTCTGTCGTTGTCCACCCAAAATATTCCCTTGTCCTTCATGAATTGCGGGATTTCCTCTGGGTAGGGTAGTAGGTGGGAATGTCCGTTTATTCTTAGCTTTCTGTTCATCAGTCTTAGTTTTTTTTGCTTGGTGGATTCATAACAGCACCACATTTAGAGCAGGTGCATTTATGTTTGTCGGAGTAATATTTATCAAAAATCACAGGTAGATCCGTCTCTATATTTCCTAGGGCAAATTCCTCTCGATAGAGTTGGTGTCCACAGGACTCACAATACCACTCCAAGGCATCCATAACCCCTTCAGGTCTCGGGTATTCGATAACCAGACCGACTGTATTTTCCTTTCTTTGCGGAGAATGAGGAACACCTGCGGGAAGTAAATAAATATCTCCTTCATTGATTTCTACGTCAATCATTTGTTGATTGTCGTCAATGATTTTCAAGACCATATCTCCCTCGACTTGGTAAAAGAATTCGGGAGTTTCATTATAGTGATAATCCTTGCGATTATTGGGGCCTCCAACCACCATTACAATATAGTCCCCATTGTCCCAAACCTGCTTATTTCCGACAGGGGGCTTGAGTAAATGTCTGTGTTCGTCGATCCACTTCTTAAAATTCAAAGGTTGTACTAAATTGCTCATAAGGAATTATTTAGGGTTATAAATTATAGAGACTTGGTTCTTCCACCATCTACCGGAACATTAATCCCGTTTATAAAGCTCGCTTTTTCACTCGAAAGGAATACAATAGCATTTGCTATTTCTTCCGGCTGTGCGAATCTCTTGGCAGGGGATGCGTTTCTCATCATAGTAGAAACTTCTTCTTGAGATTTCCCTGTTTTGTTTGCTTTGTTGTTTATAATTTCATTTAGTCTCTCTGTGGCTGTAGCTCCAGGAAGTACATTGTTTACTGTGATACCAAATTGCCCGAGTTCGTTGGCTAAAGTTTTGGACCAACTCGCTACTGCACCGCGGATGGTATTGGAAACTCCAAGTCCATCGAGGGGTTGTTTTACCGAAGTAGAGATTACGTTAATGATTCTTCCATATCCCTCTTCTTTCATAAATGGAACTAGAGCTTGTGCCAAAACGTGGTTGCATTTTAGGTGCTGGGTAAAGGCGCTTTCAAATTCCTCAATTCTGGCATTAAAAATGGGTCCTCCAGCAGGCCCTCCTGTATTATTTACCAAAATATGAAAATTCAATTTTGATTTTTCGAGCTCTGCCTTGAGCTGATCTGGTTTGGAAAAGTCCGCTACAATATAGTTGTGATCTTGTCCGTTATTAGCTAGCTCGCTTAGAACCGCTTTTAGCTTTTCTTCATTTCTGGAAATCAGAGTAACCGAAGCTCCTTCCGCTGCAAGCTGAATTGCTGCTGCTTTTCCGATTCCTTGTGTACTCCCGCAAACTAATGCTCTTTTATTTTCTAGTCCTAAATTCATGTGTTTCTATTAATATTGTATACAAATGTTTTTTGGTTCTGTAAAAAACCGCAAGGCTTCAAAACCGCCTTCTCTTCCGACGCCACTTGCTTTTGCACCACCAAAAGGAGTCCTTAAGTCTCTTAATAACCAAGTGTTTACCCATACAATTCCCGTGTGAAGTTCTTTGGATATTTTCATGGTGCGATTTAAATTATTGGTCCAAACCGTTGCAGAGAGACCGTATTTCACGTCATTGGCCATCTCCAAGGCTTGAGCATCGTTCTCAAAAGACATCAAAGTGACCACAGGACCAAATATCTCTTCTTGATTTAGGGTACAAGAATTATCTTGAACCTCGATAATGGTCGGTTGGAGGTAATAACCCGATTCAAAACCTTGTACTTGGACGCGTTCTCCTCCAAATAGGATTTTTCCTCCTTGACTGCTCGCACTGTCAATATAGGATTTGACTTTGTTTAGATGCGCTTGGGAAACTAGAGCACCCAAATTGGAATCCGCATCAAAAGGATTACCGACTTTTAGTTCAGACACTTTCTGTACAAAATCTTTTTTAAACTTCTCGTAAATACTTGCTTCCACAAAAATACGACTGCCACAGAGGCAAATCTGTCCCTGATTGGCAAAGGATGATTTGATTGTTGTCTCCAACATCTTGTCGTAGTCACAATCTGCAAAAATCAAGTTGGGATTCTTTCCTCCCAGCTCAAGAGATAATTTTTTAAACATAGGAGCAGCTATTCTTGCGATATGCGCGCCAGTCTCGGTACCTCCTGTAAAAGAGATCGCTTTTATTTCTGGATGAGAAACGATTGCCTGACCCGTGCTACCGCCTAGGCCGTGAACAATATTTAAAACTCCTGCAGGCAGACCTGCTTCCATACAAATCTCACTCAGTAAATATGCGGTCATAGGAGTCACTTCGCTCGGTTTTGCAACTACGCAATTTCCCGCGGCTAAAGCAGGTGCTATTTTCCAACTAAAGAGATATAGAGGAAGATTCCAAGGAGAAATACAACCAACGACTCCTAGTGGATCGCGCAAGGTAAAGTTCACTGCGTTCATCCCGACGCTCTCGTGAGCCTCCGATGCAAATTGAGTTATGGCATCTGCAAAATACTGAAAGTTTGCCGCCGCTCGCGGAATATCTATTGCCTTGGCTAAGCTGAGCGGTTTTCCATTGTCCCTCGCTTCTGCCTTTGCGAGAAAATCTAATTTTTGAGTGATCGTATATGCGATTTTACCCAAGATAGCACTTCGCTCGGCAAGTGTGGTTTTGGACCAACTCGGGAATGCTTTTTTCGCAGCGGAGTAGGCGAGTTCTATATCGGGGGAATCCGAATTGGGAATTTGACCGTAAACCTGGCCTGTAGCCGGTTCGTAGTTGTCTATATAGTTTCCTTGTACAGGAGCTATAAGTTCGCCATTGATATAGTTTTTGATCCCTTGCATCTTACTTCGCTTTTTTATAGGCAGTAACTTTTATTTCAATTACCAAATCTGGATGAGGGAGTTGGTGTACGGCAACTGTTGTTCTAGTCGGACCGTTTTCTTTTGCGAAAAACTCTGCATAGGTCTTGTTATAACCAGCAAAATCATTCATGTTTACCAAAAAAGTAGATACATCCACTACATCCTTTAGAGATGCTCCTACAGTCTGTAGGTTTTTATCAATATTTTGAAGAACCTCGCGGGTTTGGGTTTCGATATTTAGTCGTTTAGTTCCCATCTCATCTATAATATCTACTCCAGCAATACTGTTGTCTGAACGCCTTGAACTGGTTCCAGATACAAAGATGAAATCTCCTACTACTTTTACATGTGGGTAAGCCCCTCTTGGTGTAACTTTCTTTTCTTCCATTTCTGTGTTTTTAATGAAGTCCCGATTGAGAATCTTCTGCTAATATTTTTTTGGTTTCTTTTTGAACTTTCGTCAATACTTGTGACAAGTCACTTTCCGTAGAAATTTCCTCTTCTCTCAAAAGATTTAAAAGCGCTTTGTCTTGAGCTCGCCCTCTTTGAAGCGCCTCCGAATAGCCAATGTCTTCGTTAAAAGTCACCAGGGAATATTTGGAGGAATATTCTTTTGGAAATTCTTTTTCCAAATCCATTTCAATAGTTCTCTTGGTTTTGAAAATTGGATTTGCAACGTGATCTCGCATTTCGTAGTAGTTGTCAATGGCCAGATCAGCTATCGCGTCCGTGTCTTGTTTGCGAACTTTTTGATACGCTTTAAAAACAGATTCCCAATCTCCCTCGTGATCGTCCATTACCTCCATAAAAACCGTTACATCCTCAAAAGAGGCATTCATTCCTTGTCCATAGAAAGGAACGATTGCGTGGGCAGCATCTCCGATCAAAAGAGTTTTGTCCTCGTGCATCCAAGGTCCACATTTTACCGTACCCAAGGAGCCCGTTGGATTGTTGCTAAACTCTTCTTTAATATTTGGTATCAAGGCCAAAACATCTGGAAATTCCTCTTCAAAAAAGGCGGTGATTTCCGCTGTGCTATTCAAGTTTTCAAAATTGTATTTTCCTTCTGCATAACTCAAAAACAGAGTTACGGTAAAACTACCATCGGTATTTGGCAAAGCGATTAACATATAATCTCCTCGAGGCCATATATGAAGGTGACCTTTGGACAGTTGATGAGAGCCGTCTTTGGCAGCGGGAATTTCTAATTCCTTATAGCCATGGCTCAAGTAATTTTGAGAAAAGCTAAATAGAAATTTACGCTCTAAATAATAACTTTTTCTCAAGACACTTCCCGCACCATCTGCTCCAAAAATAACATCGGCCTCTACTTGATAGCGTTCTTTGGTCAGGTAATCTTCCAGAGACACCACAGAGCGATCTAGATCGACGTCCTTGCATCTTTGGTTAAATCGTATCGTTACATTTTCGTGTTGCTCGGCTTCGGTCAAAAGGATGCCGTTTAGGTCTCCTCTAGAAATAGAATTGATATATTCTCCATCTCTTCCAGAATAGTTCGAGGCAAAGGTATTTCCTTGCTTATCGTGCATCAAACGTCCGTACATTGGAATGCAAATCTCTTTGGCTTTTTCATCTACTCCTGCTCGGCGCAAGGCTTTAAATCCGCGGTCAGATAGGGAGAGGTTGATGGATCTACCGGCTGAAATATCCGTAGTTCTCAAATCGGGACGACTCTCGTAAACCTCCACTTGGTAGCCGCGCTGTGCCAGCCTCAAGGCGAGCAAACTTCCGCACAAACCAGCTCCTAGAATTATAATTTTATCACTTTTATTCATGGGATAATAGATCTTTTAATTTTGCCACCATACGATAGACATCCTCGTAGGTGTTGTATAAAGGTACCGGTGCACAACGAATCACATCAGGCTCTCTCCAGTCCGTGATAATATTGTTTTCGGTAAGTTTTTTGTGTAAGCTTTTATCGGCGTTTTTTACCTGAATGGAAAGTTGACATCCCCTTCTTTTAGGGTCTCTTGGAGTGATTATTTTGATTTGTTCACTGTCTAGGCTATCTAGAAGAAATTCAAAATATCCGGTAAGGCGCTCGGATTTTTCGCGTAGAGCAGACATTCCAACCTCTTTAAACATATCCAGTGAGGAACGTATAGCAGCCATGGATAGAATTGGAGGATTGGACAGTTGCCATCCCTCTGCTCCAGGCATCACATCAAAAGGCTGTCTCATATTGAAGCGAGTTTCTTTATTGTGATTCCACCACCCTGCAAATCTCGGCAAATCCCGATCGTGTTGGTGGCGTTCGTGAACAAACAAGCCCGCGAGACTACCCGGGCCGGAGTTTAAGTATTTATAAGTACACCAAGCAGCAAAATCTACACCGCTATCGTGCAAGTTTGCTTCTATATTTCCAGCTCCGTGAGCGAGATCAATTCCGACAACACATTCTTTGGCATGTCCGATTTGGGCAATGCGTTTGAGGTCTAGAAACTGACCGGTATAGTAATTGACACCGCCGATTAACAATAGAGCAATTTCATCTCCTTGCTCTTCTACAATCTTTTCGAGATCTTCGATTTGAAGTAATTCTTCTCCTTTTCTCGGTTTCCATTCGACAAGTCCTTCTTCTGGATCAAATCCGTGAAATTTCAGTTGAGATTGAACCGCATATCGATCCGAAGGGAAGGCGTCGCTCTCAATTACAATTTTAAATTTTTTGGCAGTCGGTCGATAAAAAGAGACCATAAGCATATGTAAATTGGTAGTAAGCGTATTCATAACAACCACTTCACTGTTTTTTGCTCCGACTACTTCTGCCATGGTTTCGGTAAGAAACTCGTGATAAGGCATCCAAGGATTCTTGGCCTCAAAATGTCCTTCCACACCGTATTTTGCCCAGTCGTCTAATTCCTGTTGAATATAGGCTTGGGTTTGCTTTGGTTGCAGTCCCAAGGAATTTCCCGTGAAATACAGCCAGTCCTTTCCAAGGTCATCTTTTGGGATGTGGAATTGATCGCGATAAGCTGCTAAAGCGTCTTTTTTATCTTGATCTTGGGCATAAGCCAAATTGTTCTCGTACATGATTTTTATTTTGCGACTAAATCGATTCTTAAATATACGCTATTCTAGTCAAAACCACCTCAAGGTGTTTCACTATTCAAAACGCTGTTTTATAAATTTAATATAATTACTTATATTAGCAAAACACAAGACCCAATAATGTCAGAAAACAACAAAAGTATAAACCAATCGGTGGTCAAAGCATTTGAATTACTGCAAGCTTTTAGCTCGGATAAAAAAGAGTGGGGAGTACGGGAGTTGGCATTAAAAACCGGTTATAACAAAAGCACCACCTACCGGCTATTGAATACGCTTACCAGTCTAAATGTCGTGCATCAAAACCGAGCGGATAAATATGTTTTGGGAGCAAAGCTCTTTGAGCTTGGAAATAGAGTCCCGATATATAAGACTCTAAGGCGTTTGACTCACGATATTATTCAAGATGTGGCCTTGGAAATTCAAGAGACGGTTCTTTTGAGTGTCCTCAGAAGTCAACAAGTGTTTCACATCGATAAAGCGGATAGTCAATACGGTTTAAAAATCAATACTGCAGTGGGTTCCTACGAAGCCCTTCACGCAACTGCATCGGGAAAACTCTTGCTCGCTTTTTCCAATTCCAGAGTACAAAACCAAATTCTTAACCACGTCAGTTTAACCCGTTTCAGTAAGAATACCATCTGTGAGGTGGGGGAGCTAAAAGAGGAATTAGAAAAAATCAAAAATCAGGGCTATGCTTTGGATATTGAGGAATCGGAATCCGGTTTGGTCTGTATCGCAATCCCGGTCCGAAATGCTTTTGGAAAGACCATCGCAAGCTTGAGTGCTTCGGGTCCCTTGAGTCGCTTTAAGATGGAGAAAATATCGGATTATATCGCTATGCTTTCCAGAGGCTTAGATGCCATAGAGATGGGTTTAAAAGATTTTGAAGAACTATAGGATTCTGACTGTTTTTTATTAAT
>JBELHR010000023.1:0-24025 GCA_042091275.1 Flavobacteriaceae bacterium
GCTGTTAAAGAACTCAAGAAAAAACGTATTGAAAAAACCGCTTAATAAGTTTATTAGACTATCTGGTGTTGGACTACAACTAGGATTGACAATATATGTGTGTTCTTATTTAGGTGGATTACTAGATGAATATTTTGAGACAAATTCCAATACTTGGAAACTAATACTAATACTTATCGGATTTGTTTTGTCGATGTACTCTCTTATTCGACGTTTAAAGGATATTCAAGATGATTAAAAAGATTGCGGCTTTCTCGAGCCGATTGTTAGTCTTACTTTTTATCGGTTATTGGGTTCAAAAACTGATTTTAGAATATACGGATACTCTTTTTGACTCGGAGCTTTTGACATTGGCCTATTTTTTAAATGGATTTATAGCTCTTCTTATATATAGTTTGATTTATGCCCTTAGAAATAAGTTCTTTGATCAACTGGGGTTTTTATTTCTCATTGGGAGTTTTTTAAAGTTTGGAGCTTATTTTCTTTTTTTTCATCCAAAGATGAGTGGAACGAAAATAGATTTTAGTCTTTTTTTTGTTCCTTATGTGTTGAGTTTGATACTCGAAGTGAGAGCTCTTTTAAACATCTTTGAATCAAAGAAATAAGCATTTATTTTTGCTTTAAAACCTCCCGAAAATAATAAAAGGAATTCTTTTTTTATTATGAGATAAAAAGATATCTTTGCAGCGTTTTTTAGACACTGATATTAGAACGAAATGACAAAAACATTTTTCAAGGCGTTAATAATATTTGCTTCTCTCAATGCTTTCGCACAGGAATCAAATAATGTAGAGTATGAACTAGAAGTTAAAACTCCTGCTCAAGGAGTTGAGAAAGAAGAGATTGTTGATTTTATCGACCATCACTTAAAAGATTCTCACGACTTTAATATCTTATCTTGGAAAGGGGAAAATGGACACGAGGAACATTTTGGTTTTCCTTTACCCGTAATTTTATACAGCCAGGAAGATGGTTTAGTAGTTTTTTCTTCATCTAAATTGCACCACGGTGAATCTGTTGCTCATGTAGGAGACAACTACTATATGTTGGATCACGGTCATATTTATAAAACAGATGCAGAAGGCACAATATCTTATGACGCGGAGCATCACGCGACGAATGATAAGCCTTTCGACCTTTCCATTACGAAGAATATATTTATGATTTTTCTAGTATCCATATTGATGCTGTGGATGTTTAGTTCTATGGCTAAATCCTATAAAAAAGGTCCGCTTCCTTCGGGTTTTGGGAGATTCTTAGAACCTATTATTCTTTACATAAGAGATGATATCGCTATTCCTAATATTGGGGAAAAGAATTATAAAAGATATATGCCGTATTTACTTACCGTATTTTTCTTTATATGGATTTTAAACCTTTTCGGTTTAACTCCGCTTGGAACTAATGTCACAGGAAATATTGCCGTAACCATGGCTCTTGCATTGATTACTTATTTGATTACTAACTTAACTGCAAATAGAAACTATTGGGGTCATATTTTTTGGATGCCAGGGGTTCCTAAATTAATGCGTGTGGTGTTAGCTCCAATAGAGTTGTTGGGGACCATCATTAAACCATTTGCATTGATGATTCGTTTGTATGCGAATATGGTTGCAGGGCATACAGTATTGATGAGTATTATTGGATTGATGTTTATTTTCCAAAGTGTTGTGGGTTCTAGCTTGTCTTTTGTACTTGCTTTTGCACTATCACTATTGGAACTGCTTGTAGCAGCACTGCAGGCTTATATTTTTACAATGTTATCGGCTCTTTATTTTGGTTCTGCCAACGAAGAGCATCACGATGACCACTAAATTTGAATGTTTAATTTTAAAATAAATATATTATGGAAATTCCAACTATTATTGGAGCAGGTTTGATCGTAATCGGAGCTGGAATGGGAATCGGGAAAATTGGTAGTTCAGCAATGGATGCTATTGCTCGTCAACCTGAAGCTTCTGGTAAGATCCAAACAGCGATGTTGATTGCTGCTGCCCTTATCGAAGGAATTGGATTTGCTGCATTATTTGCTGCTTAATCCAAAACAACTTCAATTTAGCTACGACGGTTGGTCGTAGCTAAATTGTTCTTTTGAAATTAAAATTATAAAGTTTTTAAAACGATACATATGGAATTGTTAAACGATTTTTCTTTAGGCTTGTTTATCGCAATGTGTGCGATCTTTGTCCTTTTGGTTTTATTACTAAAAAAATTCGCATGGGGGCCTATCTTAGAGGCTGTTGAAACACGCGAAGAAGGAATAAAAGATGCCTTAGCTTCTGCTGAACAAGCAAAAGAAGAGGTTGCAAATATCGCTGAGGACAACCAAAGAATTCTCAAAGAAGCAAGAGCTACGAGAGATGGCTTGTTGAAGGAAGCTAAAGAGATGAAGGAAACTATCATCAATGAGGCTAAAGATGAGGCTAAAGCTCAAGCAGAAAAAATCATGGTTCAAGCTAAAGATGCAATTGAAGTAGAAAAGCAGGCTGCTATTTCTTCAATTAAATCTCAGGTCGCTGAACTTTCGATCGCAATTGCAGAAAATGTAGTTCAGAAAGAGCTGTCTAATGACAAAGATCAATTGGCTTTAGTAGAAGCTAAGTTGAAAGATGTTACTTTAAACTAGACTGAGTTTATGAAAAATAATAGAGCTCCAATTCGTTATGCAAAAGCACTTTTGAACCTAGGGATGGAACAAGAGCAGGCTAGTCAGTTAAACGAAAACATGAAATTGGTGGCAGAGACAATTGCTGAAAATGAAGATTTGAAGCATGTCATTAATAGCCCAGTGATCAAGTCTGATGCGAAATTGGCTGTTTTAAAAGATGTATTTCAAAGCCACACAGGACCTTTGACAATAGGTCTTTTTAACGTATTGGTTGAAAATAAAAGATTGAACATCTTAGAAGATGTTGCTATTCAGTTTTCAGTCTTATACGATTTTGTAAACGCAATCGATAAGGCTGTAGTAACCACTGCTGTTCCTTTGACTAAAGAATTAGAAAATACAGTGCTGCTTAAGGTCAAAGAATTGACTGGAAAAGAGGCGAGCATAGAAAATATTGTAGACGAAAAAATATTGGGTGGATTTATTCTTCGAATTGGCGATTTACGCTATGACGCGAGTATATCTAACCAGCTTGAGTCTTTGAGAAGAGAGTTTGACACAGACGATTATATCGCAAAGATTTAAGTAAATTTAATTAAGAACCTTCGGAATTTAAAATACATAAGATGGGAGCAATTAAGCCTGCTGAGGTTTCAGCAATTTTAAAGAAACAATTAACGAATTTTGACACTTCAGCTACTTTGGATGAGGTAGGAACTGTTTTACAAACGGGTGATGGTATTGCTCAGGTATACGGTTTGTCAAATGTTCAATACGGTGAGTTAGTCGAGTTCGATGGTGGACTTGAAGGAATGGTACTAAACTTAGAAGAAGACAACGTTGGTGTCGTTCTTTTGGGAGAGGGTACTGGTGTAAATGAAGGCTCAACAGTAAAACGTACTAAGCGTATTGCTTCCTTAAAAGTAGGTGAAGGAATTGTTGGTCGTGTTGTAGATACTTTAGGAAATCCTATTGATGGTAAAGGACCAATCTCTGGAAAGACTTACGAGATGCCATTAGAGCGTAAAGCACCTGGTGTTATCTTCCGTGAGCCTGTAACTGAGCCGATGCAAACTGGAATCAAATCTATCGATGCGATGGTTCCAATTGGAAGAGGGCAAAGAGAACTTATTATTGGAGACCGTCAAACAGGAAAGTCTACTGTTGCTCTAGATACGATCTTGAACCAAAAAGAATTTTTTGATGCAGGGGAACCTGTATTTTGTATATATGTTGCTATTGGGCAAAAAGCTTCAACAGTAGCAGGTATTGTAAACTTATTAGAGGAAAAAGGAGCTTTAGCTTACACTGTAGTCGTAGCTGCAAATGCTTCTGATCCTGCACCAATGCAGGTATACGCACCTTTTGCTGGAGCAGCAATTGGAGAGTATTTCCGCGATACGGGTCGTCCAGCACTTATTGTTTATGATGATTTGTCTAAGCAAGCAGTTGCATACCGTGAGCTTTCTCTATTGTTGAGAAGACCTCCGGGACGTGAAGCATACCCTGGAGATGTATTTTATCTACACTCTAGATTATTGGAGCGTGCAGCAAAGGTTATAAACGACGATTCTATTGCGTCTCAAATGAATGATGTTCCTGAGAGTATTCGTCCATTGATTAAAGGAGGAGGATCTTTAACTGCGTTGCCAATTATTGAAACTCAAGCAGGAGATGTATCTGCATATATTCCAACTAACGTAATTTCGATTACTGATGGACAGATTTTCTTGGAATCTGATTTGTTTAACGCAGGGGTTCGTCCAGCTATTAATGTTGGTATTTCTGTATCACGTGTTGGAGGATCTGCACAAATCAAGTCTATGAAAAAAGTATCAGGTACTTTGAAGCTGGATCAAGCTGCTTACCGTGAATTGGAGGCCTTTGCAAAATTTGGTTCTGATTTGGATGCTGCTACAATGAATGTAATTGAAAAAGGTAAGCGTAACGTTGAGATCTTGAAGCAGGCACAAAATTCACCTGTAAAAGTGGAAGACCAAGTTGCTATTATCTATGCGGGATCAAAGGATTTATTGAGAGCTGTTCCTGTAAATAAAGTAAAACAATTTGAATCTGAGTTTCTTTCTTATATGAACCTAAAGCACAGAGACGCTTTAGATGAATTAAAGTCAGGAAAATTAACAGATAATGCAATTGCTGCTATCGAAAGTTCTGCAAAAGAAGTTTCAGCTCAGTTCGCATAATTTTAAAATACCTTAGTGTATGGCAAATTTAAAGGAAATAAGAAACAGAATTACTTCAATTGGCTCGACGATGAAAATCACGAGCGCGATGAAAATGGTTTCTGCTGCAAAATTAAAAAAGGCCCAGGATGCAATTCAAGCAATGCGTCCTTATTCAAATAAGCTGACAGAACTTTTACACAGTCTGTCTTCTACATTTGAAGGTGAAGCTGGAGGGGTTTTTGCAGAACAAAAGCCTGTTTCTAAAGTATTATTAGTTGTAGTTACTTCAAACAGAGGTTTGTGTGGAGGTTTTAACTCTTCTATCGTAAAAGCTGTTCGAAGAATCGTAGAGTCTCAATACGCGGATAAAAAGGTTGTTCTCTATACCATTGGTAAAAAGGGTAATGATATTTTGTCCAAAGAATTTGAGGTTTTCGATAACAACAACCAAATCTTTGACACCTTGACCTTTGACAACAGTGCACGCATTGCTAGTCAGGTTATGGAGGCGTTTGCAGGTGGAGAGTTTGATAAAGTGGAGTTGGTATACAACAGCTTTAAGAACGCTGCTACTCAAATCGTAATGCACGAGTCTTACTTGCCTTTGCAAGCACCAGAACAGGAAAGTTCTTCAAGTGCAGATTATATTTTTGAGCCATCCAAAGAAGAGATTGTTCTCGAATTGATTCCTAAATCTTTAAAGATGCAACTCTATAAAGTTTTGAGAGATTCGTTTGCGGGTGAGCACGGAGCGCGTATGACTGCAATGCACAAGGCAACAGATAATGCAAAGGAATTACAAGATGATTTGAAATTAACTTATAACAAAGCACGTCAAGCTGCGATTACTGGAGAGATCCTGGAAATTGTTGGTGGAGCAGAAGCCTTAAAAGGTTAAAAAATCATAAAATTTCTATATAAAATGTTAAAAACCACCTTTTTAGGTGGTTTTTTTTTGTTTTCAAATTTGTGGCACGTGATTTGTAAATAGATTATCAGTTCATTGAAATAGTTACAAATACAATATTAAGTCTGGTCAACGCGAATGTTATTGAAGGCGTAGAAGCAAGCGTTGCAGTCAGACTTTATACAAAGTTTTTCATTAAATAAATAAAGTTTGGTTAGTTGATTGAAATTGGTCTTGGTAAGCCAATTACAGAAAAAAAGCCCTCTTTTATTAGGGGGCAATTTTTTACAAAAACAAAGACTTTGGCATGATTTGTGATATATTATGAATATAAAAATGTATTTAATTTTCATTAAATAAATAAAGTTTGGTTAGTTGATTTTGAATTGGTTTCGTGAACCAATTAGAAAAAAAACCGCTCTCGAAAGAGAGCGGTTTTTTTTATCTTTAGTTTTTTTAAACTTATATGAAAACAGCCTTAATAACAGGAGCTAGTTCCGGAATAGGAGAAGCTACCGCTAGATCACTTGCAACTTTAGATTACCAACTTATACTTTGTGGTAGAAATCGTGCCGCACTAGATTCCTTGAAAGAGGAATTAAAGGTCCATACATCGTGTATATGCCTTTGTTTTGACGTTAGAGATGCAGATCAGGTAAAAGAGCAAATCTCGAGTCTTCCAGAAACCTTTGCTCAGATCGATCTTTTAATTAACAACGCTGGAAATGCTCACGGCCTAGGTAAGATTCAAGAAGGAGATATATCCGATTGGGATGCTATGATGGATATAAATGTCAAAGGTCTTCTATATGTTAGCAAATCAATTATTCCTGGAATGGTGGAGAGAAATTCGGGTCACATTATTAATATTGGTTCTCTCGCGGGTAAAGAGGTTTACGCAAATGGTACGGTTTACTGTGCATCTAAACACGCTGTGGATGCAATTACAGAGGGTATGCGTAAGGATTTGCACGGATATAAAATCAAGGTAGGAGCGGTCCATCCCGGATTGGTCGAAACCAATTTCTCTGCAGTTAGGTTCAAAGGAGATTTGGACAAGGCATCCACTGTATATAAAGGTTATGATGCCCTTCAAGCGACTGATATTGCCGAAATTATTGCATTTGTGGTGACTAGGCCTTCCCATGTAAATATAGCAGATCTTTTAGTTCTTCCCAGCGCACAAGCCAGCTCCACTTTAGTAGATAAGACAGATGCCTAGGACTTTAGTAATTGGAGACATACACGGGGCTTACAGAGCTTTGACACAGGTTCTAGAAAGAGTTGGACCCAAAGCAGACGACACTTATATTTTCTTAGGAGATTATGTAGATGCCTGGTCTCAGTCTCCTGAGGTGATAAACTTTTTATTAGATTTTAAAAAAAGTCATACTTGTATATTTATCCGGGGGAATCACGATCAATTGCTCTCCGACTATTTTGAGTTTGAGAAAGCTCACCCCAAATGGTTAAAGCACGGCGGAAGTCAGACCGTTGCTGCTTACCAAAAACCAGTTTTTCAAAAAGATAAGGAGCGGCATCTGGAGTTTTTGAAATCTTTGGTCAATTATCATCTCGATTCTGAAAACCGTCTTTTTATTCACGCTGGATTTACCAACCTAAAAGGTATAAAACAGGAGTGGTTTGAAAAAATGTTTTATTGGGACAGAACGCTTTGGGAATTAGCCGCGGTTACTCCAGAAGATTTGGCAGTAAAATCTATAAACTATCCTAGTAGATTGAAATTGTATAAGGAGGTCTATATAGGGCATACACCAACTCTAAAGCTAGGAAGTGATAAACCTCTTGTCAAGCATAGAATTCACAATATCGATACCGGAGGTGGATTTAATAAAGGAAAAATCACGGTTTACGATATAGACTCTAAAAAATATTGGCAGAGTGACACGGCCGGTAGTTTATATCCTGAAGAACAGGGAAGAGAGTTATAATAAAAAAGCCGCTCAATTGAGCGGCTTTTGTTTTGTTTATAAGTCAAACTTTATCCCTTGTGCTAAAGGAAGTTCGGTTGTATAATTAATGGTGTTGGTCTGTCTTCTCATATAGACCTTCCAAGCATCAGAACCACTTTCGCGTCCTCCTCCAGTTTCTTTTTCTCCACCAAAGGCTCCACCAATTTCAGCTCCAGAAGTTCCAATATTAACATTGGCAATTCCACAGTCTGATCCGGCGTGAGACAAAAATTGTTCTGCAGATCTCAAATTATTAGTCATGATAGCTGAAGATAATCCTTGAGCTACTCCATTTTGGATTTCAATAGCTTGATCCACTTCGCCAGAGTATTTCATCAAATATAAAATCGGAGCAAAAGTTTCGTGCTGTACGATTTTGAAATCATTTGAAGCTTCAATAATCGCTGGTTTAACATAGCATCCAGATTCGTATCCTTCGCCAGTCAAAACACCACCTTCTACAAGAACTTTTCCACCTTCTTCTTTGGCTTTAGCTATTGCATCCTCGTACATTGCTACTGCTTGTGTATCGATAAGTGGTCCAACGTGATTGTTTTCGTCCAAAGGATTCCCAATTTTCAATTGACCATAAGCGGCAACTAAAGCATCTTTTAAGGTGTCGTAAAGACTATCGTGAACAATTAATCTTCTGGTAGAAGTACAACGTTGTCCCGCAGTACCAACAGCGCCAAATACAGCACCGATAACAGTCATTTTCAAGTCTGCTTCTGGAGTTACAATGATGGCATTGTTACCACCTAACTCTAAAAGAGATTTACCCAGTCTTTCGGCTACTTTGGTAGCTACTAATTTACCCATACGAGTAGATCCTGTCGCTGAAACTAAAGGTATACGCGTATCTGTAGATAAATATTCTCCTACTTTATAATCTCCATTAACCAAGCAAGAAATTCCTTCTGGTAAGTGATTTTCTTTTAATACACTAGCGATAATGTTTTGACAAGCTACACCACATAAAGGAGCTTTTTCTGATGGTTTCCAAACACAAACATCACCACATATCCATGCTAGAGCTGTATTCCAAGCCCAAACGGCTACAGGGAAGTTAAAAGCAGAAATAATTCCAACCACACCCAAAGAGTGATATTGCTCATACATTCTGTGTCCTGGTCTTTCCGAGTGCATGGTCAAACCGTGCAACTGACGAGAAAGTCCAACAGCAAAGTCACAGATGTCAATCATCTCTTGAACTTCACCAAGTCCCTCCTGAAGGGATTTTCCCATCTCATATGAAACTAATTCCCCTAGAGGTTGTTTTAGCTCTCTCAAGCGTTCTCCAAACTGTCTTACAATCTCACCGCGCTGTGGAGCCGGCATCGTTCTAAAAGTTTTAAAGGCTGAAGTAGCTTTGTCCATTACTTGATCAAAGTCCTCGCGTGTAGCAGAGCTTACAGATCCTATTAACTTTCCATCAACTGGAGAGAAAGATTCGATCTTTGGACCGGATCCAAAATGAATGTTTCCTGTTGAGACTCCATTGTTGTGAGACTCCAATCCTAATTGCGAAAGCATGTCCGCAATTTTATTTTGAGTATTTGTTTGTGCCATAAATCAAATAGTTTTGTTTAGTTGGTCAAAACTACAAATAAATAATAGTTATTTTTGCCGTGATAATAGGATTTTTTCACAATGACTCCAAAAGAACTTAAGGAACTGGATTTTGAGCAAGCCGCAATGGAAACCTTTCGTTTTCAGGCATTAAGAAATCCAATTTATAAAAAATTCTTATCTCTTTTAGGTCGCTCTGCGGCGGAGGTTCACTGCGTGGACGAAATACCTTTTATGCCCATCCAATTTTTCAAGGACTTTCAAATTAAAACAACAGATTTTGTGCCTGAAAAAACCTTCTTGAGTTCAGGTACCACAGGTTCTATTCAGAGTAGACATCTTGTAAAGGACCTCAATTGGTATGTTTGGTCCTTCCGGGAGGCTTTTGATTATTTCTATGGTCCTATCGAAGATTATGTCGTCCTGGCACTTTTGCCGTCTTATTTAGAAAGAGAGGGCTCATCCCTAATTTATATGGCGGATGACTTTATAAAAACCTCCAAACACAAAGAGAGTGGCTTTTACCTAAACAACAGAAAAGAGTTAATAGAAAATCTTAACGAATTGGAGAAGTCAGGTAAAAAGACTCTGTTATTGGGGGTTTCTTTTGCTTTATTAGATTTGGTAGAAGAACATCCGTTTTCTTTGAAGCATACCGTTGTTATGGAAACAGGAGGAATGAAAGGAAGGCGAAAGGAAATGATTCGCGAGGAATTACATCAAGTTCTGGCTACAGGTTTCGGTGTAGAACATATTCATTCAGAATACGGCATGACAGAATTACTCTCCCAAGCTTACTCAAAAGGGAAGGGTGTATTTCAATGTCCTCCTTGGATGAAGATAAAAATCAGAGATACTGAGGATGCCTTGAGTCTGCTTCCTGAAGGCAAGTCTGGGGGAATAAATATTATTGATCTAGCAAACCGATATTCCTGTTCTTTTTTGGCTACTCAGGATTTGGGAAGGTGTATCGATGACAAAAACTTTGAAGTTCTAGGCAGGTTCGACAACTCCGATATCAGAGGGTGTAATCTCTTGATTCAATAAAATCCAACCGAAAAGCAAAGGTGCTAAACGGTCTTGATTAAAAAATAAGTTTTCTTTCCTCTTTGAAGCAGAATATAACGATCTGCAATAAGATCTGAAGTACTCAATTGATAGCCTTCTTTGACTTTGGTTTTGTTGACAGAGATAGCGTTTTCTTTGAGTGCACGTCTGACCTCTCCATTTGATTTTAAAAATCCGGTATCTGCAAATCCAGCAACAATATCCATCTCTTTTTCGATTAAATCGCGAGCTATCTCGGCTTGAGGGACTCCGTCAAAAACGTCTAAAAAGGTCTGTTCATCCAGGGATTTCAAATCATCTGCAGTAGATTTCCCAAAGAGAATTTTGGAGGCTCTAATTGCATTTTCATAATCTGATTCTCCGTGAACCATAACCGTAACTTGTTTTGCAAGTTCTTTTTGAAGAACTCTCATATGAGGGGCTTCTTTGTGCTGTTCAATGAGCTTTTCAATCTCCTCTTCTTCCAAAAACGTAAACTTTTTGATATAGCTTTCTGCGTCCTGGTCAGAAGTGTTTAACCAATACTGGTAGAATTTATAACTAGAAGTTCTTCCCTTATCTAGCCATATATTTCCGCCTTCGGATTTTCCAAATTTGCTACCGTCTGCTTTTGTGATAAGAGGACAAGTTAAGGCATAAGCTTTTCCTTGCGCTTTTCTTCTGATCAACTCCGTTCCCGAGGTTATATTTCCCCACTGATCGGATCCTCCCATCTGCAGCTTACAATTCTTGTTTTCATATAGGTGCAGAAAATCATATCCCTGGAATAATTGATAGGTAAATTCCGTAAAAGACATTCCTACAGAGGATTCTGAGCTCAGACGCTTTTTGACGGACTCCTTGGCCATCATGTAATTAACGGTAAGATGTTTTCCAATATCTCTAACAAAATCAATAAGATTAAAGGATTTCATCCAATCGTAGTTATTGACTAACTCAGCGGCATTTGGAGCCTCACTTTCAAAATCGAGAAATCTAGCTAATTGGGCTTTTTGTCCAGCAATGTTTTTAGCGAGCGCTTCTTCGTCCAAAAGATTCCTTTCTGAAGATTTTCCAGATGGATCTCCAATCATTCCAGTAGCACCACCAACTAAAGCAATTGGTTTGTGGCCAGATTTTTGAAAGTGCATCAAAATTATAATAGGAATCAAACTTCCGATATGCAAAGAGTCTGCCGTAGGATCAAAACCGATATAACCCGTGGTCATCTCATTTTTTAATTGATCCTCCGTTCCGGGCATCATATCGTGGATAAGCCCTCTCCAGGTTAATTCTTTTACAAAATCTCGTTTCATAATTCCTTCAAATTTCGTCAAATATAGGGTGATTAGTTCAAAGAAAAAAGGCTTTAAGTCCCATCTTTGAATTGGGAATTATTCAGTAATTTGCAGTTATGATTTTAGTTACAGGAGGCACTGGATTGGTGGGCGCACATCTGCTTTTAGATTTGTGTAAAAAGGGATTTGAGCCTAGGGCAATTTACAGGAATAAGAGTCGTATTAAGATGACTCAAGACTTGTTTTTCGAGATGGGCTGCGAAGATGTTTTTAGTCAAATTGATTGGAAAAAGGCAGATCTCTTAGATATTACCGAGTTGACGGAGGCCTTTGAAGGCGTGAAGAAGGTTTATCACGCAGCGGCTATGATTTCCATGAGTCGAAGAGATGACGAACTGATGAGAAAGGTCAATATTGAAGGAACTGCCAATATGGTGAATCTCGCCTTGTACTTTGGTGTAGAAAAGTTTTGCCATGTAAGTTCCATTGCTGCAATTGAAAAAAACCCTTTTGGAGGATTAAGCGTAGAATCTGAGGACTGGAACCCTCAAAACCATAAAGATGGTTATTCCATTACCAAATACGGTGCGGAAATGGAGGTTTGGAGAGGGAGTCAAGAAGGATTATCTGTGGCTGTAGTCAATCCTGGAGTTATCGTTGGTCCCGGTTTTGACAAGCAAGGGTCTGGCAAGTTAATCCGACGCGCAATAAAAGGTATTCCTTTTTATACGCAAGGCTCGGTTGGTTTTGTAGGAGTGAATGATGTCGTTGAAATTATGCAAACGCTTATGAACTCTACAATAGAAAATGAGCGATTTATTTTAGTTTCTGAAAACCTGAGCTATCGTAATTTTTTCACACAAATAGCGAAGATTTCCGGAGCGGCAATTCCTTCGAAAAAAGCGGGTCGCCCACTTTTAGAATTAGCATGGGCTCTCTCGAGTCTATCTAGATTTCTCGGACTGAAAAAAGGGGGAATGACTAGGCAAACTTTAAAGTCTTCTTTGACAAGGACTTCGTTTGATAATTCTAAAATAAAGCTGTTTTTACCAGATTTTGAGTTCGAACCTATGCAAAAGGTTATTCTCGAAACGGTAAATTACTCTCTGACAAGCTCCTCCTCAGAATCCTCTAAGGTCTGAAGCACTCGTATTTCGCCACTTGGGCTTTTTAATTTTCTGGTCTTAGGGTCTAGAACTTTGATCTTTGTTTTCGCGAGAGAATCTCTGTGAAATTTGATAGAATCAACAACCTTTTTTTTTGCTCGTAATTCCGCCTCTACTTTGCCATAAATCCTTTTATAGTCGTCTATTCTCGAGGAATAATAGAGGTTGCTTTCACTGTATCTCAAACTATCTATCCCAAATTTCTTGTAGACCAAATGCGTATACTTTGCATTTCCATCTTTAAAAATGTTTTTCTTCCCTTCGGCATATCGCGCAATGTGAAGATAAACTAGAAGATCAACCATTTCATCTTCGGGAATCAGATCTTTTGGTTTTTCATAAATAGTACTGCTAGTGCACGAAACGGCAATAGCTGCAATAAAAAAGTAAATGAGAAATCTATTCATGGGCTTATCTGTTAAAGCTTAGTCGCATTGCAGAATCGGATTCAATAACTCGTCCTTTTTCGTAAACCTTTTTTCCATTTACAAAGGTAGTGTCTATACTGTGGCTAAAAGTAGTTCCTTCAAAGGGAGACCAACCACATTGATACAAAATATTGTCCTTTTCAACAGTCCAAGATTTATTGGGATCTACTAAAACTAGATCTGCAAAATATCCCTCACGCAAAAACCCTCTCTTTTCGATTTCAAATAGAATTGCTGGATTGTGAGCAGACTTTTCCACAAGCTTTTCTATACTGATTTTCCCAGCTTTACTAGCCTCAAGGAGAGCCACCAAAGCGTGCTGTACTAAAGGACCTCCACTAGGAGCGTTTAGGTAATCGTTATTTTTTTCTTCGGAGGTATGTGGGGCGTGATCTGTTGCGAGAACATCAATTCTGTTGTCGTTTAGAGCTTGCCATAATGCGTCCTGATCTTCTTGAGTTTTGACCGCGGGATTCCATTTGATTAAAGTTCCTTTTTCTGCATAATCCTTATCGGAGAACCACAAGTGGTGTACACATACTTCTGCGGTTATTTTTTTGTCCTTCAACGGTAAAGAGTTGTCTAGAAGCGCCACTTCTTTTGCTGTTGACAAATGAAAAATATGTAGTCTTGCCCCTGTCTTTTTTGCCAGTTCAATGGCTTTTGAAGAGGAGATATAACAGGCCTCTGCACTTCTAATCTTTGGGTGTTGTTCAATCGGAATTTCTGTCCCGAATTCTTCGACCGCTTTTTTGGTATTCCTTTGGATAGTGGCCTCATCTTCGCAGTGAACGGAAATAGGTAAAGAGGTGGCACTAAATATTTTTTCGAGAGTTTCAGGGTTGTCGACAAGCATATTTCCTGTGGAAGAACCTAAAAACAACTTTATTCCGGCAACATTTTTACCGTCTGTTTTTAAAAGCTCATCTAGGTTGTCGTTTGTGCCTCCAAACATAAAGGAATAGTTTGCGATTGAGTCCTTAGCTGCAATGGCAAATTTTGACTCCAATTTCTCTTGGGTCGTAGTTTGAGGATTGGTATTTGGCATTTCCATAAAACTCGTTATTCCTCCTGCAACCGCAGCTCTACTTTCGGTTTTAATGGTTGCCTTGTGGGTCAATCCGGGTTCTCTAAAGTGGACTTGATCATCAATCATTCCTGGGATCAACAACAATCCACTAGCATCGATTACTTTCATGTCTACCTCTGCGGCAATATGATCTGCTATTTTAGCTATATATCTACCTTCAATAAGGAGATCTTTCTTTGATTTAAGCCCTTCGTTAACAATTTCAGCATTCTGAATTAAGATCTTATTTTCCATTTTGACTTTTTATTTTTTTTCCGCTTAATGCGAGTTTTATTACACCAAAAGCAGCCTCATTAATAATGGAGCCGTTCATTTTTGACTCTCCTTTTGAGCGATCTGTAAAAATAACGGACACTTCTTTAAAGGAGAAGCCTTTTTTCCAAGCCTTAAATTTCATTTCAATTTGAAAGGCGTAGCCAACAAAAAGAATACCGTTTAAATCTATTGACTCTAGGAGCTTTCTCGAATAACAAACAAAACCAGCTGTGGTATCATTGATTGGTATTCCAGTTATAAATTTAACATATTTTGACGCTAGGTAAGACAAAAGAACCCTCTTCATAGGCCAATTGACCACATTGACACCTTTCACATAGCGCGAGCCAATAGCCATATCGGCGCCATCATTCTCACATGCACTTAGCAGTTTGTCCAAGTCTAAGGGGTCGTGAGAAAAATCCGCATCCATTTCTAGAATATAATCATAATCTCTTTCTAGCGCCCACTGAAAACCAGAAATATAGGCTAAGCCAAGTCCTTTAGGACCTTTTCTGTTCATAAGAAAAAGTCTGTCAGAAAACTCCTTTTGCAATTCTTGTACTATTGATGCAGTTCCATCTTTGGATTCGTCATCAACGACTAACAAATCAAATTTTGAATCTCTAGCCATGGTGGCCCGGACAATTTCTTCAATATTTTCTTTTTCGTCAAGAGTCGGAATTATAACTAATGCAGCTGACATAGGTCTTTTATTGAGGGTCAAAGATACTTTTTTAAAGCTAAAATTTTCTAAGTTTGTGAATGTAAATCTAATTAGATCAAATGGATATTTTTGGAGTCGAACGAATAAATCCCAACCAAATCTGGCTTGTTTTGACCATGTCTGCTGTTTTGGTAGCTTTTTTGATCAATAAGCTCTTGTATGGGGAAAAGATTTTTGATTTGGCCAAAAGTGGTTTTTCAAGAATTTATCAATCTAAGTATTCCAGCGATAGCCAACGAGCACTCTCTTTTTTTAACCTCAGTCTTTTCTTTTTTCAGGTCTGTTGTATTGCTTTGTTGGTACTATCCTATATGAGGGTCAAAAATATGGAGTTTTTGCTGCGAGAAGGTCAGGTTTTCGGGCTGATTCTTTTAGCGGTTTCAACAGGTCTAATTCTAAAGACGTTGTCCCTTTTAGCAATGACTTTTATTTTAGGTATCGAAAAGATTTACACGGGTCTTTTGGCTTATCTTTTTAATTATTTATCCGTAGCGTCCATGGCGTTTTTGCCCATAATATTTTATTATATTTTCAAGGGAGCGGAAAACGCAGTGTTTTTTTGGTGGATTTTAGGCTCCTATAGTGCAAGTGTTCTTATATGTTGGTCCGTTTTGTTGTTTAAAAATAAAACTCTGTTAGTCAACAATCTGTTTTATTTTATTTTGTATCTTTGCACCTTCGAAATAGCGCCTTTAGTAATAATTTTTAAAGCACTTGCCTAGTAAAGTTATGAAAGTAAAAACCATCCTTGTATCCCAGCCTGAACCTCAAGCAAAGCAATCTCCATATTTTGATTTGTCTGAAAAGCAGAAAGTGAAAATTGATTTTAGATCGTTTATCCACGTGGAGGGAATTCCCGTTCGAGAAGTTCGGAATCAAAAATTAGATTTGTCTAAGTTTTCTTCTGTAATTCTTACAAGTAGAAAAGGAGTAGATCATTTTTTCCGTATTGCGGATGAGATGAGATTTAAGGTGCCAGATGAAATGAAATATTTTTGCCAATCTGAAGCGATTGCTTCTTATTTGCAGCATTATATCGTCTACAGAAAAAGAAAAATTTACGTGGGAGATAGAACTTTCCCAGATTTAGTAAAATTGATAAAAAAGCATAAAAACGAAAGATTTATTCTTCCTTGTTCGGATAAATTAAAGCCTTCAATTCCAGAAGCTCTGGATACAGCTGGTGTAAACTGGACGCGTTCTGATCTTTACAGAACCGTAGTTAGCGATTTGTCGGATTTAGAAGATGTTTTTTACGACATCCTAGTATTCTTTAGTCCTTCAGGAATTGAATCTCTTTTTGAAAACTTTCCGGACTTTGAGCAAAAAGGAACGAAAATCGCAGTTTTTGGAAATTCCACGGTCAAAGCTGCAGAGGCAAAAGGTTTAGAGTGTAATATCGTTGCACCGACACCCGAAACCCCTTCGATGACTATGGCATTAGATCGCTATATAAAAGAAGTAAACAAAAAATAAAAAAAAGCCGTCCTTGGACGGCTTTTTTTTAGCTAAATAATTTGTCGATTAGATCCTCAACTTTCTCTAATTGAACAATTTTTATTTGATCGGCCTTTTGGTGCTTTTGACCAGCAGCGATAATAATACACTTAAACCCTAGTTTTTCTGCTTCGCTAATTCTTTGGGATATCTGAGGAATGGGTCTGATTTCTCCAGACAATCCAACTTCACCCGCAAAACAAATATTATGAGCGAGAGAAATATCCATGTCGGAGGACAGAATAGCGGAGATTACTGCTAAATCTAAAGCTGGATCCTCAATTTTTATTCCTCCAGTTACATTGAGAAATACATCTTTCGCACCCAATTTAAAGCCCAGTCTTTTTTCCAAGACAGCCAGCAACATATTTAGTCTTTTGCTGTTGAAACCTGTTGTGCTTCGTTGTGGTGTTCCATATACAGCAGAACTTACAAGGGCTTGTATTTCCAGCATCATCGGTCTCATTCCCTCTATACTCGAAGCTACAGCAGTCCCGCTCAAGTCGTGTCTTTGTTTGGAAAGCAATAAGTCTGCAGGATTATTGAGCTCTTTTAATCCCTCTTGAGTCATTTCGAATATTCCTAATTCATGTGTAGAGCCAAACCTGTTTTTCTTCGCTCTCAAAAGGCGATAGTTATGTTGACGATCTCCTTCGAATTGGAGAACAACGTCCACCATATGCTCCAATATCTTTGGACCTGCGATATGCCCCTCTTTATTAATATGTCCGATAATAATCAAAGGAGTGTTGCTAGACTTTGCGTATTGAATAAGTTCTGCGCTGGATTGTCTTATTTGACTTATACTTCCAGAGGCTGCTTCTATTTGAGAACTGTGGAGGGTTTGAATAGAGTCTATAATTAGTAGAGCTGGTTCAACTTCCTCGCTAGTTTTTATAATATTATGGCAATCCGTCTCATTGAATAAAAGGCAGTCTGTTTTTTTGTCGTTGAGCCTGGAGGCTCTCATTTTAATTTGGTTGAGGCTTTCTTCTCCGGAAACATAAAGTACGGGCTTTCCTAACTCCAATGCTATTTGAAGACTAAGAGTGGATTTTCCAATTCCAGGCTCGCCTCCCAACAGAATTACAGAGCCCTCGACAATACCACCTCCTAAAACTTGATCCAATTCTTGGTTATTGGTCTTCAGGCGCAATTCCACTTCTCCAGTTACTTCCTCTATACGTTGCGGTTTAGCCTTAGCTTTTGAACTTTGAATATTGGTTGAAGAGCTCTTTTGGACAACCTCCTCGACTATGGTATTCCACTCATTACAAGAACTGCATTGCCCCATCCATTTTGCGTGTTGGGTACCACAATTTTGACAAAAAAAACTAGTTTTAACTTTGGGCATTCTGTATATTTTGATCAAATATACTAATTCACTTGAGGCTTTTTACCCAGAAAAAGAAAAGATATTCCTCCCAAAACAAGTACCAAGAGTGTCTGTGTACTCCACATGATCCAGCCAAAGCTGAGTCCAGTAATTGCTGGACAACTGTAAAGGAGTAGGGCCTGCTGAATTCCCAAAGGATAGGATCCAATTCCTCCATTGGTGGTCGCTATGCTAAAGGTTCCTGCTATAAAGGCTGTGAAAATCGCAGCGACCGGAAGATTTGAGGTCCCTTCTATGGCTTGAGTTCCCGCATAAAACATTGCCAAGTATAAAAACCATATCAGAAAACTATAAAGAGTGTATAGGCCTTTGTTTTTCATTTTTAGAATACTCAAGGCTCCATCGATTAGACCTTTTAACTTGGATTTTACCCAAGTATTAAAGCGACTTTTAATTTTAAAAGTTAAGAGATAGAGAGCAGCAAAAAGGAGTAGAAAAATAAATACCGCAGTCACAATCTTGTATGGTTGGGCTAATATAGATTCACTAAAAAGACCTAAAATATAGTCTGTTTGAAAGCTTAATGCGATAAAAATAACCAACACAAGCATGAGTAAATCGACTAGTCTTTCCGTTACTATAGTTCCAAATGCTTTTTCCATAGGGACTCCATTGGATACTTGAATGGAAGCAGCTCGCGAAAACTCTCCAGCACGAGGTATGACCAAATTAACCAGATACCCTTTGCAAACAGAAGCAAATAAATAAATGATTTTGGTTTTAAAACCTAAAGGATTGAGAGCAAGTCTCCAGCGTTCCGCTCGTATCAGATGACTCAGAAACCCGAGAAAAACAGAAAGGCTTACCCAAGAATAGTCCGCCTCAGTAAAGGAGATTCTAATTTGTTGAAGGTCACTTTTATCCAAACTAGATAGAGAATACCAAACTAAAAATATCCCCAAGAGAAGAGGGGACCATTTTGCGATATGTTTAAGGTATGCTCGGATCTGTTATTTTAGCTTAAGCTATTGTTTTCTTCGTTCGGAAAAATCAGAGTTGGTTTGAAGGTTTTAGCAAATTCAAAATCCAACAGTGCATAAGAAATAATGATGACGATGTCTCCTTTGGCAACTTTTCGCGCAGCAGGACCATTCAAGGTTATTTCTCCGCTTTTTCGAGGTCCAGCAATTGCGTAGGTTTCAAGGCGCTCGCCATTGTTTATGTTGACAATCTGGACTTTTTCTCCTTCAATAATATTTGAAGCATCCATAAGGTCTTGATCAATAGTAATACTTCCTATGTATTCTAGGTCGGCTCCTGTAACTTTTACACGGTGTATTTTCGACTTTACAACTTGTATATTCATGCGGCAAAAATAACTATTTTTTTTAAAAAGTATCTAATCTAGTGGAAGGTTGTCAATTAGCCTTATTTTTCCGGCGTTAACGGCGATAAATGCGCGGCTTTTGACGCTTTTGGAAAGTGAAGAAACCTCTTCTAATTTATCTTCCCTTGCAATGCTAAAGTATTCTAGCGCTAACTCGGTCTCTTTTTTGAACTGCTCGGAAACCCAAGAACTTACTTGTTGTAAATCCATAGATTTTGATAAAGTTTTCGCCTCTTTCAATATTTCATAAATCCGAGGAGCAGCATTTCTTTGCGAGATAGAGAGTCTTTGGTTTCTGGAGCTCATCGCTAAGCCATCTTTTTCTCTGAATATCGGACACCCTATTATTTCGATATTCAGACCCTCAAGCAGGGTGAGCTTTTTTATGATTTGTAATTGTTGAAAATCTTTTTCCCCAAAATAGGCCTTATCGGGAATACAGCATTCGAACAATCTACTAACCACAGTACCTACGCCGTCAAAATGGCCTCTTCTAAACTTACCTTCCATTTGGTTTTCTATCCCTCCAAAGTCAAAATGTTTTGATATTAAACCGTTTGGATAGACATCTTTTGCGTTTGGAACATAGAGGTAGTCGCATCCCACAGATTCGAGTAATTTTATATCCTCTTCTAAAGTTTTGGGATAATGCTCAAGGTCTTTCGGATTGTCGAACTGAGTTGGATTTACAAAAATACTGCAAACACTGAGGTCATTTTCGCGATTTGCTCTTTGGATTAGGGAGAGATGCCCATCGTGCAAAGCGCCCATTGTAGGCACAAAACCGATACGATGATTTTCCTTCTTTTCCCTTTTAAGTTCGACCTGAAGTTCTGAGGCAAAACGAAATATTTTCATGAGTTTTTTAGCTAAAATCTGCGCAAAGTTAGCACTTTAAGAGGAACTTAGCATAAAAATTTGTAATTTTGCTTTCCGCTAAGCCTAAATGGAAATTTGAATGAAAGATAAAAGAATATTATACGTTTCGTCGGAGGTAGTGCCTTACCTTCCAGAGAATGAATTGTCACTAATGTCTTTTGAAAATGCAAAGGAAGCCCACCGCAAAGGTGTGCAAACAAGAATTTTCATGCCTCGTTATGGTTTGATTAACGAGAGAAGACATCAACTACACGAAGTCATAAGACTTTCTGGAATGAACTTGGTGATCAATGATATGGACATGCCTTTGATTATCAAGGTTGCCTCTATTCCAAAAGAGCGTATGCAGGTCTATTTTATAGATAACGATGAGTATTTTAAGCGAAAAGCGCTTTTTACAGATGAAGACGACAATCTATTTAAAGATAATGACGAACGTGCTATATTTTTTGCAAAAGGTGTAGTAGAGACCGTTAAGAAATTAAATTGGGCTCCAGACATTATTCACGTTCACGGTTGGATGGCCTCTTTGTTGCCTCTTTATATCAAAGAATTTTATAAGGAAGAACCCCTGTTTGCTGAAAGTAAGATTGTTACTTCTGTTTACAATCACGGATTTGAAGGTGAACTCGGTCCAGGCACAAACAAAAAAATAGAATTTGATGAGATTTCTTCGGATAAAATAGAAGTTTTGAAAGAAGCTAATTATACTAATTTAATGAAGTCGGCAATTCGAAATTCAGACGCCATAATCAAAGGAGCTGAATCTTTGAATCCTGAATTGGAGGAAGAGATCAATTCCAGTGATAAGCCTGTACTTGAGTATAAGCCTGTGGAAGAATTCACTGAGGCATACTTGGAATTCTACCAAAATCAAATTTCATAATACCCCTTTTATTTAAATCATATGTTTAAAAAATCAATTGAGCTAAGGTTTGTTCTTTTACTTACTTTGAGCTTTGGGCTGCTTTGGTCTTGTGAGGAAGATTTCCAAGATGTGGGAATTGGAATAGTTGATAACAACACTTTTTCCACTTTAAAATATACCGCTGATGTCACTGCCAGTACTGTAGCCATAGACCGTTTGAATGCTTCCGGTTTGGATTTGGAACAGGGCAAGCTAAACAGATATCTTTTAGGAGTTTATGCTAACGATAATTTTGAAAAATTAGAAGGGAACCTTGTTAGTCAGGTTTTCCTTCCTGCAAATCTCGATACCAATATCTTTAGTTATGGCGCCGATACTATTGCTCAATCTAAAATTGATACGGTACTTTTGACTATTCCTTACAGTTATTCTTTGGATGGAAATTACGACAATGGGGCGCGAAAATATTCTATAGACTCTATTATTGGAAATCAAGACGCGGAGTTTAATCTGAATGTATATCGTTTAGACTATTACCTAAATATTTACAATCCGGAGAATCCATCTGAATTGAATATCTATTATTCCGATGAGGAATACGACTATTCTGATTTGTTAAATGCAAACCCAGGTGAACCATTTATGTTCTCAACAACGGATACGACTACAATTGTAAAGCGAAGAGCATTAGATGGTGTTCAATACGATTCGGACACAATTAATCCAAATGAACCCCAGCCTCAAATTAAAATTGCTTTGGATAAGGATTATTTCCAAACTAATATTTTGGATAAACTCGAAGACCCAGAGTTCAGTACTCAAGACGAGTTCATCAATTATTTCAGAGGACTATTTTTGGAGGCCACGGGTGATGATGGAGCTCTACTCTCTATTGATTTTAATAATGCTTTTGTGGAAATGTATTATTCTACAACCCTTTCTGTGGAGAGTTCAAATGTAGCATTTGATACCGTGAAGAGTTCTCTGAGTTTAAGTCTTGGAGGAGTTAGAGCAAACCAATATAAACGATCGGGAACTCCGAATCAAAACTCGGAAAACCTTTACCTTCAAGGAGCAGCTGGACAGGAATTGCGTTTGGATCTTTTCGGAGCGGATAACGATGGAAACGGTACTCCAGATCAATTAGACGAGCTCAGAACCAAAGATTGGATTTTGAACGAAGCGAGTCTCTCTTTTTACATTGACGAAGAACTTTATGACGTTGAAAATGATACCGTCCCTTACAATCTATATGTTTTCAGGGTAAATGATGGTGAAGATTTGCAGATTACGGATGTATTTTCGCAAGAGGGCGTTTCCTCTATCGCGGGAGGTTTGGAAAGAGATACCATAAATAATGCGTGGATGTATAAGTTGCGTATCACTCAGTACATCAATAACTTGGTGAACCAGAACTTAGATGTAGATGTCTCGACGATAGGCGTTAAAATCTTAAATACGACGGATTATCCAAGGTTTGCTGGAGATACGGTGGTTTCGCCTTATGGATGGACTGGAAAAGGAGTTGTTTTGCACGGCCCAAATAGTAGTGAAGAGTCCAAAAAATTGAAATTTGAAATATTTTATTCAGAATTAAATAAAGACTAAGAAAAAAGAAAATTTATGTGTGGTATTACAGGTTACATTGGGGAACGTAACGCTTATCCTATAGTAGTAAAAGGTCTGAAACGACTGGAGTATAGGGGATATGACTCTGCTGGAGTTATGATTTTTGACAATGAGGAAATAAACGTTGTCAAGACTAAAGGTAAGGTTGCCGATTTAGAGAAATTAGTAGCAAAGGAAGGTTTGACAGGTAATATTGGTATCGGCCATACAAGATGGGCAACCCATGGAGAGCCAAATGACCTCAATTCTCACCCTCACTGTTCTAATTCAGGAAACCTAGTTTTGGTACACAACGGAATTATTGAGAATTATGCCTCTTTGAAGGAAGAACTTATCGAAAGAGGGTATACTTTTTCAAGTGATACCGATACAGAAGTATTGGTTAACTTTATTGAAGAAGTTCAAAAAGAGAATGCTTGTAAATTGGGTAAAGCTGTCCAATTGGCTCTTAATTCTGTAGTAGGGGCCTATGCTATATCTGTTTTTGACAAACAAAAACCAAATGAACTTATTGTCGCTCGTTTAGGGAGTCCTATTGCTATTGGTGTAGGGATTGATAATTCGGAGTTTTTTATAGCTTCGGACGCCTCTCCTTTTATTGAATATACCAAAAAGGCTATTTATCTCGAGGACGAAGAGATGGCGATTATTAAGTTAGGAAGGGATGTAAGAGTAAGAAAGATCGTTGGTGATGATATAGTGAGTGCAGAGATGCAGGAGCTCAACATGAACCTTGAGCAGATTGAAAAAGGAGGTTATGACCACTTTATGCTCAAAGAAATTTACGAACAACCACAGGCAATTACCGATACGTTTAGAGGGAGGTTGTTAGCAGATGAAAACTTGATCAAGATGTCTTCTATCGACGATCATTTAGAAAAGTTCTTAAACGCTGAGCGTATTATAATAGTCGGTTGCGGTACTTCTTGGCACGCTGGACTTGTGGCAGAATACCTCTTTGAAGAATTGGGAAGAATCCCAGTGGAAGTAGAGTATGCTAGTGAGTTTAGATATAGAAATCCCATCATTAAAGAGAACGATATTGTTATCGCTGTTTCTCAATCTGGAGAGACTGCGGATACCCTGGCAGCCATAAAATTAGCCAAACAAAAAGGAGCCTTTATTTTTGGTGTTTGTAATGTGGTAGGTTCTTCTATTGCTCGTGAGTCTGACTC
>JBELHR010000023.1:24125-31778 GCA_042091275.1 Flavobacteriaceae bacterium
TTGAAGTTAAAAGAGATATCTTATATCCATGCAGAGGGTTATCCTGCTGCTGAGATGAAGCACGGACCGATCGCTTTAATTGACGAAAACATGCCTATTGTTGTGGTCGCGACAAAAGATGGTCACTACGAAAAAGTAGTCTCAAATATCCAAGAGATTAAATCTAGAAAAGGGAAGATTATCGCCATAGTTATGGAAGGAGACAAAACCGTGAAAGGTTTAGCAGATCACTGTATCGAAATCCCAAATACTATAGAGCCATTGAGTCCTCTGTTGACTACAATCCCTATGCAACTTCTTTCTTATCATATTGCGGTTATGAGAGGTTGTAATGTAGATCAGCCTAGAAACCTAGCAAAATCAGTTACTGTGGAGTAAAATCAGTAAAGCTATATATAAAAAAAGCATCCTTTTGGGATGCTTTTTTTTATACCGTTTGCATAAGGTTGCTGATGTTTGTTGCAAATAACTTCACCGCTATTGCCAATAGGATCACACCAAAGATTTTTCGTATGATTTTAATTCCGTTTTGTCCGATTATAGTTTCGATTTTCTTAGAGGTTTTTAGGACGACATAAATAATAAGCATGTTGATGAAAATGGCAACTATTATATTTGCAATATCGTATTCTGCTCTTAAGGATAGAATTGTCGTTAAACTACCAGGCCCGGCAATTAGAGGAAAAGCCAGAGGAAAAACAGTAGCTGTCATGGAATCTTCTTCTTCTTGCTTGTAAAGCGTTATTCCCAGAATCATTTCTAGAGCTAGAAAGAACAAAATAAAGGCCCCTGCAACTGCGAAGGAATTTACATCTACTCCAATGATATTTAAAATTTCTTTTCCAAGAAACAAAAAGGAGATAAGTATAGCTCCCGCGATCAAGGTCGCTTTTTCAGATTGAATCTTGCCAGCCTTTTTTCTAAGGTCAATAATTATTGGAATGTTACCAATAACATCTATCACTGCAAACAAAACCATTGTAGCAGTAAGAATGTCTTTAAAATTTATTTCCATCCGTAATTGTTTTGGGTAAATTTAGCTTTTTTTTTGATTAAATTTGCCTCATGTTTCAAATAGGAAAAACCATAATATCTGAAGAAATTCTAAACAAGGAATTTGTATGTGATCTCTCAAAGTGCAAAGGAGCCTGTTGCGTCGATGGAGAGGCCGGAGCCCCTTTGGAGGAAAGCGAAGCGGAGATACTTCACGATATTTACGATCGTGTAAAACCATATCTAAGAGAAGAAGGTATAGAGGCCTTGGAAAGAGACGGTTTGTATACCAGAAACGAAGAAGGAGAGTTGGAGACGACGCTGATTGATGACAAGGACTGTGCTTATGTTATTTACGATGAAAAGGGTATTAGTAAGTGCGGGATTGAACAAGCTTATAACGATGGTAAAATCGATTGGAAAAAACCGATTAGTTGTCACTTATACCCTATCCGTATAAAAGAATATTCGGCCTTTGCCGCTGTAAATTATCACAAGTGGCATGTGTGCGATGATGCCTGTAGTCTAGGGGAGTCTTTAAAGGTTCCAATGTACGCTTTTGTAAAAGAGGCTCTCATTAGAAAATATGGAGATCAGTGGTATAGGGACCTGGAGGCTGTTGCCTTAAATCAAACGGATTAATCTGTGAATTTTAACTACCCTTAAGGAGGGATAATTTCTTTTCCCCTCTTATTGTGTTTTTTTTACACATAGCAAGCGCCTGATATTGTTGCTCCGAGCAAAACGCAATTTTTTTTTCGAGAAGTTATTCAATTAATATTGTGAATAAATCCGGGAGATTGTGGAAAACTGTTTCTTTAAATTATGAATGATTTTTCCAATCTTTGTTACAGAATCCTTAACACTCAAATCCAAGAAGACTATGTCGTTTGTAGAACCTATATTAGAAGAAAACCCAAATCGTTTCGTAATTTTTCCTATTCAACATCACGATATATGGGAGTGGTATAAAAAGCAGGAGGCGAGTATCTGGACTGCAGAAGAAATTGATCTTCACCAAGATGTTCACGATTGGACTTCAAAATTAAATGATGACGAACGTTATTTTATAAAACATATTTTAGCCTTTTTTGCTGCCTCTGATGGTATTGTAAACGAAAATTTAGCAGAGAATTTTGTGACGGAAGTTCAATATACAGAGGCGAAATTTTTCTATGGCTTTCAAATAATGATGGAAAATATACACTCTGAAGTATATTCTCTTCTCATAGATACTTATGTAAAAGACGAACAAGAAAAATCAAATCTTTTCAAAGCAATCGAGGTTTTTCCAGCGATAAAAGAAAAGGCGGAATGGGCTTTGAGATGGATTGATAGTCCGAGTTTTGCTGAGAGACTAATCGCTTTTGCTGCTGTTGAAGGAATTTTCTTCTCAGGAAGTTTTTGTTCCATCTTTTGGCTAAAGAAAAGAGGTCTTATGCCAGGTCTTACTTTTTCGAATGAATTGATTTCAAGAGATGAGGGGATGCACTGTGACTTTGCTGTTCACTTGCACAATAACCACATTGTCAAAAAAGTACCAAAAGACAGAATCAAACAGATAATTATCGAGGCATTAGACATTGAGCGTTCTTTTGTAACCGAAAGTTTGCCCGTGAGTTTGATTGGTATGAATGCCAAATTAATGACTCAGTACTTAGAGTTTGTAACCGATAGACTATTAGTTGAATTCGAATGTGAAAAGGTTTATAACGTCGCAAATCCATTTGACTTTATGGATATGATTTCACTTGAGGGTAAGACAAACTTCTTTGAAAAACGCGTTTCAGAATACCAAAAAGCCGGAGTAAAATCTGGAGGCACTGGAGCCATAAATTTTGATGCAGATTTTTAGTATTTAAAACCTTAAAGCCACCACAAAATAAATAAAATAAGTTTTGCTCTAACCCTAATAGGTTTGTGAGTAGATCGATTAACCAAAAAAATTAGCTTATGTATGTATTAAAAAGAGACGGTCGAAACGAACCTGTAATGTTCGATAAAATTACATCTCGCATCAAAAAGATGTGTTATGGATTAAACGCTTTGGTAGATCCTGTAAAGGTTGCTATGCGTGTTATCGAAGGTTTATATGACGGTGTAACTACCTCGGAACTAGATAATCTAGCCTCAGAGATAGCTGCTACCATGACTACTACTCACCCAGATTATGCGAAGTTAGCTGCTCGTATAGCTGTCTCTAACCTGCATAAAGACACAAAAAAATCTTTTTCCTCCACGATCGAGGATTTATATGTTTATGTAAACCCAAGAACAGGAAAAAAAGCGCCGCTTATCGCTGATGATGTATATCAAATCATCATGGATAATGCAGATAAATTGGACTCTACAATCATTTACAATAGGGACTTTAATTACGATTACTTTGGGTTTAAGACTCTGGAGAGATCTTATCTTCTAAAATTAAATGGAAAAATTGCAGAGCGTCCTCAGCATATGTTGATGCGTGTTGCTATCGGGATTCACAAAGAGGATATAGATGAGGCTATTGAGACTTATGAATTGATGAGTAAGAAGTATTTCACACATGCTACTCCAACCTTGTTTAATTCTGGGACACCAAAACCACAAATGTCTTCTTGCTTCCTACTGCAATTGCAAGATGATAGTATTGAGGGAGTTTATGATACTTTAAAACAAACGGCAAAAATTTCCCAATCTGCGGGAGGAATAGGTCTGTCTATTCACAATATCCGTGCGACAGGTTCTTATATTAGAGGGACAAATGGAACTTCCAATGGAATCGTTCCTATGCTGCGTGTATACAACGATACTGCGAGATATGTAGATCAAGGAGGAGGAAAAAGAAAAGGTTCCTTCGCTATTTACCTAGAGCCTTGGCATGCGGATATCTTCGACTTTCTCGACTTGAGAAAGAATACAGGTAAAGAAGAAATGCGTGCACGTGATTTGTTCTATGCCCTATGGATTTCGGATCTCTTTATGAAACGAGTACAAGAAGATGGACCTTGGACTTTGATGTGTCCAAATGAGTGTCCAAATTTATTCGATACCTACGGAGATGAATTTGAGGCTTTATACACAAAATATGAGTCTGAAGGAAGAGGGAGAAAGACGATCAAAGCGAGAGAGCTTTGGGAGAAAGTTTTAGAAGCTCAAATCGAAACAGGTAATCCATATATGCTGTATAAGGATGCTGCAAACCGCAAATCAAATCAAAAGAATTTGGGGGTTATTCGATCTTCAAATCTCTGTACAGAAATCATGGAGTACACAGCGAAAGACGAAATTGCAGTTTGTAATCTAGCCTCTATCGCACTTCCTATGTTTGTCAGTGAGGACGACAAAGGAGTGAAGACTTTTGATCACCAGCGTTTGTTTGAGGTAACTAAAAAAATCACCAGAAACCTGGATACAGTAATTGACCAGAATTTTTATCCGGTAAAAGAAGCAGAAAACTCCAACTTTAGACATCGTCCAGTTGGTTTAGGTATCCAAGGTCTTGCGGACGCTTTTATTATGTTGCGTTTGCCTTTTACCTCAGACGAGGCTAAGAAGTTGAATCAAGAAATTTTTGAAACCATATATTTTGCTGCTGTAACCTCTTCTATGGAGATTGCAACAGCCAAAGAGCCTTACTCTACATTTAAGGGTTCACCAATGTCCAAAGGGGAATTCCAATTTAATATGTGGGGAGTAAAAGATGATGAGTTAAGCGGTCGTTGGGACTGGGCAGCACTTAGAAAAAAGGTGGTTAAAAATGGAGTGAGAAACTCCTTGTTAGTCGCACCGATGCCAACAGCTTCAACTTCTCAGATTTTAGGAAATAACGAAGCGTTTGAACCATATACTTCTAACATCTATACAAGACGAGTACTCTCAGGTGAGTTTATTGTAGTGAATAAGCACCTTCTTGAAGATTTAGTAAATCTCGGTCTTTGGAACAATAATATGAAAGAAGAATTGATGCGTGCTAACGGGTCTATTCAAAACTTAGAAGGTGTTCCTGCAGATTTAAAAGAGTTGTACAAGACGGTTTGGGAGTTGAGCATGAAGGATATTATTGATATGTCTAGACATAGAGGATACTTTATTGATCAGTCTCAATCTTTAAATTTATTTATGGAAGATCCAGATTACAGTAAATTGACTTCGATGCATTTTTACGCTTGGAAATCTGGTCTAAAAACAGGTATGTATTATTTGAGAACAAAATCTGCGGTTAATGCGATTAAGTTTACTTTATCAAATGAGCAAGCCAAAGAGGAAGAAGCACCTCTGAGCCCTGAAGAATTGAAAAAAATGCTAATCGAATCTCAGAATAATCCTGATGATTGCGAAATGTGCGGATCATAACAAAAAAGGGGCCTTGGCCCCTTTTTTAATAAAAAAAAGGCCGGTATACCGGCCTTTTTAGAACTCAGATCTCTATAAACAAAAAACTAAAAGATACTAGTAAAGTTCTGCGGCAAATCTATTCTTTCCTTTTGATTGAAAGGTTAGAGTATTGTTAAGGCTAAGTAATAAAATTGGTATCTTATCTTAAAATAAATACACATGACTTGGGAAAAACTCCTCTCTTTAAAACGATATGGCGATACAGCAAATCGCAAACGTTTGGATCAAGATGAAACACGTATTGGATTTGATGTGGACTACGACCGGATTATTTTTTCGGCGGGCTTTCGGTCTCTCCAAGATAAAACCCAAGTAGTACCTCTGTCGAAAAGTGATTTTGTGCACACTCGCTTAACGCATAGTTTAGAAGTCTCGGTAGTGGGGCGTTCCTTAGGCCGACAGGTAGGTAAACAAATTATAAATAAATATCCAGAACTCGATTCGGCGGGATATAGTTTTAACGATTTTGGTGCGATTGTGGCAGCAGCTTCTCTCGCTCATGATATAGGGAATCCACCTTTTGGTCACAGTGGAGAAAAGGCTATTGGTTCTTTTTTTGAACGGGGGCCAGGAAAGGTTTACAAAAGTCATTTGAGTCCTTCAGAATGGCAAGATTTAATTGATTTTGAGGGAAATGCTAACGGTTTGAAGTTAGTAGTTGACGGTCAAATTGGAGGCCCGGAGGGTATACGTTTGTCCTATGCTACCTTGGGGGCCTTTATTAAATATCCAAAAGAGTCCTTGCCAAAACGTCCTACCAAAGATATAGTGGACAAGAAATATGGTTTTTTTCAAGAACAAAAGTTATTTGCTGAAGAACTTTTTAAGGATCTCGGTATCGGTATAAAGGCTCAAAATTCTTCGCGAAATTTTTTTAGACATCCTCTCGCTTATTTGGTTGAAGCTGCAGATGATATTTGCTACACCATAATAGATTTTGAAGACGGTATAAATTTAGGCTGGATCGATGAGGAGTTTGCTTTGGAGTATATGATTCAAATTGTAAAAGAAAAACTCGATAGAGAGAAATATTGGTCTATGAATCAAAAATCCTCAAGAGTTGCCTATCTGAGAGCGATTGCAATAGGGGTTTTAATCGAAGAAGCAGTTTCTGTTTTTATGGAAAATGAAGAGGCTATTTTGACAGGAAATTACCAATTAGGTATTATGGACAAATGCAAGTTTCAAGCACAAATAGGGGATATTATAGCTATTTCAGTAGAAAAAATCTATAATAATTCAGCGGTCGTTGAAAAAGAAGTTGCGGGCTTTAAGGTGATACACGATTTGCTAAAAGTTTGTCTTCAAGCAGTTCTAAATGAAGAAGACACAAGTTATAAGAGTCTGATTTTTAGGATGATTACTCCGCTTGAATCCATCTCCAAAGCTACCACTACCTACACTAAAATCTTGAATACTTGTAGCTATATTTCGAGCCTATCTGATGGTGAGGCAATTGAACTTCAGAAAAAATTATCAGGATTGATAATCTAGTTAGTAATTTGAAGGTCAAGTTTGTATATTTGGCAGACTAATCAAACAACTAACAATGAAAATCAAACAATCACTTTATGTGTTGTTTTTTGGAGTAATTGGTGTTACAATATATTATTTAGCCCCAAATAATTCAGATGAATCTCGTAGAGAGCAACACAAAGAATTCTTAAATCAAACTACTTACGCAAAGACAAGAAAATTGTCCCGTTCAGAGAGAAAGAGTTTTGGAGCCCCTCCAAATGCTTATTTTGAAAGAGAGTTTTATTTAAACATGAACCCAAACCTTGGGTACCCAACCCCTGAAAAGATTTCAGAATTACAGTACCGATTGAAAGACAACAATCTTCAAGGGAAATTCCCAGGAGAAGACGATGCGTCTAAATGGACAGAAAGAGGACCAAACAATGTTGGAGGAAGAACCAGAGCGGTTCTTTTTGACCCGAATGATTCTTCTAACAAAAGAGTTTTTGCAGGAGGAGTCAGTGGAGGACTCTGGTTAAACGAAGATATTACAGACGAAAATGAGGCTTGGTCTTTAGTGGATGATGTGCCTACAAATATGTCTGTCTCTTGTATAACGGTTGATCCAAACAACTCCAATATACTCTATTTAGGAACTGGAGAGTTATACACATCAGGTGCCGTAACAGGTGATGGTATTTATAAGAGTACTGATGGTGGTAATTCATGGACAAATATCTTTGGAGGATCGACAGGAGCAACGCAAGTTGGTGGTAGTCAGATGATTATTCCAGGGCGTTATTTTGTACAAGATATTTTGGC
>JBELHR010000062.1:0-5136 GCA_042091275.1 Flavobacteriaceae bacterium
TTTATTCAAGGCCAAGGTCTTATTTTGAAAGCCTAAGGAAGATATGGTCAAAGAGTCCAAACCTTCGTTGTAAAGAATATTAGATTCTATGGTAAAATAACCATCATCATTCGATATGATCCCCAAGTTTTCTCCAAAAACGATACTGGCATAAGGAATAGACTCTCCACTTAAGGAGTCTACTAATTGCCCTTTATAATTGCTGTTCTGCGCAAATATTAACGAACAGCTAAATAGAATAACTAGGGTAGATAATTTTGTTTTCATAGAATACTTTTATGTCTTTAAGACGAGCCTGATCTCGTTTTCGTTTCAAAAAGTATAAAAAAAAACTGCACGGGCTTTTGCTCGTGCAGTTAAAACTATGTAAAATTTTATTTTTTACAGGTGAATCACTTCGTCGTAAGCATCTGCCACGGCCTCCATAACCGCCTCACTCATAGTAGGGTGGGGGTGGATTGTTTTTAGGACTTCGTGACCAGTTGTTTCCAATCTTCTTCCCAATACTGCTTCGGCAATCATATCGGTAACTCCTGCACCAATCATATGACATCCTAACCATTCTCCGTATTTGGCATCAAAAATAACTTTTACAAAACCTTCTGTTGTTCCGGCAGCTGTTGCTTTACCAGAGGCCGAAAAAGGAAATTTACCAACCTTTAGTTCATAACCAGCTTCTTTTGCTTGTTCCTCCGTCATACCGACAGAAGCAATCTCTGGACTAGCATAGGTACAACCAGGAACGTTTCCGTAGTCGATTGCTTCTACTTCTAAACCAGCGATTTTTTCCACACAAGTTATTCCTTCGGCAGATGCTACGTGAGCAAGTGCTTGTCCAGGAACTACATCTCCGATAGCGTAGTATCCGGGAATATTTGTTTGGTAAAAGTCATTTACAAGGATTTTGTCTCTATCGGTAACGATTCCTACCTCCTCAAGACCAATTCCTTCAATATTTGATTTGATTCCAACTGCAGACAAAACAATATCTGCTTCTAGAACTTTTTCTCCTTTTTTCGTTTTTACCGTAGCTTTTACGCCATCTCCAGAAGTATCAACAGAGGTTACTTCAGCAGAAGTCATCACTTTGATACCAGCTTTTTTGATAGAACGCTCAAACTGCTTGGATACATCAATATCTTCTACAGGAACGATCTTAGGCATAAACTCAACTATGGTAACTTCCGTTCCCATCGCATTGTAAAAATGCGCAAATTCAACTCCAATAGCTCCAGATCCTACTACGATAAGTTTCTTTGGCTGGGACTTTAGGGTCATTGCTTCACGGTAACCGATTACCTTTTTGCCATCTTGTGGAAGACTAGGTAATTCTCTTGAACGAGCCCCGGTTGCGATGATAATATGATTTGCAGAATATTCCGTTACTTTTCCGTCCTCGGTAGTAACATCTACTTTTTTACCGGTTTTGATTTTACCAAATCCAGAAAGAATGTCAATTTTATTTTTCTTCATCAAAAATTGAACTCCTTTACTCATTCCTTCAGCCACTCCGCGACTTCTTTTGACAACAGCGTCAAAATCCTTGTCGATAGCCTCCGCTTTTAAACCGTATTGATCCACATGTTTTAAGTAGTCATAAACCTGAGCACTCTTTAAAAGAGCCTTTGTAGGGATACATCCCCAGTTCAGACAGATACCTCCTAAACTTTCTTTTTCTACAATTGCTGTTTTGAGCCCTAGTTGAGAAGCTCTAATGGCAGTTACGTAACCTCCTGGTCCACTACCTACAATGATGATATCGTATTTCATATTCGTATGCTTAAGTGTTCAAATTTAACAAATTACATTCGTTCAGGAACCTCTATTCCCAAAAGTTTAAAGGCGGACTTGATCACCTCTGCAACCTTTTGAGAAAGTTGAGTTCTGAATATTTTTACTTCCACATCCTCGCAGTGAATGATGGGAGAATTTTGATAAAAACTGTTGTATTCTTTTACAAGATCATAAGTATAGTTGGCAATTATTGCCGGACTGTGATTTGCTGCTGCCGTTTGGATCGTAGCATCAAACAAGTCTAACTGTTTTATGACATTGCGTTCTTTTTCGTTTAGTTCAATATCGCTTACCTCTCGGTCATAAGCATAATCTGCTTTTCGCAGGATACTCTGAATACGAGCATAGGTGTATTGGATAAAGGGTCCGGTGTTCCCGTTAAAGTCTATAGACTCCTTTGGATCGAATAAAATTCTCTTTTTTGGATCTACTTTGAGGATATAATATTTCAATGCACCCAAACCAATAATGCGGTAAAGTTCCTCTTTTTCCGTTTCGGAATAACCCTCAAGTTTTCCTAATTCCTGAGATATTTCACGAGCAGTATTGGTCATTTCTCGCATCAAATCATCTGCGTCTACAACTGTACCCTCACGAGACTTCATCTTTCCTGTAGGTAAATCTACCATTCCATAAGACAGGTGATAGAGATCTTTGGCCCAAGAGTACCCCAGTTTATCGAGAATTAAAAACAAGACCTTAAAATGATAGTCTTGCTCGTTTCCAACAGTGTAGGTAAGAGCAGAAATATCGAAATCGTTAAAACGCTCTATTGCCGTTCCGATGTCTTGCGTCATATAAACTGCTGTTCCATCCGAACGCAATACAATTTTTTCGTCTAATCCGTCTTCGCTCAAGTCGATCCAAACCGATCCGTCTTCCTTTCGGAAAAACACTCCTTTTTCGAGCCCTTGATTTACAACGTCTTTTCCGAGTAAATAGGTTTGAGACTCGTAGTAATTTTTGTCAAAGTCTACACCTAAGGTTTTATAAGTTTCCTCAAAACCTGCATATACCCAAGTATTCATGGTTTCCCACAGAGCGACTACTTCAGGGTCCCCAGCTTCCCACATTCTAAGCATCTCTTGAGCTTCCAAAAGTATTGGAGCTTCTTTTTTGGCGCGATCTTCATCTAGTCCTTCTGCCACGAGTTCTTGAACTTCTTTTTTATAAGCCTTGTCAAAAGCGACATAGTAGTTTCCTACTAATTTATCTCCTTTGAGTCCAGTGGATTCGGGAGTTTCTTCATTACCCATTTTTTTCCAAGCGAGCATGGACTTGCAAATATGTATTCCTCGATCGTTTATGATTTGGGTTTTGTAAACGTTTTTTCCACTTGCAGCAATAATTTCGGCAACAGAATATCCCAATAAATTATTTCGGATATGACCTAGGTGCAGTGGCTTGTTGGTGTTGGGTGAAGAATATTCCACCATTTCTGCTTGTATACCTGGTTCAGGAGTTCGCAGTCCGATCGTCTCTAGCTGATTTAGGGCGGAAAAATTCTCAAGGTAAAAGCGGTCCGCGATAACTAGATTTAAGAATCCTTTTACCACGTTGTAAGCGGATACTTCATCGATGTTTTCAACCAAATAGGTTCCCAGAGCGTTCCCCAGTGCTACCGGATTGGTCTTTATATGTTTTAGAAAAGCAAAAACCACAACGGTTATGTCCCCTTCAAAATCCTTTCTCGTTGCTTGAAATTCAACCTGATTTATATCAACTCCGTGAAGTTCTTTAAGGGCTTTGCTTATTCCTTTTTCAATGCGGCTTTCTAAATTCATTCTATATAGATCTTGACCTGCGAAATTACAAATTAATTGCGGTCCTTAAAAAGATTAAGGTATTATCTTTGCCACATGGATGATATATTAAATGGTCTGACAAAGCGCGCTTTGGACAAGCAAAAAGAAAATAAAAAATACTTTGCGCGGTTAAAGAAAAGAACGCCGAAAACTCTCGACCTTACGGTCCAAAAAATACACGATAAGGTCTTCGAAAAAACAGACTGCTTAGCTTGTGCAAACTGCTGTAAAACCACTTCACCTATTTTTACTGAAAAGGATATTCAACGCATCTCTAAGCACTTAAAAATGAAGGAGTCTAAGTTTATCGATCAGTTTTTACAACGAGATGAAGATGATTTCTATGTGCTGCACGCTGCTCCCTGTACTTTTTTGATGGGAGACAACACTTGCCTGATCTATGACGTTAGACCCAAAGCATGTTCTGAATATCCACATACCAACCGTCGAAAATTTATTCAGCTGGCGGATTTGACGATTAAAAACACAGAGGTTTGTCCTGCTGCTTTTGAAATTGTCGAGGATTTAAAAAAAGCAATTCCACTAGGCCTTAAGCCCGGGAACTAGGTAATCGAGGAATTACCAATTCTCTTGATAAGCTTTTTAGTTTTAAATGTTTTGTAGATTCTGAAGGTTATTGCGAACAATATCAAAAGCACTATTGCTTGGATCAAAATTGCATAACTAATAGCCTTTAGGTAGGTCCAATCAAAATGATCGACACTGTAAACCACAAAATAGGCGACTGCACTCAACCAAAAAACACTCAAGAAAAGCAAAAACACCGTACCGACGGCGAATAAATAAAACAGGTGTTTTGCATCCTTTTGAATACTGTGCACCAATTCGTTTTTTATAAAACTGCTCACAAAGTGTATGGGGGCACCTATGGCAGTTCGAAAAAATTTAGTCACTAATTTTCCTGCGCGACTCAGAAGGGGTTCTTTTTTTTCTCCTTCTTTTAGCTCTGTTGCTCCTTCGCTTTGGAATACTTGATCTAGTTCGTCTAAGAGTTCATTCACTTTCATAGTTACAATTTACGGATATATTAAATACTTAGATCGAATTAATTGAAACTCTTGCAAACCGGGTTTCCAAGATTCTCTAATATTTTCTGCAGACATACCGGATATAATTTTCTTTTTTAGGCTAGTGTTACCTGCTAATTTATCGAAAAAAGGAGTGAAAAAAGAGTCCTTATTATATTGCTTATAAGCATTTATAAGCCACTGCAATTCTATTTGATTTGGTGGGGTATAAGCGCTTAAATCTTTACCAAAACAACGTTCTCCTTTGAATTTTGGATATTTAGCTCCTTGATTGGCCTGTGGGGTAAAAGTATAGGTATACAATCCCGAGTCTAAGTCGGGAGACCCAAATATTTGAAACTGTTGTTCCGTACCTCTTCCCGCACTCACTGGAGTTCCTTCAAATAAACAAAGACTCGGGTACAGGGCAATACTTTGTGCGTTTGGAAGGTTAGGGGATGGGCGAACGGGTAATTTATAAATAGTATTTCTATCGTAATTCTTTAAGG
>JBELHR010000024.1:0-31233 GCA_042091275.1 Flavobacteriaceae bacterium
GACCCTCTGATTAACAGTCAGATGCTCTAACCAACTGAGCTAAGGAGGAATTTGCGATGAGAACAGCATTCTCATTTAGCGAGTGCAAATATAAAACAAATTCAAACTGTGACAAAAAAATGTCGCAAAAAAAGAACCAAATTCAAAGAATAATTCGAAGTATAAAATTGCTCATTCACGAAAACCTTGTATTTTTGTTTTATCATTAGCTTAAGCACAGAGTATTACTGACCATATGGATAAATATTCCTTCCTAAATGCAGTCCACACCGAGTATATCGCGGACTTGTATGAAAAATACCAATCTAGCCCCGATTCGGTCGAACCGAGTTGGAGGAGTTTTTTTCAAGGCTATGACCTAGCAAACGAAGGCTACGGTCTAGAGGAAGAGACTTCCTCATCGGAAATTCCCGATCAAGTCAAAAAAGAATTTCAGGTTATTGAGTTGATAGATGGCTACAGAACACGAGGTCATTTATTTACAAAAACCAATCCCGTTCGCAACCGAAGAACCTACCGTCCAACATTGGATATAGAAAACTTTGGATTAAAAGAAGAGGACTTAGATACGAAATTCGACGCTGGGCAAATATTAGGAATAGGTCAATCTAGCCTAAGACGGATTTTAGAACATTTAGAGAGAATATATTGTGACTCTATTGGAGTTGAATACATGTATATTCGTAATCCTGAAGAAATTAAGTGGTGGCAAGATCGTTTGAATCAAAACGACAATCACGCAAAATACTCTCCAGACTCAAAAAAATATATTTTAGGAAAGCTCAACCAAGCGGTTACTTTTGAAAGCTTCCTTCAAACAAAATATGTAGGACAAAAACGATTTTCACTCGAAGGTGGAGAAACTTTAATACCTGCTTTATCCACTATTGTTCGCGACGCTGCTGAACTTTTTGGAGTAAAAGAAGTGGTCTTGGGAATGGCGCATAGAGGTCGTCTCAACACCTTGACCAATATCTTCAAAAAACCAGTTAGAGATCTTTTTAGCGAGTTCGAAGGAAAAGATTTCGAGGACGAGACCATAGACGGTGATGTGAAATATCACTTAGGCTTGACGCTGAGCAAAACCTTACAGGGCGGAGATGAAATCAAAATGAATCTAGTTCCAAATCCTTCGCACCTTGAGACTGTCGGTCCTGTGGCAGAGGGAATTGTAAGAGGGAAGATAGATCGTAAATACGACGGAGATAACTCCAAAATATTACCAATATTAGTCCATGGAGATGCTGCTATTGCAGGTCAAGGAGTGGTGTATGAACTGACTCAAATGTCCATGCTAAATGGATACAAAACAGGAGGAACAATACACGTAGTGGTCAACAACCAAGTCGGTTTTACAACCAATTATCTGGATGCGCGATCCTCAACCTACTCCACTGACGTTGCCAAAGTAACCTTGTCCCCTGTACTTCACGTAAATGCAGACGATGTAGAAGCTGTATGTCACGCAGTTGAATTGGCACTAGAATTTAGAATGAAATTTGGTCGAGACGTCTTTATCGACTTACTCGGTTACCGTAAATATGGACACAACGAGGGAGATGAACCACGCTTTACACAACCAAAATTGTATAAAGCAATTGCTAAACACTCCAATCCATTCGATATTTATGCAGAACAACTTTTGAGCGAAGGAGTTGTCAATCAAGAATATTTAGATAATATTAGAAACGAATTCAAATCCTTTTTAGAAGGAGAATATGAAAAATCCAAAGAGGATGAAGTTTCAAAGGTTAGACCTTTTATGCAGTCTACTTGGAAAGAATTTGTTAGAGAACGATTGGAAGGCATGTTGCGCCCAATTGACACTACTTATCCAATTGAAAAGTTAAAAGGAATTGCCAAAGTAGTCTCTTCGGTTCCTGAGGGCGTTAAATTTGTTCGCAAAGCAGAGCGCATACTTAAGGGAAGAGAAAAAATGGTCTTTGAAGAAGATCGACTCGATTGGGGTATGGCTGAAAATTTAGCCTATGGATCTCTTTTAGAAGAGGGCTACTCGGTTAGAATTTCTGGTCAAGATGTAGAGAGAGGAACTTTCTCCCATCGCCATGCGATTATGCGCGATGAACTATCAGAAGAACGTATAAATCTTCTAAATCAAAATCCAAATAGTAAAGGTAAGTTCTATATTTATAACTCCCTTCTTTCGGAATATGGTGTTCTAGGTTTTGACTATGGCTATGCGATGGCAAATCCAAAAACTCTGACGATTTGGGAAGCTCAATTTGGAGATTTCTCCAACGGCGCGCAAATCATGTTTGACCAATATATTTCTGCTGCCGAAGATAAATGGAAATTACAAAACGGAATTGTATGTCTCTTACCTCACGGTTATGAGGGACAAGGTTCAGAGCACTCCTCTGCCCGTATCGAAAGATATTTGCAATTATGCGCAGAAGACAACATGACCATTGCAAATTGTACGACTCCAGCAAACTTTTATCACTTGCTGAGAAGACATATGAAACGTCAACACAGAAAGCCTTTGATTGTTTTTACTCCAAAGAGTTTGTTGCGTCATCCAAAGGCAGTGAATTCCCTCGAGGATTTGGCTACTGGTGAATTCCAAGAATTGATTACCGATACGCAAGTCGATCCAAAAAAGGTTACAAAACTAGTCTTTACCTCTGGTAAATTCTACTACGACTTGTTGCTAGAAAGAGAAAAACTGAATCGCGAAGATGTAGCTTTAGTGCGAGTGGAACAACTATTCCCATTGCACCAAGATAAAGTAGCTGAAATCGTAGCGTCCTTTCCAAATGCAAGCGATTATATTTGGGCGCAAGAGGAACCGAGAAATATGGGAGCTTGGACACATATGTTGGAAAGACTAAGTTCTGTTCCACTTCAAGTAGTATCCAGAAAACGCTATGCCGTTCCTGCTGCAGGATCTTCTGCTCGTTTTAAAATGAGACATCAAGCAGTTATTGACCAAGTGTTTACAAACAATTAAAAGAACAAGCCCAAGGGCAAGATTATAAAAACTATCGATCATGATTTTAGAAATGAAAGTTCCATCTCCAGGAGAATCAATTACAGAAGTAGAAATTGCTTCTTGGCTAGTAGAAGATGGGGATTATGTGGAAAAAGATCAACCAATTGCTGAAGTAGACTCTGATAAAGCTACTCTGGAATTACCTGCTGAGGAGAGCGGAATTATAACCCTAAAAGCCGAAGAAGGTGATGCTGTAGCAGTAGGCGCTGTGGTATGCCATATCGATCAATCGGCTGCAAAGCCAGAGGGATCTGCTGAGGCATTAAAGGAACAAGCACCAAAAGAAGAGGCAAAACCAGCTGCTGCAAAACCAGCGGAACCAGTTAAATCCTATGCGACAGGAACTCCTTCTCCAGCTGCTAAGAAAATCTTAGACGAAAAGGGAATTGAGTCATCGACTGTTCAAGGTACCGGTCGTTCTGGAAGAATTACCAAAGAAGATGCAGTAAACGCTGTTCCATCTATGGGAAGCCCTGCAGGAGGATCTCGAGGATCGGAACGCAAAAAGCTCTCTATGTTGAGAAGAAAGGTTGCACAGCGCTTAGTTTCTGTAAAGAATGAGACCGCTATGTTGACTACCTTTAACGAAGTTAACATGAAGCCTATTTTTGACTTGAGAAAGGAATTCAAAGAAGACTTCAAAGCTAAACACGGAGTTGGTCTCGGCTTTATGAGTTTCTTTACTCTAGCAGTAGTTAGAGCACTTAAACTATTTCCTGATGTGAATTCAATGATTGATGGAGACTTTAAAATCAGTCATGACTTTCAAGATATTTCAATCGCTGTATCTGGACCTAAAGGACTTATGGTACCTGTGATCAGAAATGCAGAGAATTTGAGTTTTAGAGGTGTTGAGAGCGAGGTAAAACGTTTGGCTATTCGCGCGAGAGACGGACAAATCACAGTAGATGAAATGACCGGAGGAACTTTTACAATCACTAATGGTGGTGTATTTGGATCGATGATGTCCACTCCTATTATCAACCCTCCTCAATCTGGAATCTTAGGTATGCACAATATTGTGGAGAGACCGATGGCTGTCGAAGGTCAGGTTGTGATTCTTCCTATGATGTATGTAGCACTTTCTTATGACCACAGAATTATCGACGGAAAAGAATCTGTTGGTTTCCTTGTAGCTGTAAAAGAAGCTTTAGAAAATCCAATGGAACTACTTTTGGACAACAATCCGAAAAAAGCATTCGAACTATAATAGAAAAAAGCCACCTTCACGGTGGCTTTTTTACTTTTTAAATATTTTTCTCCTCAGATAGAGTTTGTTTTTTTCAAAATCAATAATAGCTCCGGACTGCTCGAGAAAATCTGCACCCATTACTCCATCCGTGGGCTTGATACCTTCCTGAGACAAAGCCTCATTTACGTGGGACAAATCAATCGCTACAAGATTGAACTCTTTTGTTTTCCATGCTCCGACTTTGAGCTTATTACCAAAAGAGACGGACCCTTGCATATTAGAATCGCCTGCACCAGCAGCTCGAATACTGAGGTCGTTTACCTCGACTTCAAAACGATCTAAATCCTTAAAATCTATACAAGAACTGCTAGCTCCTGTGTCCAAGATAAAACTTCCCTTTATACCATTTATACTAGCCTCTAAACGACGGTGATTGGAGGTGAGCTTTTCTAACTTTATTTTACAATATCCTTTATCCTTTAAAAACCCTTTTAAAGCGCTCATATTTATCTATTTTTGCATGACTTATCAAAACACAAACCTATGCATTTTGTAGATACCCACACCCATCTCTATGTAGAACAATTCGCCGAAGACCAAGAAAAAGCAGTACAACGCGCAATAGACTTAGGCGTTCAGGATTTTTATATCCCGAGTATTGACAGTAGCTACTACCCAGAGATGCTCGCATTGGAGCAAAAATTCCCAGAGAACATGAACTTGATGATCGGTCTTCATCCGACTTATGTCAAAGAGGATTTTCAGAGCGAACTTCACTTTATAAAGTCTAAACTAGAAGAACGAGATTTTTCTGCAATTGGAGAAATAGGGATTGATTTGTATTGGGACAAAAGTCTTTTGCGTCAACAACAAGAAGCATTCAAAGAACAAATTCTTTTAGCTCAAAACTACAACTTACCCATTGCCATTCATTGTCGCGATGCTTTTGATGAAGTTTTTGAGGTATTAGAAGACTGTAAAAGTCCTGCATTAAAAGGAATTTTCCATTGTTTTACCGGTAATAAGCAACAGGCAGAAAGAGCAATAGACCTAAACTTACATCTGGGAATAGGAGGCGTTTTGACCTTTAAAAACGGAAAAATTAACACCTTTATAAACGAATTACCTTTAGAGCGAATGGTTTTGGAGACAGACGCTCCCTATCTAGCTCCAACTCCTTATCGCGGCAAGAGGAATGAAAGTGCTTACCTGATTTTGATTGCGGAAAAAATGGCAGAATTATACGGGAGGCCTCTCGAGGAAATCGCCAGTATCACTACAAAAAACGCACAAGACCTCTTTCGAGATAAATAAAAAAAGCGATCCAAGGATCGCTTTTTTCTTACATATTCTTTAACCAAGTGGAGAGAGAAACCTCACTGAAAATTAAGGCTTTCAATTCCGAAATTGGCACTCGTTTTTGCTCCATAGTATCTCTGTGCCTTACCGTAACACAAGAATCCTCTTTGGTATCGTGGTCGACTGTTATACAGAAAGGAGTCCCATTCGCATCTTGTCTTCGATACCTTCTTCCAATTGCATCTTTCTCGTCATAAGTCACATTAAAGTCGTACTTCAATTCCTCTATAATCTCTCTTGCAATCTCTGGTAAACCATCCTTTTTTACCAAAGGAAGTATTGCTGCTTTGTTTGGAGCTAAAACAGAAGGCAGCTTGAGTACTGTTCTGCTAGAACCATCTTCCAAAGTTTCTTCTTGAAGGGATTTAGAAAGGACTGCCAAAAACATGCGATCCAAACCAATAGATGTTTCTACCACATAAGGAACATAGGATTCGTTTATCTCGTGATCAAAGTACTGGAGTTTTTTACCAGAGTGCTTCTCGTGCGCTTTGAGATCGAAATCTGTTCTCGAGTGAATACCTTCCAATTCTTTAAAACCAAATGGAAATCTAAATTCAATATCTGAGGCGGCATCTGCGTAGTGTGCTAACTTTTCGTGATCGTGAAAACGATAATTTTCTTCTCCAAATCCTAGAGAGTTATGCCAACGCATACGAGTCTCTTTCCATTGGTTATACCATTCTTTTTGCGTTCCAGGTCTGACAAAAAATTGCATTTCCATTTGCTCAAACTCGCGCATTCTAAAAATAAACTGTCTCGCTACGATTTCATTTCGAAAAGCTTTTCCCGTTTGTGCAATTCCAAAAGGAATCTTCATTCTTCCCGTCTTTTGCACGTTTAGAAAATTCACAAAAATACCTTGAGCCGTTTCCGGTCTCAAATAGAGATCCATAGCAGAATCTGCAGAAGCACCGAGTTTTGTACCAAACATCAAGTTAAATTGCTTTACTTCTGTCCAATTCTTAGAACCCGATACTGGGCAAGTAATTTCCAGTTCAATAATTAAATTCCTAACGTCATCTAGGTCTTCAGCCTCTAGAGATTTACCGAGTCTAGAAAGTATAGTCCTGATCTTATCATTATAACCAACTACCCTTGGGTTAGTTTCTAAAAAAGTTGCCTTGTCGAAAGCTTCTCCAAAACGCTTTGCCGCTTTTTTGACCTCTTTTTCAATTTTAGCCTCAATTTTCGCAGTATAATCCTCAATAAGGACATCCGCGCGATATCTTTTCTTAGAATCTTTATTGTCAATCAACGGATCGTTAAAAGCATCTACGTGACCTGAAGCCTTCCAAGTTGTGGGGTGCATCAAAATTGCACTGTCGAGTCCAACAATATTTTCATTCATCTGAACCATGGACTTCCACCAATATTCTCGAATGTTTTTCTTTAATTCTACTCCGTTTTGAGCGTAGTCGTAAACTGCACTTAGACCATCGTATATTTCCGAAGATTGAAAGATATAACCGTATTCTTTCGCGTGGGAAACTACTTTTTTAAATAAATCTTCTTGTTTTGCCATGGCATCAAAATTAAAAAAAGCGGAAACAATAAAACTTGTTTCCGCTTCTTATTTCTAAAATATTTTTACTTAGAATATACCTAATACGGCAGACTTAAGCTCTACATCTTGAGTAGCAGCTCTGCTACCTTCAAAATAAACGTCTACAGTATAAACTCCTTTAGACAAAACTCCTTTATCCACATTCAACAAGATAACCGCATTGACTTCCTCGTTTTTGTAGTCTAGCTCCATCATATTAGTATAAGACATAGACTCTCCATCTACTTCAAACTCACCATTAGCGCGGATAATATTTCCAGCTGCATCCTTTAAAGTGAAATAAAGCATTCTAGGACCTTGTTCTGCGATCAAGTTTTCGTCAACAATAATACTCACTCTAAAAGCTTCTACTTTTTTGAATCTATTTGTAGACTTTAATTCCCCTGAGGAAACAGACTTTACTGCGTCAACGTCCATGGAAACAACTTTTAGGACAGATCCCAAAGCTACCTTTTCGGCAAGACCTGCAGCTAACAGACTTAATTCTTGATTTTCAGCAGTTTTATTCACTATAAGCTCTTCTGCATTTTCTAAATCTACCTTTAAGGCATCATTTGCAAGCATTAATGAATCCATTTTTTGCATCAACTTGTCGTTGGTTTGCTTTAGATTCCAAACTCTATTTTTAAAATAAGTCATTTGCTCTTCGTTATCTGCTTGTACAGAAGCTAAAGAATCTTGGAGTGAAGCTACTTCAGTTTGCGCCGCTCTTAAAGAAGCAGTCATAGTAGTGTTCTCAGCAAGAGCACTATCGTATTTTGAATTCATAGTCTCCAAATCAGACTGTAACTGAATTTTTTCAGCAGTCAATGCTTCCTTTACCGAATTACCATCTATATAGGAGTAGGCTCCTAAACCTAAAAAAAGTAAAGCCGCTATCGCTAAGCCAATTACTAAACCTTTTGAGTTGTTATTTTCCATTTTGTTAAATTATATAGCGACAAATATACAAAGTAAAACGAGAGTGCCTAAAATATAAGACCCAGTCTAGTCGTTTTACAATATTCTTATTATTCGCTTCGTTTTTATTAAAAAATCAAATACTTGAAAGGATTATTACAAGATTTATGCCATTTTATCAATCCTCCCCTTTGCCTTCATTGCAAAAGTCCTTTAGAGCCCTCTTTGAAACACCTCTGCCTAGAATGTCATTCGCAAATATCGACGCCTTTAAACTTTCCTTGGAATACGAATCAAAATGCTAAAATAAAATTAGATAATGAGGTTTTGGTATATGTCCTTTTTTACTATCAAAAGCGAGGAAGCTTGCAAACTCTTTTTAAAACTTTAAAATATCGAGACAACAAACACATTGCCTCCTATTTATTTTTCTTAAGTCTAAAATATCTAAAGTTTAAAATTGCTCCAGAATTAATTTGTTGTATTCCTCTACATCCAAAAAAGCTTAAAAAAAGAGGGTATAATCAATTACACCTTTTCAGCATGCATCTCGCGAAACATTTGGCAATTCCGTTCGAGGCAAACCTTTTGGAAAGAATGAAAAACAATAGAAGTCAAGCCGAGAGGAAATCTGAGGATAAATTTAGGCAAACATCTATTATTCCCTTTAAATATTGCGGAGACAAGCGCTTTAGAAATAAAAATATTTTATTGATAGACGACATAATAACTTCTGGACAAACTATTCGATCTGCTGTTATGAGTTTAAAAGAAGCTCATGGGTTTAAAATTCAAATTTTAAGCATCGCTTCTAGACTATCGTAAATAATAAAACTATATTTTTGACACATGAAATTATTTGGAAAGATCTTTTTAATATTTTGTTTAATTCACCTCAGTCTAACTAGTTGTGCGCGAAAAGGAGTGCTTACCGGTGGTCCTAAAGATGAAACAGCACCTGTATTTGTATCTGCTGACCCCGACTATGAATCCATAAACTTTGAAGCAAAAAAAATAAAAATCTCCTTTGACGAGTATATAAAACTAGACGATGTAAATAAACAATTAATCGTTTCTCCCCCGCTCAAATATCCTTTGGATATTAGACCTCTTGGATCTGCGAGTAAATTTATTCTTATCAAAATCAAAGATACCCTTCAGGAAAATACAACCTATAGTTTCAATTTCGGAAATAGCGTTGTAGACAATTCCGAGGGCAATGTTTACGGAAACTTTAAATACGTGTTTTCAACGGGTTCTTATATTGATTCCCTCTCTGTAAAAGGCGATATTAAACTTGCTCTTAGCCAAGAATTAGCAGCCGAATCCACAGTACTACTCTACCCTATGGATAGTACTTATAACGATTCAACAATTTATAAAAAACAAGGGCTCTATGTCGGCAGCACGCTCGACTCCTCAAATTTTGCTATTACAAATATCAAAGCGGGAAAATATAAGGTTATCGCATTGAGGGATAGAAGTAAAAACTTCAAATATGACCCGAGAGAGGACCTAATCGGTTTTAGTAATAAAACCTTAAACCTTCCGTTGGACACCAGCTCCATTGAGTTGAAGCTTTTTAAAGAAATTCTCAATTTCAAATTGTACAAACCGAAACAGATTCAAATGGGTCATATAGTTTTCCCATACCAAGGAGTTCTTCCAAAAAGCTTTAATATTGAATCCTTTACTCAAGGAAAGTCTTTGGATCAATATAAAATTCTGAAAGATCCAGAAAAGGACAGTTTACATTTTTGGTACCCTCGTAACCTTCAGGACTCGTTGGTTTTTCATGTTAATTACCAAAAAGAGAGAGATACTTTTATGACCTTACTGCGAAGCAAGACTTACGATTCTCTAAGAGTTAGTGATAAAACTAGAGGTGTTTTAGGCTTAGATAAAAATTTTAAAGTGAAATTTAATCAACCTCTTCTCAAAATCGACACCAGCCGCATATCCCTTCTCGCTCAGGACAGTATTCCCCAAAAATTAAACCTGGTCTATTTGGAAGAGAGCAAGGAAATCTATTTCTCTTTTCAAAAAGCCGAAAAATCAATTTACTCCATAAGCAGTTTACCTGGAGCATATATCGGACAAAATGAAACCATAGGAGACACATTAGTTTTCAAAATGCAAACAGGGTCTATAGAAGATTATGGAGATTTGACTCTGAGCTTTCGATCAAAAGAGCTTCAGGAGATTATTGTGGAGTTATTAGACAAAGAAGGAATAGCAGTAGATAGCCAAAGTGTTAAGTCTGACGAAAAAGTATTGTTTTCTCTATTGAAACCAGACAAATATCAGATTAGAATAAAAATAGATACAAACAAAAACGGCAAATGGGATACAGGAGACTTTCTAAAGCAATTACAACCCGAACCTGTCGTGTTTTTTCCAACACAAATTAATATTAGAGCAAATTTTAGTGAAAATGAAATAATTGACTTAATTCAATAAATTTTCTTAATTTTACAAGATGCCGCCTTTTTTCATTTTTTTTTAATCAAAAGTAGGCTGGCATTATGTTTAAATTCTTGGAGACATCAAATCTTACCCCAGCGATGAAAATATTTTTTAAAAGTAGTCTTTCTTATTTTATTTTATTTGTTTGTCTATCGAGTAATGCCCAACTAATTGAAGGCGACCTTGTTTTTTCAACTGGATATAGCAACATACAAACTGATCTTGGCGATACTTCGGAGAAATCTTTTGCAGGAAACAACTCGGGTTATTTTGTCAATTTAGACTACTATTTCCACCTTTACGAACTCTTTGACTACCGAGACGACCTTTACGATCCCTTGTGGGGACATATGATGCTAAAAGGTGGTATCAATTTCACCCATAACGATTTAAAGTACGATAGAACGGATAATGTGGATCCCATTCTCACTGGAGGAATAGCAGGCACTAGCAGAATTCAGGGAGATGTCAACATCATTGGTCTGGGGATTGGAATGGAATACCATATCAATAATTTAACGCGCTATTACGCCAATAGAGCAAGGTTTAAATTTTCTCCTTTTGTCGGTTTTGCCTTGCAATACAACCTAGGTTTTGTGGATACAAATGCTCGACTAAACTACGACATCGTGTATGGTAATGGAGATGGAGTTATCGATGCGAGCGAAGTCCCTATTTCTTCAGCAGATATTGAACAGTACAATTTAGATTATAATTTAAATCCAATTCCAGCAAACAAAATGCGCGGAAGCTATGAACAATACGTTTACAATTCCACAGCTCAAGGAAGCGCAAGACAAAGACAACTAATCCGCTACGGAGGTATGAACCGTCCGACGACAGTAAATGCTTTTTCTTTTAATCTAAGTGTAGGTAGTCGATTTTACCTAAACAATAGATGGGAGCTGGCAGCCATAGGAGAATGGCGATTTTTTTCATCGGATGATTTGGATGGTCTCAACTTACCTATCAAACAAAATTCAGCAAAAGAAAGTTTGTTCAATGGGACGATAAGTCTCATTTATCATATTTTTAAATAACTTTTCGCAGGGCGAGTAAGGTACCTAAATGTATACCCTCGTGAAAATTATTAAACTCTATTGCCTGATCTATATTGTTTAACTCATAAGATAGACTTGTCGTGTAGCTAGAATAGTTTATAAATTTATTTTGATTATAATCTGATTTAATCTCCTCTATTTTCACCAGAAGAGTTCTTTTTATAAAGTCTATTTCACCCTGATCCACAATACTATTTGGAAAGGATCCTTTTCTGTATTTTGCTATAAAATCTTCATCCAAATCCATCTTCAAGCCCGAAAGTCCATAACACAATAATTGCTGCGTTACCAAAACATGACCCAAATTCCAAATCATATTATTGTTAAACCCCTCAGGGATTATATTGAGCTGCTCCGCATCGTAATTAGATACTATTTTGAGCATCAATTGGCGAATCTTTAAAAGTAAATCAAATGATTGTTCCATAATTTTTCAATAAATTTCCACCAAATGTAAGTCAAATTTTCATGAAAAAAATCTTCTATCTTAAAACCTGCGATACTTGTAAACGAATTCTAAAGGAATTCGATCTAAATGATTTTGAACTCAGAGAAATAAAATCCAAGCCAATAACCGAAAAAGAATTGAAGGAGTTGAGATCTTTAACAGATTCATACGAATCTCTTCTCAACAAAAGAGCACAGATTTATAAAAGGGATAAACTAAAGGATAAAAACTTAAGTGAACCAGAGATCGAAAAATTGATACTATCTGAATACACTCTTTTAAAGCGTCCCGTCTTTCAATTTACAGATCGTATTTTTATCGGGAATTCAAAAAGCACTATTGAAGAATTAAAAATATTTATTTAGTCCTAGGCAAACTTTCGCTCCACCAAATTCATCAGACGATCCTGAAGTTCTTCTTGACTCGACCAGTCGTAATCTGGGCGAACAACTTTGTGGATAAACGACTTTGCCTCCTTAATATCCTTAAAGGAATTTAGTTGAGAGATAACTCTATTAAAATCCTCTTGATTTTCGTTGAACAAATGTTTTACAAAGGCAATCCTATCGTTTAGACCTATTTGAATTTGATTCTGAAACACAACATCATTGATTGATTTTGAAGGATTTACATCCAAGACACTTCCTTCATCTAGCAGCGTAGTAGCGAGATCTAAATCAATTGCACCTTGCAATTCTTGGTCAAAATCACTTAATTCCTCGACTTCCTTTTTGACTTCTACCACTTCTGTCTCTTCCTCTATATTTTGAGTATCCATAACCAATTCGGTAAACAAATCGGAGACGACTGCCACCTCATCTGGACTATTTGACTCTTCTTTCGTATCTATCGTTTCATCCTCCTTCTCTGGGACAGCAACTAGTTTGTCGTAATCGTATTTTTCTTCTAATTCTTCTATAGACTCCTCTACTGAGGGTTGCGCCTCATAGCGTTGAATCAACGACAGTAGGCTCAATCTCTGCTGAAGTTCATTGGTTCTGGACAACAGTTCTTCTACATCCTCTCTATTTTTCATTTTAAGGATTTCGTGAGCAATACTCATCAATTCAAGGTCTAATTTTTTGTGCATAACTTTATTATATGAGGTTCTTCAAGATGGCAATTTTCATTAAATTTGTGTTCTATTAGCTTAAGCAAAACACTAAATCTACAAGACCCAAATTACAAAATGTTTCTTGAAAATACAGTAAATCAATCAGAACAATTTGGATGGATAGAAGTCATCACCGGCTCTATGTTTTCCGGAAAAACAGAAGAGCTAATCCGAAGGCTAAAAAGAGCACAGTTTGCTAAACAAAAGGTAGAAATCTTTAAACCAGCAATGGAAAATCGCTACGATGAAGCCAATGTGGTTTCTCACGACTCCAACGAAATACGATCTACTCCCATACCTGCGGCTGCGAATATTAGATTACTAGCAAATGATGTAGATGTTATTGGAATTGATGAGGCACAGTTTTTTGACAAAGAAATTGTATCGGTTTGCAACGATCTTGCCAACAAAGGAATTCGAGTAATAGTTGCTGGATTAGATATGGATTTTAAAGGAAATCCTTTTGGACCCATGCCGGATTTGATGGCGACTGCAGAATACGTGACCAAAGTGCACGCAGTATGCACCAAGACCGGAAATCTAGCGCATTTCAGTCACAGAAAAGTTGCCAATGAAAATATTGTAATGCTCGGTGAAGTGGAAGAGTATGAACCTCTGAGCAGAGCCGCTTATTTTCAGGCTAACAAAGATCGAGAAAACGAGATGGAATCTAAAAATCGCGATGGACAATAGCAACGTCAGTCAACTTCATATAAAAGCTGCAGCGCTAGACAATAATCTAGCTTATTTTAAGAGACAATTAGCACCTAAATGCAAAACACTTGTCGTTGTAAAAGCATTCGGCTATGGCAGTTCTGCTTTATTAGTGGCCAATCATTTAAAGTCTAAAGTCGACTATTTTGCTGTCGCTTATGCCCAAGAGGGAATCGCTCTGAGAAAAAGTGGTATAGAAACCCCCATACTTGTGCTTCATCCGCAATCGGATAATTTGGATCTTATTATCGAATACAATCTAGAACCAAACTTATACAGTAAAAAAATAATGGATGCCTTTTTGCAAAAAGAAGTCGTCAATTATCCCATTCACCTCAAAATAAACACTGGCCTAAATAGACTGGGGCTAAATCCAGAAGAACTTCCAGAAGTCTGCTCGACACTTCTAAAGAATAAAACAAAGGTTTTTGTCCAATCTATTTATTCTCATCTCGCAGCAAGCGAAGATTTGAACGAAAGGGAATTTACCTCAAATCAAATAAACTCCTTTAAATCTGCTGCCAAACTTATTGAAGATTCAATAGGGTATTCTGCTTTAAAGCACATGACCAATACCTCTGGGATTTTAAATTATCCTGAAGCGCATTTGGATATGGTCCGATTGGGAATTGGGCTTTATGGATTTACAGCCGACGAAGATGCCCGTTTAGAACTAGAACAAGTCTGGAAACTATCTTCTAAGATCAGTCAGATTAGACACATCCCAAAAGGGAGCTCAGTCGGATACAACCGAACGCAATTCGCTGAAAGAGACCTCAGAATAGCCACAATCCCTATAGGTCATGCAGATGGCTTCTTTCGGCATTTAGGAGGTGGTAAAGGCTGGGTAAGCATTCGCGGTCAAAAAGCCTATTTATTTGGGACCGTTTGCATGGATATTATTCTTGTAGATGTGACGGATATAGATTGCGAGGAAGGGGAACTCGTTGAAATATACGAAAGCAGGGAAACCTTAAATCGTTTCGCGACAATTTGCGGAACTATAAACTACGAAATCCTCACTGCAATAGGCCAAAGGATTCAGCGCAAACTCATCGACTAGCTACAAAAACTGAGGCAATTGAGGGATTCTCTGGACATTCTTTTATCAATTTAAACACATCACCGGGCATTACTCTACCTCTTTTGATTACCTTAAAATAGGTGCCAGGGTTTTCCGTATTCCAAAACGCTTTTACGATACTCATATCTTGAAATCTAGCTCCAAGGGTACTGCATGGGTTTCGGGGCTTGGTGACCTCGACAATCGCCTCACCAACTTCGTATTGATTTCCGACAAACAGATTGTGTTCGTCCAAAACATCTAGAGTTAAATTTTCTCCAAACATACCTTTTTGCCAATCCTGATTTGGATAAAGGTTTTCAAAATAAGTGTAATGATTATAGCCAAATGCATAAACGGCTTGATCCACTCCTCCGTGATGTTTTCTATCTATGACATTATCGCCTACGACGTCTTCATCTCCCAAAACAACACCTTGACTGACTGGTAATTTTACGATTCCGGTAGTGAAGCTTTTACCCTTGTATTCTATGGTTCTTTTCTCCCCTATATTGGTAGTTAAAATTTTCATATCAAAAAGTCCTTTAGTCCGTCTGCAATTTTTCTATTATCCGACAATCGAGGTATTTTATTTTGACCTCCTAATTTTCCGATAGATTCCATATAATTTCTAAAACCATTAGGTCCTACCGAGCTGACAACTGCAGATCTCAGCACGTTGCCATCGATTAAATCTTTATAGTAAATGTTTTGATCCTGCATGGATTGATCCAATGCATTCTCAAATAAATTTAAATCTTTAGGAGTCTTTTCAAACTCGACAAACCACTCGTGAAATGGGAGTCCTGAATCTGGATTTACCTGAGGAGCAACCGTAAACTCGGTAATAATAGCACCGGAGGCTTCAACTGCCGCTTTTAAGGCCTGTTCCACCTCTTTGCCGATAACATGCTCTCCAAATGCAGATATAAAGTGTTTTATTCGTCCGGTTACTTTCAGCCTGTAAGGCTTTAAACTAGTAAACATCACCGTATCCCCTATGCTATAACCCCAAAGTCCAGCACTCGTATTCAGAATCAATGCATAATTGACGCCTAATTCAACATCCCCAATACTTATTCGATCCGCATCCGCCTGTCCAAAGTCTTTTGCCTCAATAAATTCATAGAAAATGCCACTGTCTAATTGAAGTAACATTCCCTCCTCTTTTTGCTTATCCTGGAGGGCTATGAACCCCTCTGAAGCCGGGTATAATTCTATATAGTTTACCCGCTTACCAATCAAAGACTCGAATTTTTTCTTGTAGGGCTCAAAATTTACGCCTCCGTATACAAACAAGTTGAAATTGGGATAAAGTTCAGCTATTGATTTTCCGGTTTTTTCGATTAGCTTTTCAAAATACATCTGAACCCAAGAAGGTATTCCAGATATTAATCTCATATCTAAATCATAAGTCTCCTCAACTACTGCATTGACTTTGGTCTCCCAATCCTCTATACAATTTGTCTCCCAGGTAGGCATGCGATTTCGCTGCAGGAAAGTAGGGACATAATGAGCAGAAATCCCACTAAGTCGCCCCAATTTCAAACCATTGATTTCCTCTAAAACTGGACTCCCTTGGAGAAAAATCATCTTGCCATCTACAAAAGAACTGTCTCCAGTCTCCTCCACATAGAGCAGAAGAGCATCTTTTGCGGATTGTATATGACTAGGCATGGACTCCTTGGTCAAAGGAATGTATTTTGCACCTGAAGTCGTACCGCTTGTTTTTGCTAAATAAATTGGTTTTCCCTTCCATAAAACATCCGATTTCCCCTCGAGAATGAGATCTACATAAGATCTTAGACCTTCATAATCCGTAACGGGAACCTCTCTTTTAAATTGGGAATAACTAGAAATTGATTTAAAGTTATGATCTTTTCCAAAACGTGTGTTTTTAGACTCATCAATGAGATAACGCATCACCTTATCTTGAGTCTCAACGGGGTTATTTGCCCATAAATCAATTCTTTTTCTGGCTTTTTTTGCCAAAGGCTTTGCCAACCACTTCTTTATACCCATGATTTTACTCGAAATCCATTAAGTTACTAGGATCCACCGGGAATCCATTATTCCACAATTCAAAATGTAAGTGCGTTCCTGAGCTGAGGTCTCCAGTTGACCCAGCCATTGCAATAACTTCTCCTGAGCGCACCAAATCGCCCTGTTCTTTAGTTAATGTTTGGTTGTGTTTATAGACCGATAAGTATCCATTATTATGACCAACTATAATCACATAACCCGTTTCCGTGGTCCATTCCGCAAAAACAACAACACCATCTGCAGCTGCCTTTACTGGTTCTTCATTCTTGACAACAATATCCACAGCAAAATGTTTTTTGTCCGCATCAAACGCATTGCTAATCACCCCAGTTACCGGAGCAAAAAATACAATATCTTCCGTGAGAACAGCCTCTTCAAAAATACTGTAACGATCCTCGCGGTCTACCTCTTGTCTAAACGCTAAATCTAGTTGAGAGGGTTGTAATGCCGTTGAATCTAAATCCAATTCCCCACGATACATTAGAGCCTCGACATCTTCGAACTGCGACATATCGACAGATTCCTCACCACTTAAGATAGGGATTAGGGCCTGAAGTTTTATATCATTCACTCTCAGGTGTTGTTCGAGAGAATCTACTTTTACCATTAGATTTCTAGCTTGTTTTTTTAAAGCACTAGACTCATAACCCGGTATATATTCCTTCAATGGCGTATAAGCAATAATCAACGAGGTAATAGCTATGAGAAATATGGAAAAAAAACCTCCGTAAACAAAGACATTTAGCCTACTCAACTTTAACTGATAAAGCTTTTCAAAATTCTCTGAATTCTCAATAACCAGTCGGTATTTCTGAACGAGTTTATTTTTGAATTTAGAAGATTTCGTTTTCTTTTTATTCATATAGTAAAATTACGAATTTCTATTTGGGTTTGTAAAAATTCATGACATCTAAATATTCCCATGTCTTTTGTGGCATATAAGCTCTAACGCTCTTCTTATCCGCTATATCTTTTCGAATAGCAGAGGAAGACAATTCAATGATCGGGGCTTTTATCAGGTGAACTTTTGGATGATTTATATATTCTTTTGGAACCTTGGCTTCCGTGATTCTGGGGTAGACCATAAGTTCGTAATTTTCAAGCAACACCTTGTAGTTCTTCCATTTATGCAAATGAGTCAGGCTGTCTTGCCCCATGATAAGCGTGAATTGGTGATGGTCGTATTTTTCTTTGAGATGAATCAAAGTATCCACAGTATAGGACGGTTTTGACAATTTAAATTCTATATCAGAAACATTGAGGTGATCGTAATCTTCCACCGCCTTATAAACCATTTCTAATCGATGGTGATCTTCCAACAGCGTGCTTTTTAACTTTAAAGGGTTGTGCGGGCTAACAACAAACCAAACTTCGTCCAAATCACTGTGCTCGTACAAATAACTCGCAAGAATTAAATGCCCCAAATGAATGGGATTAAAAGAACCAAAATACAGACCTATCTTCAAAACTAGGATTTTATAAACGCTTCGACTAACTGCTCCGCCTCCTGCAAAGCTTTTTCTAATTCGTAATTTTTGATAATATTGTCAAATTGTGGAGCGGTCGCCAATTCTACGGAGGCTTTGGCAATTCGCATATTAATTTTATCCTCAGACTCTGTTTTTCGCTTCTTAAGTCTGATTTTCAACTCATCAATACTCGGAGGCTTAACAAAAACTGCTAAGGTTTCTTCGGGGAATTTCTTTTTTATTCTCAAACCACCGGCAACATCTATATCAAATATAACATTCTTACCCTCAGCCCATAATCGATCTACTTCCTTTTTTAAGGTTCCGTAAAAATTATCTCTATACACCTCTTCCCATTCCAAGAAATCTCCGGATTTTATATGTTCTTTAAAATCCGAAAGACTCAGGAAATAGTAATCTGAACCGTCTTTCTCCTCTCCCCTTGGAGATCTTGAAGTCGCCGAAATGGAAAAGGCCAAATTTAATTTGTCCTGTTTTAATAAGTGTCTGACAATAGTGGTTTTTCCGGAGCCCGAAGGAGCCGAAAAAACAATCAACTTCCCTTTTCTCATTTACAATATATTTAAAATCTGTTCCTTTATTTTCTCCAACTCGTTCTTCATCTGAACCACGACATGCTGCATTGGGGCATAATTTGACTTAGAACCAGTAGTATTGACTTCTCTTCCAATTTCTTGAGCTATAAAACCAAGCTTCTTTCCATTTGATTGATCCGAAGCCAATTCTGATTTGAAGTAAATGAGGTGGTTCTCCAAACGAACCATTTCCTCATTGATATCTAATTTTTCTAGATAATAAATCAACTCTTGTTCATATCTGTTCTCATCTACTGATTTTTTCAGTTCATCCAGTGCAGTGCTAAGACGCTCTTTTACATGTATAATTCGATCACTCGAAAGCGACTTAACCTCTTCCATCAACTTCTCTATAGAGCTTATGTTTGTCTCCAAATCTTGACGCATTGATTCCCCTTCATCTTCCCGATAAGCATGTATTGCTAACAAACACTCCTGTATTCCATTTTCAATGGTCTCCCACTCGGATTCGTCTAATTCTTCTCTTGTCGATGTCATAACCTCCGGCAAACGCATTGCGATTTGCAGCAGATCTATTGAGGATGCATCTGGCTCGATTTCGCGGAGTTGACCCAAATAAGAAGAGATCGCAGAAGAATTAATTTCACTACTCGATTTATCTGCCGTTTGCTCCACGTAAATAGAAAAGTCAACCTTACCTCTAACTAGCTGTTTTGCCAATACTTTGCGAATACCCAACTCCTTCTCTTTGTAGTAGGAAGGCATACGCACACCTAAGTCTAAGTTTTTAGAGTTCAAACTCTTCAACTCAATGGTTACTTTCTTATTTGGTAATTGAATTATGGCTTTACCATAACCTGTCATCGATAATAGCATACATGTGTTTTTGAACGACAAAACTACAATTTTTTGAGCAACTTGACTTGTTCAACCCCCAATATCAAGGCTATAAAAGGAAGGAAATAATGGGTAGGGTCAGAAAAAACCAAAGAACTATATTTTGAAACTGAGAAGATTCCATAGAATCTATAGTATATCCAGAAAAAACACCAAAAGGAAGACATAAATAGATTAAAAGACTGGTGCTGTTTTCTGAAAAGCCGAATAGCATAAATATTCCGATACAAATTTGCCAAAGATAGAACGCAAATACATTTTTTGAAGTTTTCAAAACAGGAACTTTAGAATTCCTTAGAAAGAATAGGGAAGTAAAAATCCAAACACTGGCAAGACAGATATAGAAATAGGTCTTAAACGAGCTGTCAATCCAATTCCTAGGAGCCAAACTGATATTAAAAAGAGCGTTAAAGGAAGACAAATCGTCCAAGTAATAAGTTATTGCAAAAAAACAAAAACACACAGAGCCCAAAGAAAAAACAAGACTCAAAAACACTCTGATATCGGACTTGCGATAAAACAGAATCCCAACGATAAAAAATAAATAAATAAGACTTTCAGAGATGCAAATCACAGAAATACCCAACCAAATACCAGAATCAAAAGCTAGCTTTACTCCTGTTTTTGACCGATTAAGAGCCCATGTTTTTCGCAGTACTTGAAGAATACAGAAAAAACTAACTAATACATTTAAATCGTTTAAAATACCGGGAAAGAGGAACCAAAAAATCAAAATAAAATAAAACACGAAGGCGGAAACTCTCGTAAAAATGTTTTCTCTTAGAATTCGATAGATACTCCAAAATATTCCTAATGAAACCAGACCGAAAACGAGGAGGGACCACACTTCAGACAAGCCAAAACCCACAATAGGATATTTTATTGCAGAAAAAAACACAAAAGAAAGGGAAAAAAGACCTAAAACCACAAAATTAGCAGCACTAGATTTTTTTAAAAAATTCGCTAACATTAGAACGTATTTTTTTTATTTTTGCATCAAATATAAATCAATTATGATTGCACTCAACATTTTCAAAATAATCGGAGACTTTTTTACCAACTATCTTTTTGTGCCTTTTAAGGAAGTGAGACTAGGAGATTTTAGTTGGTTTGCACAAAACAGTATCAATTGGATATTTATTTTAATCGGTTTTGTCTTGTTCGGTTATTGGATGAAAGAATCTGCTAGCTTCAAGAAAAACAATACCGAAGATATCGTAGACTAAACAGTTTGGGAAGTAAAAACAAGCTTAAGAGATTTCGTGATAACGAAAGTTTCGACAATGTTCTTCAACCATCGCGAGAGGAAGTTATCGCTGGACTTGATCACAAAGGTCGCTGGAAAGAATTTTTTGGTAATGACAATCCAATAGTTCTCGAACTAGGATGTGGAAAAGGAGAATACAGCATAGCACTTGCCAAAAAGTTCCCAGAGAAAAATTTTATCGGTATTGATATAAAGGGAGCGAGATTTTGGCGTGGGGCCAAAACAGCGATAGAGGACAACCTAAACAATGTCGCTTTTATTCGAACTCAAATCGAACTTATCGATTATATTTTCTCCCCAGGAGAAATAAGTGAAATCTGGATTACTTTTCCAGATCCTCAAATCAAGTATAAGAGAACAAAACACAGACTTACAAATTCCGTATTTTTAGATAAGTTTAGAAGTATTTTATCCAAAGAAGGCAGTATTCACTTGAAGACAGATAGTGAGTTTATGCATGGTTATACCTTAGGTCTTCTGCACGGACAAGGACATACCATTCATTACTCCCACCACGATGTCTATTCCAACGCATATAGTCCTGAACTAGTTACAGGGACGCAGACTTTCTACGAAAAGCAATATTTGGAAAAGGACAAAGCGATTACTTATATCCACTTTAGTCTAAAAGATAAAAGTGAGTAACTCCTCTTTTTTTGAGAAATGCTATGCGGTGGTTCGTAAAATTCCTGCAGGAAAAGTCACGAGTTATGGAGCTATTGCAAAAGCAATAGGAGCAGCAAAATCTGCGAGAATGGTCGGATATGCTATGAATGCTTCACATGGAGACTTGTCAATACCCGCACATCGGGTGGTAAATCGGAATGGTCTCCTCACAGGAAAACACCATTTTGAAGGAAGTAATCTAATGCAACAACTCCTCGAAAACGAAGGCGTAACCATCAAAGATGGACGTGTTGAAAATTTAGAAAAACACTTTTGGACTCCAGAGGAATAAAACGAGATTTTTAAGAAATTATTAAAAAAAGATTCATCATTTTGTCTGTATATTTGTGGTACAAAAGTACTTTACTAAAAAGATGAAACTCAACAAACAAAACATTCTAAAATCTCTTGAAAAAGTTAGTGCGCCTGGTGAAGGCAAAAGCTTAGTAGAAGGAGGTAATATCAAAAATATTCAAGTTTTCGGAAACGAAATAGATCTTACCGTATCTATCTCAAACCCTAGCTTTCAAGCCAAAAACAAGACTACTTCGTCAATAGACACTTGTCTAAAAGAGGATTTTGGAGGAGATTTAAAAATCAAGACTACGATCCAAATTGCAAAGCCAGAGGAGAAACCAGACGATAACCAAATCAAAGGAAAAGATATTCCTGGAATTAAGAATATTATAGCTGTCGCATCAGGTAAAGGTGGAGTTGGAAAGTCTACAGTTACAGCTAATCTCGCAATCAGCTTAGCCAAAATGGGCTTTAGCGTTGGAGTATTAGATGCCGATATCTACGGACCTTCCATGCATATTATGTTTGATGTTGCAAAATCAAAACCTATTTCTGTAGAGGTCGAAGGAAGATCAAAGATGAAACCTGTGGAAAATTATGGTGTCAAGCTTTTATCTCTTGGTTTTTTTACCAATCCTAACGAAGCAGTAATCTGGAGAGGTCCTATGGCTTCGAAAGCCTTAAATCAAATGATTTTTGATGCAGATTGGGGAGAATTAGATTTCCTTTTGGTGGACTTACCGCCAGGTACAGGAGATATTCACTTATCTTTGGTACAGTCTCTTCCTATTACAGGAGCAGTTATTGTTAGTACCCCTCAAAATATTGCGCTAGCCGATGCAAAAAAAGGAGTGGCAATGTTTAAGCAGAAAAGTATCAATGTCCCAGTTTTGGGTATAATTGAAAACATGAGTTATTTTACTCCTGCTGAGCTACCTGACAATAAATATTATATCTTTGGGCAAGATGGAGCCAGAAATCTTGCAGAAGATTTAAAAACTAGTTTCTTAGGTGAAATTCCTTTAGTACAAAGTATTCGCGAGGCTGGTGACGTAGGTCATCCAGTAGCTCTGCAAAACAACAGTCCTTTGGAGACTGCTTTTAAAGAAATAACAAAACAAACCCTGAGTGAACTTCTCGTTCGAAACGAGAAACTTCCACAAACAGAAGTTGTTAGAATAACTACAATGAGTGGTTGCTCAAGTAAATAAGTAGAACTATGGAAATTACAGATCAAAACCCAATAATGGATAGAATTGAAAAGGCTTTGGATGAAATTAGGCCCTTTCTTCTTTCAGATGGTGGAAACATTAAACTTATCGATTTTAATGATGGAGTCGTTAAGGTTCAGCTCGAAGGTGCTTGTGTAGGTTGTTCTGTAAACCAGATGACACTTAAGAACGGAGTCGAAGCCACTATAAAAAAATATGCCCCCGAAGTTTCAGAGGTGATTAACATCAATCCTATCGTATAGTTCCATGAAGGAAAAACAACTTGAGAAAGCTGCAATCCTCTTCGCAGGAGATTCCGGTGATGGTATGCAGTTGACAGGTTCTCAGTTTACAGATACAACAGCTCTCTATGGAAATGACCTAAGTACTTTCCCTGATTTTCCAGCAGAAATAAGGGCTCCAAAAGGTACCGTAGCAGGAGTATCAGGTTTTCAAGTTAGATTTAGTTCCAAAGAAATATTTTCTCCTGGCGATTCTTGCGATGTATTGGTTGCGATGAACGCAGCAGCACTCATCAAGTCTGGTGACCATCTTAAAAAGGGAGGGATACTTATTGCCAATAGCGCTGGGTTTGATAAAAAAAATCTAAAGCTTGCGAAATGTTCGGAAAATCCACTTCAAAATCCAGATTTCATAGGAGGTAAACAAGTCTACGAAATTGACATTTCAAAACTCACAAAGGAAGCGCTTAAAGATTTTGGATTGAGTTCAAAGGAAGTCGACCGATCCAAGAACATGTTTGTCCTTGGCTTTATTTATTGGCTCTATAATCGTCCACTAAAACACACTTTAGAGTTTTTCGAACAAAAATTCAAATCTAAACCCGATATTGCCAAAGCCAATGCCTGTGTACTAAAAGCAGGGCATCACTACGGAGAAACCGCTGGTATATTTACCGAGAGATTCACTGTTGCAAAAGCAAATCTGAAACCTGGGAACTACAGAAATATCTCGGGAAATCACGCCGTAGCATTGGCATTGATTTCGGCGAGTAAAAAAGCGGATTTAAATTTATTTTATGGAGGTTACCCAATAACACCTGCATCGGATATTCTTCACTACCTATCCAAATATAAAAACTACGGGGTAAATACCTTTCAAGCAGAAGATGAAATCGCAGGAATTACATCTGCTATCGGCGCTTCTTTTGGAGGAAGTTTGGGGACCACTGCCTCCTCTGGTCCAGGAATTGCACTTAAGGGAGAAGCTTTAGGCCTCGCTGTTATGTTAGAGATTCCTCTTGTTATAGTAAATGTGCAGAGAGGAGGACCTAGTACCGGATTACCAACAAAAACAGAACAATCTGACTTGGATCAAGCACTACGCGGAAGAAATGGAGACGCTCCAATTCCTATTCTCGCACCAAAAAGCCCATCCGACTGTTTTGATATGACTTTTCAAGCTGTTAAAATTGCCGTGGAGCATATGACCCCGGTCTTTGTCTTAAGTGATGGTTTTATAGCTAACGGAACAGAACCTTGGAAGTTTCCTAAATCCGACGATCTCAGCGTCATCAAACCAAATTATGCAGACTCCAAATCTATTGTAGATGGTAACTACCTTCCCTATAAAAGAGATGAGAATGGAGTGAGACAATGGGGTATACCAGGAAATCCAGGATTTGAGCACAGAGTTGGAGGTTTGGAAAAAGAAGCGGAAACAGGAAATATAAGCTACGGCCGAGACAATCACCAACTCATGACTGATCTGAGACACGAAAAAATTGCTAAAATTGCAGATTTTATTCCGGAACAAAATATTGAGAGTGGCCCAAACAAGGGGGAGCTCGCGATCTTGAGCTGGGGTTCGACTTATGGCAGTATAAAAACTGCTCTTGACGAGTCGGAAGTTTATAAAAATCGCGTGAGCCATATTCACTTGAGCTATATTTTCCCTTTGCCAAAAAACTTAAAACAATTGTTAGAGGGTTTTGACAATGTGGTTATACCAGAACTAAACAATGGTCAACTTAAAAATCATATTCAAGGTAGCCTAGGAATTTCCGTTCACGGAAAATCTAAGGTTGCAGGAACACCCTTTAATTATAAAGAAATCATCGATATGATCGAAGACTTTATGGAATAAAACCACTTTGTCAGTCTGAAAATCTCCCCCAAACGCTTGTTATATCTATTGCTTAAAAAGTACTATCTTTGGGGCAAAACAAGACTAAAACATGCCTCGTTACCACAAAATGGGACGCATACCACACAAGCGTCATACCGTATTTAGAAAAGAAAATGGAGACCTCTATTACGAGGAGCTTTTTGGCACGATTGGCTTTGACGGAATGTCCAGCTTACTCTACCACGAACAACGTCCAACCCAAGTCAAACGAATTGTAAAATCGGAAGATGTAAGTCCAAAGATTGCTGAGGAGTTCAATATGAAGGCCTTGTCATTGAATGGATTCGGATTAAAACCAGAGTCTGACTTTTTGGAGAGTCGCAAGATTGTAATGACTAATAACGACTTACATATTTGTCTCGCGGCACCACAACACAGCACGACAGAATACTTTTATAAAAACACCGATTCCGACGAGGTTATTTTTGTCCACAAAGGAACCGGTACTCTAAAAACTCATCTGGGAAATATTCCCTTTGAGTATGGAGACTACCTTCTGATCCCTCGCGGGACTATTTATCAAATGCATTTTGACCAAGAGGATAACCGTTTGTTTATCGTAGAATCCAAACATCCGGTCTATACTCCAAAGCGTTATAGAAACTGGTTTGGCCAGCACTTGGAGCACTCCCCTTTTTGCGAAAGAGATATGTTTCCTCCTAGCGAGCTAGAAACACACAATGAAGTAGGAGAGTTTTTACTCAAAGTAAAAAAGCAAGAGCAGATGCATCACTATGTCTATGCAGCACACCCTTTCTCTGTAGTTGGATACGATGGGTATAACTATCCTTATAAATTTTCAATACACGATTTTGAGCCGATAACGGGGCGCGTTCATATGCCTCCCCCGATTCACCAAACCTTTGAGACCAAGGCTTTTGTGATTTGCTCTTTCGTACCTCGTATGTACGATTATCACCCCGAAGCAATTCCAGCTCCATACCACCATTCTAATATTGATTCAGATGAAGTTTTATATTATGTCGATGGCGATTTTATGAGTCGAAATCATATTGAAAAAGGGCAGATTACTCTGCATCCTGCGGGAATTCCACACGGTCCTCACCCAGGTGCAGCAGAGCGAAGTATAGGGAAAAAATCAACGGAAGAATTGGCCGTTATGGTCGACACTTTCGCCCCTTTAAAAATAACAGAAACCGGAGCAAACTTAATAGAAGGAGACTACTATACCTCTTGGTTAGAACACTAGCAACTAAACAAACAACAAATGGAAAAAATAAAAGATTTAACCGCACTTCAAAACACCACTTATGGTCTAGAGAAGTTATTTGATGAAGCAGAGGATTTTCTTCCTCTTCTCGGAACAGATTACGTTGAATTATACGTCGGAGACGCAAAACAATCCGCTCATTTCTTTAAGTCCGCTATGGGCTTTAGATCTGTTGCTTTTGCTGGATTGGAAACAGGACTCAAAGACCGTGTCTCTTATGTGGTAAAACAAGATAAAATACGTTTGGTCTTGACTTCTCCACTAATTCCAGGAACAGATATTGGTCAGCATATTGACACGCATGGAGATGGTGTAAAGACTGTTGCTTTATGGGTAGAAGATGCTGAAAAAGCATGGAAAGAAACTACCGCTAGAGGAGCAAAATCCTATTTAGAACCTGAAACTATTGAGGATGAACACGGAATTGTAAAGAGATCTGGGATTCATACCTACGGAGATACCGTTCACGTATTTATCGAGAGAAAAGCCTATGACGGTATCTTTTTGCCAGGTTTTAAAAAGTGGGAATCTGACTATGAACCGGAACCAACTGGCTTGAAGTTTGTAGATCATATGGTAGGAAACGTCGGGTGGAATGAGATGAAGCAATGGTGCGAGTTTTATGGAAAAACTATGGGATTTGCGCAAATCGTTTCTTTTACAGACGAACAAATATCTACAGAGTATACTGCTTTGATGTCCAAGGTTATGTCTAATGGAAATGGTAGAATTAAGTTTCCAATCAACGAACCTGCTGAAGGTAAAAAGAAATCTCAGATTGAAGAATATCTGGACTTTTACAAAGGCGCTGGAGTTCAACATATCGCAGTTGCTACAAACAATATAATGGAAACCGTGTCCGCTATGAGAAGCAGAGGTGTCGAGTTTCTTTATGTTCCCGAAACTTATTATGACGACTTGTTAGAGCGCGTAGGTCAAATTGATGAAGATGTCGAAGTTCTCAAAGAACACGGAATTTTGATCGATCGCGATGAGGAGGGGTATTTGTTGCAAATCTTTACAAAACCTATAGTGGATCGTCCTACCCTATTTTTCGAAATTATTCAACGTAAAGGAGCTCAGTCTTTTGGAGTTGGAAATTTTAAAGCATTATTCGAAGCAATAGAGCGCGAACAAGAAAATAGAGGTACACTTTAATGAAAAGAGACAAACTCATAAAAGCCTTGGACGAAAAATACCAAGGCTTTAATCAAGATGCTGACCTTCATATGGAAGGTCTTTTGCACAGTCCTGTTTTTAATTATTGGGAGTATATCAAAACCGATGTCATCTTGAACCTTCAAGAACAACGCACTGTTCTTCCAGATGAGATGATTTTTATATTGTATCATCAAGTCAACGAACTCTTGTTCAAAATGATTCTTTGGGAATTGGATCAATTGGCCAAAGAAGAAAATATAAGTGCAGAGTTTTTTACAAAACACTTGAGTCGGGTCTCTAGATATTTCGATGTCCTTTCTAGTTCGTTTGCCGTGATGGGAGATGGAATGGAAAGAGAACAATATCTAAAATTTAGGACTGCTCTAGCCCCAGCTAGTGGTTTTCAAAGTGCTCAATATCGCAAGATTGAATTAGCGTCTACCAGTATCATAAATCTTATTGACGCTAGATTCAGAGATAGTATAGACCGAGACACTAGTTATGAACACGCATTTGAACACCTGTACTGGCAAGCCGCTGGTAAAGATTACAAGACCGGTAAAAAATCTATTTTTCTCGAGGAATTCGAAGCTAAATACAAGGATGAGCTAATCGGCTTTATGAAGTTTCACAACACCCGAAACTTATACAGTAAATATCAGGAACTCCCTCAGGCGGAAAAAGAAAATTTAGATTTGATAAATGCATTGCGTCACTACGATCACAATGTAAATATCAAATGGGTTATGGCCCATTACAATGCCGCTGGTAAATATCTCGGTGGATCTGAAGAGGCCGTTGAAGCTACCGGAGGATCAGATTGGAGAAAATATATGCACCCCAAATATCAGAGACGGATTTTCTTCCCAACTCTTTGGACCAAATCAGAATTAAAAAACTGGGGAAAAGATAATCTTCAAGGAATTGACTTAATCGAAAATTATACTAATTTAGGTTCGTAAACCTGAAGAGATGAGAAAGCTTTTTTTTGGACTTTTTATCCTAATATATGCAACAGGTTTTGGGCAATCCCAAGACCTGTTTTTTAAAGAGGGAGAATGGTTTAAATACAGAATACATTACGGACTTCTAAACGCAGGATTCGCGGAACTCAAATTAGAGGAATCCCATTTGAACCCAGATGAATTTCACGCCATTGGAACGGGGAAAACAACTGGAATGGTCTCTCTGTTTTTCAAAGTACGAGATCGCTACGAGTCCTATTTTTCTAAGGATTCAGCAAAACCCAGTTATGCCGTGCGAAGAGTCGATGAGGGCGGCTATACTATTCGCAGAAACATCGCCTTCGACACCTTAGCAAATACAGCAATTACCGAGGACCTTAAAAAAAAGACTTTAGATACTACCGCTGCTATAGACGTCTACGATTTGATTTCGGGCTTTTATAAAATGCGAACTGCGTCCTTTAAAGATCAAGAGATAGGAGATCAAACCGAACTAAATCTCTTTTTTGACAAGGAGGTCTTTCCTTTTCAACTAAAACTAATTGGTCGCGAAGAAATTCGAACTAAATTTGGAAAAATAAAAGCCTTAAAACTGAGACCCCTTGTACAGTCTGGAAGAGTTTTTAAGGAAGAAGAAAGTCTCACTCTTTGGGTTACAGATGACAAAAATAAAATTCCTGTGAGAATAAAAGCAGACTTAGCTGTCGGTTCTTTGAAGGCGGATCTAATCGAATATAAAGGTTTAACCCATCCTTTTGAACTAGTTTACTAATTAATTGTATTTTCGCAGCATTCCTTATTATTTAAATTCATGAAGTCCTTAACTCCGTATTTTCTTCTCTCTCTGTTTTCAGTTGTATTACTTTCTTGTACCTCCTCAAAAGGGGATACTAACGAAGATGAAATTGCTGTAAATCAAGAGCCTGAAAAAAAAGAAAATTTTGAGTTTGGGTTTGATTTAGACCAATTTACTGTCGTTCGAGACACCGTAAAGTCTGGAGAAACCTTCGGGATTATAATGGATAGACACCACGTGTACTACCCGACCATTCACAAGATTATATCGGAGACCAAGGACAGTATGGATCTGAGGAAAATCAAATTAAATAATCCTTATACCATACTCAAATCAAAGGACAGCGCCGAGGTTGCCCAAGTATTTATATACAAGCAAAATAAGATTAGTTACTCTGTTGTAGATTTCAGAGTGGATACTTTGATTCAAGTATACAAATACCACAAGCCAATCAAAAAGAAGATACGATACGCTTCCGGTATTATAGAAAAAAACAAATCCTTGATTCAAACACTTTTAGAGCAAGATTTAGATCCGAACTTGGCCTATTACTTAGCGGATGACATTTATGCTTGGACCTTAGATTTCACAAAATTATACCCAGAGGATAAGTTTAAAATCATCTACGAAGAAAAATTTATTGAAGACTCTACCTATGTCGGTGTAGGACAAATCAAGGCAGCATATGTCGAGCACAAAGGCACAGACCTTTATGCATTTCGCTTTATTGAAGATACGACAACAAATTATGTGGATTTTTATGACGAGGAGCACAAAAATCTTAGAAGAGCTTTTTTGAAGTCTCCTATAAAATTCAATTACAGGATTTCCTCCAAGTATAATTTAAAGAGGAAAATCCCCCTATACGGAAGAACAAAAGCACATAAAGGAACAGATTTTGCCGCAGATTACGGCACACCTATAATGAGTACTGCAAATGGTAAGATTGTAGCGTCTCGTTACACCAAAGCAAATGGGAATTACGTCAAAGTAAAACACAACAAAACCTACTCGACACAATATCTCCACATGCAAAAGCGAAAGGCTAAAGTCGGAGATTATGTCAAACAAGGCGATATAATTGGCTATGTTGGAAGTACGGGATACTCCTCAGGACCGCATGTCTGCTATCGATTTTGGAAAAACGGAAGGCAAGTAGATCCGTTTAAGCAAAAATTACCAGCAGCAAAAGCCATGGACGAAGCTGCTCTTCCTCGATTTGAGGATTTAATGAGTAATTATAAAAAATCACTGGATGAAATGGCTTATCCAAACCTATAAATAAATCATCTAATCAAATTATTGGAAATGGCTTTAAAGGCAATCAACCCGACACAAACTAAGGCTTGGGAAAAACTCAAGAAACACGCGAAAGATATAGAAAACCAAGACCTCAGAAGCCTTTTTAAAGAAGATGAGAATAGGTCTAATAACTTGACTTTTTCTCAGGAAGGAATGGAAATCGATCTTTCTAAGAATAATCTTACAAAAGAGACTCTAGACCTGCTTTTAGATTTAGCCAAAGAAGTAGATCTGGCTGATGCAAAAAATAAATATTTTGGTGGAGATATAATAAACACTACTGAAAACCGAGCGGTACTTCACACTGCATTGCGAAACTTTTCAGG
>JBELHR010000063.1:0-4928 GCA_042091275.1 Flavobacteriaceae bacterium
CTACTGGCCGTCGGATACATTACTTCCGAACTTTCTTTTTCTTTTTCAATTTGAGCATACAGATCATCTAGACCCTTGATTTGATCAAAGAACCGTCCCTGCATGGCATCTAAAATAATTTCATTGTCCGAAGACAATACAAAACAAACATTGGTTATTTGGTGTTTTGCAATTAAGCACTTTATATTTTCGGTGGTTTCTCTTTCAGAAACAAACGCGTTACCAAGTGAAGTATAGAAATAGTTCTTGGAACTAAACTCCATATTGATAATCGATTCCAAACAATCCGTTGGACACAACAGAAAAAGAGACTTACGCATCACCCTATTTATTAATTATTTACAAATGGGAATGAGGAATGGTGTAAATCAATTTTCAACACACCATCTACAAGCTTGTATCCAAAAGTATATTCCACTTTCGCTTCGTTTCCATCTAAATCTGTAAAGAAATAATTCCCCATCGCTATGGCTCTATTGTCCTCTAGAATAAAGTTGGTGTTATCAAATCTAACCTTAGTCCAAGGTTGAATTGCAAAACCTTTGTCCTCTGCACAAGCTCTATCATCTCCAGCGATAAAATAAGAAAGTGCTTCTGTCTTATTCGGTCTAAACTGTTCTCTCTCGCATTTGGTCGGCTTGAAAAGAACTGGCCCCAAATCGAATCCATAACGCTCGTCTAAAAACTCTTTAGCAAATTGCTCGCACTCTGCTCTTTGTTCCTTGAGAGAACCAATTTTTACAACTCCATTACCCCACTTTGTTTGCGCTTCGATAACCTGATCTTTTGATATCATATTAATCTTATTTAAAATTTATAATTAAAAGACTAATTTCTATAATTTTCAACATTAATGCAACTCAGTTGCAGTTAAATTTTTATTAAATACCAAAAACATATTTATTCCACCAAGAGCCTATTATCGCTCCGATTTTTAGCAAAAGGCTGCATAAAAATGAGATATACTAGCAGGCTGACAGAGAGAAGGATTAAAATATTAGACAGCAAATCACTTTCAATTCTATTTTGGTACTTGAATTGAGGTAATTCTGCAAAGTCTTCCGATTTAAATTTCTCCTGATTAAAAAGCATAGGAACAAAATAATCCCTCCAAGTATCTGAAAATTCCGAAACCTGTTTTTTAAAGTCATTATAGTGTTTTTCTGATGTTCCCGATATCGTGTTCAGGGATTGTTGCATGACTATGGCCGGAGACAGGAATTTAAACAAGCCTATCAAGTCCTGTTGCTTTTGCAATTGCAATTCATACTCCTGAATGAGGGGAGCTATCTTGTCCTGCATGGCTTTTTCCGAAGCAAAATAGTTTTGCCAAAACCCAAAGTTTTGACCTTCTTCAGCTGCTGCTAATTCCGGATGAGCCCTCAAATACTCACTCATGATTTTATTCTGATTCTCCTCGTTTTCCCTTTTAATCAAGCGAATTTCATTGATCATTTTTAGTCGAGAAGGAACTGGATAAAGAGAATTACCTACCTGATTAATAGTAGCGGGTAAAACTAACACCAATAACAACCACAAGCCGATTAATGTCAAAGCATTTTTAGAAGAGTCATTAATTTTTACAGAGACAACAACAGCCAATACAAACCAAAATAAGTTATAGGCAGATATGGCGAGAAGAACTCCGAGTAAGTCTAAAGGTTCACCGAAAGCATCGGTCGCAAATACAGCGAGAACAGAAAGTAAAATAAGCAGGCAAATCCCTGTAAAAATCACATAGCGGATTGCGGCCTTTTGCAATAACCAATTCAATACAGAAATAGGTTGAGCAGAAATAAGTCGCAAAGTCCCAAGCTCCTTTTCCTTAGACACCAGATTATAGGAGAAAGCGATAATAAGCAAAGGCAGTATATATATGATCACAAAGGACAAATCAAAATTACCGAAGAGTAACTGAACGGGATTGACCATTTCTGCGTAGTCCAACGCAAAGTTATTCCCATAGACTGATGGACTTTTGAAATGGGTATACATATCGCTTTGACCGGTAGCGATAAAGGATAAATTTCCAGGATTCATAACTGCTAATCTCGGATGTCTATCCCCTATGGTCATAGGTTCTGATGGCAATCTCCAGGAAGGCAGGTCCACCTTTTCTCCTCTTTCAATTTTTGAGAGAGTCGCCAGCATGAGGCTGTCTTTTTGGGATTGATCTATTTGTACTTTTTCAATATCCAATTGCCTCTTGGATACATTTTTTGTCCCATTATAAGTAGCAAAAGAAAGTATGGCAATAAGACTTGCACACAAAACAAGAATCCATTTACCCCTGAGCAATAGCTTGATTTCAATTAAAAAATTATCTTTTAACATGGATTATATTTTTTTGGATGTGAACAAGAAACCTGAAAAAGGAAAGACAAACCAACAGATTAACAAGAATATATTTTGAGTGTTTTCTGATAGAATCTCAGAGAGATTTGGTGGTGCAAAGCTAAATTTGGCTAGGTTTTTAAATTTGTCCTGAGTCATCTTGTAACCACGCTCACCATAATTGGAATTATCTTTTATATCATAATTTAAAAATCGTTGTTTTTCGATTCTATACTGCTCTGCAGATTCCATGAATTTCCAATGTAAATTATCGCTTGTATTTGCGAATTCCATGGACAAAAATCTCAAAGAAATAAAAGGTGAGATAAAAGATAAACTCTGGTAGGTTCTACCTTGATCTTGAGCGACACCTCTCAAAATAGTATAGTGTTTCGCGTAAATCTGCGCCTCGTGTTCCTCTCCTTTTTGCATGCGATAGCCAGAATAATTAAATGGCAATTGCTCTATACTATCCACACCGTATTCAGCAAGGGTAGCTAACTCTAATTCCTTGGCTGCTTTATTCCAAGGATTGTGCCCATCCAATCCATTTTTTTTATCCTCAGATATCCGCGATAAAAATTCAGTTTTGGAAGGATAAGGATGGTTAGAATTTGCAAAATTTGTAGCGACTTTTGGAGCGATAAAACTAAAACCTATCCAAATCACCAAGCTGGTCACCAAGGCCATTCCAGAGGACTTGCTTCGCATAGAAACCCAAAGCGTAATGGTAATAACCACAGCATAGTATAAACAATAACATCCAAAAATAACTAGTAAATTCATCCAACTAAAAAACACTAGGTACTCTAAATTTGACAAAATCAGACCTGTGATTAAAAAGACAAATAGAGTCAGAACAAGCATGGGCAAAGCCAAAGAAATCCATTTTCCCAAAGCCAATTTAACAGGAGAAATCCCCTGGCTTTTCAAAAGGGTCAGCGTCCCTTGTTCGACCTCTTTGGTAAACATATTAGACCCTGTCAAAACAATGATCAACGGAAACAAATACAAGAGAACAAAGTTGATGGACAAGGTTCCAAATCGCGTCAGACTAGTTTGATCACTCGCCTCACTAAAGGAAGCTTCGTTTCTATTGTGCGCCTCGAGAAAAATAGTATTTCCAGTGTATTTAGTAACTCCATTATCAAAAAGCGATAAGGCAAATTTTGGTTTGAAGGCATAGGTACCATAGTGAGCGGCAGAATGCGGGTTTTTCTCCCCTTGAGTCTCCCACATATCCCGCTCTTTGGACATAGAGTCTCGATACTGCTTCTCCTGGGCTTTGTATTGATTCAAACCTGTTATTAGTGCTATTACCAAAAGCAGAAGTGAAATAGAAATAGTAATCTTAAATCGACCATCCCTCAATAGCTCTCGGAGTTCTTTAAAAACTATATTTCTCATCTTAGCTCACGTTTTTAAAGTTCATAATATCGAGATAAATAGTCTCCAACTGTTTTAGAGATAAGTCGGCAGTTGCAGAGTAGTTTTCCAAAATACCAGAACGCATAATGCCAATATGAGTACCCACCTCTTTTGCTCTAAACAAGTCGTGAGTTGCCATCAAAATAGCTACGCCGTCATTTTTCATCTGAGTGAGTAATTCCATAAAATCATTGCTGGATTTCGGGTCCAAACCAGAAGTTGGTTCATCCAAAAGCAAGACTTTGGACTCTTTAGCAATAGCCAAAGCAATACCTATCTTTTGTCTCATTCCCTTGGAAAATTTCTTGACAAACATAGCGTGGGCCTCTTCCTGCAAACCAGCCTTGGATAAGTGTGTACGCAATTGCGATTCATTGAACTGCTTTCCAGATAACTTTGTGAAATAATCCAAATTCTCTATCGCGGTAAGTGTGGGATACAACATTAGATTTTCAGGGATATAAGTTAAATCCTGTTTGGTTCGAATCGGATTTTCAACAACATTCAGACCGTTGATTTTCGCTGTTCCCGATGTCGGTTCTATAAAATTTAAAAGCATGTTTATAGTTGTAGACTTCCCTGCTCCATTGGCCCCGAGAAGACATAAGATCTCGCCTTGCTTAACTTCAAAAGACAAGTCATTTACTGCCGTTAAACTATCGTATTTCTTAGTGAGATTTTTAGTTGTTATCATGGTATAAAATTGAGTATTTGTAATTCCGAGACCACAAAATAGCGACTCGTAAATGAGATTGGTCCGGATTTTAAAAACCCAGATATTATTCGTTAAAAAAACTGACTACAAAGCAGGGGGTGGCCTACAAAAAAGAGTACTTTCTACTCGACTCATCAGCAGTGGCTGAGAGTTACTTTGAAAAACTTGAGTCTGAAAATAATGTCGAACTGGCGAGTTGACTATGACAACATCTCCTTCCAAAAAAGAAAGTTCATTTGAAGACTGAACAAATTCACATAAATCGCATTCCCCAGTATCGGAGTCGCTGTGCGACAGGGCGTGAAAAGAAAACACCTTGAGACTTATAAAAAAAAGCAAGTAAAAGAAAACTACAGATTTTTTACTGCACTTCATGGAGAGTGAATTTGCAGTAAAATTAATAAAAAACAGTCAGAATCCTATAGTTCTTCAAAATCTTTTAAACCCATCT
>JBELHR010000064.1:0-3349 GCA_042091275.1 Flavobacteriaceae bacterium
AAAAAGAGCAGCAAAAAAAAGAGTCTTATTACCAGATCCAAAATTTAATGATCAGTTAGTAACACGTTTTGTAAATAACTTAATGTGGAGTGGTAAGAAGTCTGTAGCATTTAAAGTGTTTTATGACGCTTTAGATCTAGTAGAAGAAAGAAAAGGAGAAGACGAAGAAAAATCGGCTTTAGAGATTTGGAAAGATGGTTTGTCAAATGTAATGCCTCACGTAGAAGTAAGATCTCGTCGTGTTGGTGGTGCAACATTCCAAATACCAATGCAAATTAGACCAGACCGTAAAGTGTCTATGGCTATAAAATGGATGATTTTGTACACTCGTAAAAGAAACGAGAAAACAATGGCACAGCGTTTAGCTGCTGAGATCTTAGCCGCGGCGAAAGAAGAAGGGGCTGCTGTTAAAAAACGTACGGATACGCACAAAATGGCAGAAGCAAATAAAGCATTTTCACACTTTAGATTCTAAGAAATGGCTAGAGATTTAAAATTCACAAGAAATATTGGTATTGCAGCACATATTGATGCTGGTAAAACCACAACAACGGAGCGTGTATTGTACTATACAGGTGTTTCTCATAAGATTGGAGAGGTGCATGATGGTGCTGCTACAATGGACTGGATGGAGCAAGAACAGGAAAGAGGTATTACAATTACTTCTGCGGCAACAACTTGTACATGGCAGTTCCCAATTGAAAACGGAGAAAAAACTCCGGATACTAAAGGATATCATTTTAATATTATTGATACCCCAGGTCACGTAGATTTTACGGTAGAAGTAAATAGATCTCTGCGTGTATTAGATGGTTTAGTATTTTTATTTAGTGCGGTTGATGGTGTTGAACCTCAATCAGAAACTAACTGGAGATTAGCTGATAACTATAAAGTTCCAAGAATCGGTTTTGTTAACAAAATGGATCGTCAAGGATCTGATTTTTTAGGTGTTTGTCAGCAGGTTAAGGATATGTTAAAGTCTAACGCAGTGCCAATTGTTTTAAATATTGGTGATGAGGATGAGTTTAAGGGTGTTATTGACTTAGTAAAAAACCGTGCTATTGTATGGCACGATGAAACTCAAGGATCAACTTTCGATGTAATCGATATTCCTGAGGATATGAAAGAAGAAGCTCGCAAATACCGATCACTTTTAATTGAAGAAGTAGCGAGTTATGATGAGAATCTTTTAGAGAAATTTATGGAAGATGAAGATTCAATTACAGAAGAGGAAGTGCATGCCGCACTAAGAGCTGCTGTGATGGATATGGCAATCATTCCTATGATTTGTGGATCTGCATTTAAAAACAAAGGTGTTCAGTTCTTATTAGATGCTGTATGTCGTTACTTACCTTCTCCAACCGATAAAGAGGGTATTGTAGGTGTAAATCCAGAAACAGAGCAAGAAGAATTACGTAAGCCAGATGTAAATGAGCCATTTGCTGCTTTAGCATTTAAAATTGCTACGGATCCTTTCGTAGGTCGTTTAGCATTTTTTAGAGCTTATTCTGGTCGTTTAGATGCCGGTTCTTATGTATTAAATAATCGTTCGGGTAAAAAAGAACGTATTTCTAGAATCTATCAAATGCATGCGAATAAACAAAACGCTATTGATTTTATCGAGGCAGGAGATATTGGAGCAGCGGTAGGTTTTAAATCTATAAAAACAGGGGATACTCTAACAGCTGAAAAATCTCCTCTAGTTCTAGAGTCTATGGATTTTCCAGATCCAGTAATTGGTATCGCTGTTGAGCCAAAAACAAAGGCAGATGTTGATAAATTAGGTATCGGATTAGGTAAATTAGCGGAAGAAGATCCAACATTTACAGTGCGTTCAGACGAAGCTTCAGGGCAAACTATTATATCTGGAATGGGTGAATTACACCTAGATGTAATTGTTGATCGTTTAAAACGTGAGTTTAAAGTCGAAGTAAATCAAGGTCAACCTCAAGTAGAGTATAAAGAGGCTATTACTGCTGCTGCAGAGCACAGAGAAGTTTATAAGAAACAATCTGGTGGACGTGGTAAGTTCGCTGATATAGTTTTTACGATGGAACCTGCAGACGAAGGTTTACAGGGATTACAATTTGAATCTGTAATTAAAGGTGGTAATGTTCCTAGAGAATTTGTTCCTTCGGTAGAGAAAGGTTTCAAAGAAGCTATGAAGAATGGGCCTTTAGCGGGTTATGAAATGGATTCTATGAAAGTGACGCTAACAGATGGTTCTTTTCATGCTGTCGATTCTGATCAATTATCTTTTGAGTTAGCTGCAAGAATGGGTTATAAAGCTGCTGCAAAAGCTGCAAAAGCTAAAATTATGGAGCCGTTAATGAAGTTAGAAGTGTTGACCCCAGAGGAAAATATGGGAGATATTGTTGGGGATCTAAATAGAAGAAGAGGCCAGGTAAATGATATGAGTGATCGTAATGGATCTAAAGTTGTAAAAGCTTTAGTGCCATTGTCAGAAATGTTTGGTTATGTAACTTCGTTAAGAACTATGTCTTCTGGTAGAGCTACTTCTACTATGGAATTTTCACATTATGCAGAAACTCCTTCAAATGTATCTGAAGAAGTAATAGCAAAAGCTAAAGGTTAATCTACTTAATAATTTAAAGATGAGTCAAAAAATTAGAATAAAATTAAAGTCTTACGATTACAATTTAGTAGATAAATCTGCTGAAAAAATAGTTAAGACGGTAAAAAGTACTGGTGCTGTTGTAAACGGACCAATACCATTGCCAACACATAAAAAGATTTTTACAGTTTTACGTTCTCCACACGTAAATAAAAAATCTAGAGAGCAATTTCAACTAGCTGCTTACAAAAGATTATTAGACATTTATAGTTCTTCATCTAAGACTATTGATGCTTTAATGAAGCTTGAGTTACCAAGTGGTGTTGAAGTTGAGATTAAAGTTTAAGTATAAGTTATTTAACTTTCGGTTTAATTTTGTTAAACCGAAAGTTTTTTATACTTTTGCAACCCGAAATAGAGTAGGGTAATGCTGTTTTAATAAAACAGTTACATGTCCAGAGCGTTTTGCGAAGGAAAAACGGTAAAAACAAATTCAGTGTAGAAATTGTTTTACGCTGTTTTTTTTGAGCGATATTCAAAGGATGTTAGAAACTATAGTTTCAAAAAAACAATTATTAATAATAGACGCGCTGGATAAATGAATCTATCGTCTAAAATTTTAACTAAATGTCTGGGTTAATAGGAAGAAAAATTGGAATGACCAGCTTATTTGATGAAAACGGGAAGAATATTCCTTGTACAGTAATCGAAGCAGGTCCTTGCGTTGTTACCCAAGTCAGAACCGAAGAGGTTGACGGATACAATGCGTTACAA
>JBELHR010000064.1:3359-4792 GCA_042091275.1 Flavobacteriaceae bacterium
GAGTTCTAACAAAGCGTTAGACGGTCACTTTAAAAAAGCTGGCACCACTGCTAAGAAAAAAGTCGTTGAATTCCAAGGATTTGAAAATGAGTATAAACTAGGAGATTCTATCACCGTAGAGCATTTTGAAGAAGGTGAGTTTGTAGACGTTTCTGGTGTATCAAAAGGTAAAGGTTTTCAAGGTGTAGTTAAGCGTCATGGTTTTGCTGGTGTTGGTCAAGCTACACATGGTCAGCATAACCGTTTAAGAGCGCCTGGATCAATTGGTGCTGCATCATATCCTGCAAGAGTATTCAAAGGAATGCGAATGGCAGGAAGAATGGGTGGTGAAAAAGTGAAAGTACAAAATTTAAGAGTGTTAAAAGTAGTTGCTGATAAGAATCTACTTGTTGTTAAAGGAGCTGTTCCTGGACACAAAAATGCTTTTGTAACTATTCAGAAATAATGGAAATAGCAGTTTTAGATATTACAGGAAAAGATACAGGAAGAAAGGTTGAGCTTTCTAACGATGTATTTGGTATTGAGCCTAATGATCATGCTATTTATTTAGATGTTAAGCAGTATTTGGCTAATCAACGTCAAGGTACGCATAAGTCTAAAGAAAGAGCTGAGATTACTGGTTCAACAAGAAAGATAAAAAAACAAAAAGGTACTGGTACTGCAAGAGCAGGTTCTATCAAGTCTGGTGTTTTTAGAGGTGGTGGTCGTATGTTCGGACCAAGACCAAGGAATTATTCTTTTAAGTTGAATAAAAACTTAAAACGTTTGGCTAGAAAGTCAGCTTTAAGTATTCAAGCAAATGATAAGAATTTAGTTGTAATAGAAGATTTTAATTTTGATACTCCAAAAACAAGTAATTTTGTAAGTGTATTAAAATCTTTAGAGTTAGATACTAAAAAATCCTTGTTCGTTTTAGGGAATGAAAATACAAATGTGTATTTATCATCTCGTAATTTAAAAAATTCTAAAGTAATAAAAGCTTCTGAGATTAATACTTATGGTGTTTTAAACGCTAATAAAGTTGTTATTACTGAAGGTTCTTTAGAAGGAATTAACTTAAATTTAAGTAAGTAGGGATATGACTATTTTAATTAAACCTATTATTACAGAAAAAGCGACTAATGATAGCGAATTATTTAATCGTTATGCATTTGTCGTAAATAAAAAAGCTAATAAAGTTGAGATAAAAGAAGCTGTTGAGTCGGCTTATGGAGTTTCAATATCAAGCGTAAAAACTTTAAATTATCCAATTCAAAGAAATACTAAGTATACTAAAAAAGGTTTAGTAACTGGTGTTAAGAGTGGATATAAGAAAGCAATTGTGCAATTAGCTGAGGGAGATAGTATTGATTTTTATAACAATCTTTAAGACAATATATAATGTCAGTTAGAAAATTAAAACCAATAACACCAGGTCAGCGTTTTAGAGTTGT
>JBELHR010000025.1:0-29407 GCA_042091275.1 Flavobacteriaceae bacterium
CCGGCGACATTCAGCTTGGAAGGCTGACGCTCTACCAACTGAGCTACTCTCGCTTAAAGCTCAGCAAATATAAGTGCTTTTTTAAAATCAGCAAGTCAAATTAATAAAATTTTTTGTCCTCTCTTATTATTTTTACAAAGTGAAAGCCGTAAATTTCATAGCCTTCGTTATAATAGAATTTGTGGGATTTTTTATTTTGAGTGTAGGTGTTTAATTCTAAGGCTTCTACGTTTTTTTTGGATAAATATTCTTCGATCCAGGTAAACATTTTATTACCCAGCCCACGATTTCGGTAATCTTCTTTTATATATACGTGATCGGGTTCGGCAGATTTGCCGACATAATGTCTCATCGAATGTAAAAGACCACAAATTCCAATCAGATGGTCTTTGTCATACATGCCAATACATTCGTAATTCTCTTGCTCAGCCATTTCTCTGGTTCGCAGTTTTAAGAGATCTTTGTCTGTTTTGGTGTTGAGTTCGTACATCAAGGGAAGGATGATGTCAATTTGACTTTTGGGAATGACTTGAAAGTTTATTGTAGACATTTTATTATTTTGCTTAAAATTTTGACATGCACTTTAAAAAAATTCGTTTAGAAGAAACTTATCCTCTTCGCATATCTGTTTTGCGTAAAGGTATTTCATTGCCCTATAAATTCCAAGGAGATGAAGATGCTACTACCTTGCATTTTGGTGTGGAAAACAATGGGGTTATACAGGCTATTGCAAGTTTTATACCTGTTGACTTGATCGATGGGGGCTTAAAACAATACCAGCTTCGCGGCATGGCTGTTGACATGGATACTCAAGGTAAGGGCTTGGGAGGGTATTTAATTGATGCGGCCTCTACTTATTTCAAGGAAAAAGGAGTTGGCTTACTGTGGTGTAATGCACGAGAAACTGCCTATGACTTTTACAGAAAAAATGGCTTTGAGAACAGGAATGAAGAGTTTACTGTCGAGCAGATAGGAGTACATGATAAAATGCTAAAGTATTTATAAAAAAAACAGCCCAGAGGCTGTTTAGAATTAAATATCTTCGAAATTCACATCGGTGTAATTTTCCGTTGCCGCTTTCTTATAGTCTTTTTGGTGGCGTTCACTGATAACTTCCTCTCCTTTTTCCTCTAAAATAAAATCAGTAGCAGCCTTTAGTTTTTCGTGAAATTCGCTAAAATCTTCCTTGTAAATATAAACTTTGTGTTTTTGATAATGAAAAGAACCATCTTCGTGGGTGAATTTTTTACTCTCTGTAAGAGTTAAGTAATAATCGTCCGCTTTAGTGGATCGAACATCGAAAAAATAAGTCCTTCTTCCCGCTCTTAAAACTTGAGAAAATATTTCTTCCTGTTCCACCTTCTCTACTTCTTTCATTTGCTATTATTTGGTTAGGTTTTGATTTCTTTAACAAATCTAAAAAAATAATTATCTTTTCATAATAATTCCTTAAAATTCTTTTTCTAATAACTGTTGCTCATAGAGAGACTTGTAGTATCCTGATTCTTCGATTAATTTGTTGTGGTCTCCTTCTTGAACGATGCGACCTTGATCCAGCACATAGATATAATCCGCATGTTTAGCCGATGAAATTCTGTGGGATACAATAATACTTGTCTTGCCTTTACTCGCCTTTTCAATACCTTCCAAAATCAGAGCCTCCGTATCGGTATCCACTGCCGATAGACAATCGTCAAATAATAATATTTTTGGATCTTTAATAATTGCTCTCGCGATGGAAACCCTTTGTTTTTGTCCTCCGGATAAGGTTACCCCTCGTTCTCCAAGGATGGTATTGTATTTTTCATTGAACAGCATGATGTTGTCGTGGATCGCGGCTTGTTTAGCTGCTTGCATAATTTCAATTTCCGAAGCATCGGATTTACCAAAACGGATGTTGTCTGCAATACTTTCTGAAAATAAAAAGGGCTCTTGAGGCACGGTTCCAATACTTTCTCTCAAGTCGTATAGATTGAGATCTTTTATATTTGTTTGGTCTATTAAGACTTCTCCGTCTGTGGAATCGTATAATCGAGCAATCAATTGAAGAATAGAGGATTTTCCGCTTCCTGTTTTACCTAAAATAGCGATGGTTTGGCCTTTTTTGATGTCCAAATTAATTCGGTCTAAAGCTAAAATATTGGTGTCTGGGTATCTAAGGCTTACCTCCTTAAACTGAATAGACCCTTCAATTTCACTGGATTCTTCGCTGTGATTTTTGATTTCGGGATCCTCTTCTAAAAATTCGTTAATACGAGTTTGAGAAGCTTCGGCTTGCTGGATTATGGAACTTACCCATCCCAAGGCCGCAACAGGCCAGGTAAGCATATTGACGTATATTATGAATTCGGCAATTACCCCAATTCCAATATTACCTGCGATATATTCCATACCACCGATATATACTACCATAAGGTTTGAGATTCCTATCAGTAAAACCATTAAAGGGAAGAACAGCGCTTGAGCTTTGTATAGATTGATATTCGTTTTTTTAGTCTCTTCTGCTAGAGCAACAAACTCCTTATTTTTTTGTGGTTCCAATCCGTAGGACTTAATTACATTAACTCCAGACATAACCTCTTGACTCAAGGTGGTTAGTTTGGAAAGATACAGCTGAACCGTTTGACTGCGCTCGTTTATCAATTTACTCAACAAATAAATAGAAAGCGACAAAATAGGCATAGGAGCTACAGTGTATAAGGTCAACTTGACATTGATATTAATCATCTTAGTAAAGGCAATGACAAAAAGCAAAACTAAATTGATGCTGTACATGATGGCTGGACCAAAATACATTCTTACCTTAGAAACATCTTCACTGATTCGGTTCATCAAATCTCCTGTGCGATTCTGTTTGTAAAAGTTACTGCTGAGTCTCTGGTATTGTGCGTAGATTTCGTTTTTTAAATCAAATTCAATTTTCCTAGAGGAAACGATTATGGTTTGACGCATTAAAAATGTGAAAAATCCGGAAAGCATCGCAAAACCTATAATGTAAAGGAAGTTTTTTAATAATTCGGATTTTAATTCCTCTAGGGTTATATTTCCTTTCAGTCGATAATCGTCTACAACATCTAAAGAGTCTCCAACAATTTCTGGCCATTCTAGCGCTAGTATTTTGGAGAACACAGTAATTATAATCCCTATTAAAAAGTAGTATTTATATTGAAAAAAATATTTGTTTAAATATTTAAGTGCCTTCATTTTTACGTTATTCTTAAATTAAGCATCTCGATGTTGCTCAGTATTGTTGTTTTTGTATTTTTGTAGTCTAAAAACTAAGAATAAACTAATTTAAACTAAGCATGATGACTACAGAAACAATGGATGTCAAAGACCTTCAAAAAGAAGGTTTAGTATTTTCTAATCACTCCTTCAAAGATCATGAACAAATTGTTTTTTGTCAGGACGAAGATACAGGTTTAAAAGCAATTATCGGGATTCACAATACAGTTTTAGGTCCAGCATTAGGTGGTACTAGAATGTGGAATTACGCTTCTGAGCAAGAGGCTTTAAATGATGTTTTACGTCTGTCACGCGGAATGACTTTTAAGTCTGCTGTTGCTGGATTAAACCTAGGAGGAGGGAAAGCTGTTATCATTGGAGATGCAAAAACGCAAAAGAACGATGCTCTAATGCGTCGATTTGGTCAATTCGTTGACTCTCTTTCTGGAAAGTATATAACTGCCGAAGATGTGGGAATGGAGACTCGCGATATGGATGTAATTAGAGAGGTTACTAAGAATGTAACTGGAGTTTCAGAATCTCTGGGAGGCTCAGGTAATCCATCACCGGTCACTGCATATGGTGTCTATATGGGTATGAAAGCTGCTGCAGAGGTGGGATTAGGGTCTAAGAATCTTTCTGGAAGAAAAATTATCGTCCAAGGTGTTGGTCATGTTGGAGAGACTTTAGTGGATTATTTAGTGAAAGAAGGAGCTCAAGTTATCATAAGTGATATTAATGAGGCGCGTGTTAGCGACTTGTGTATTAAGTATGGAGTACAGTCTGTTTCTGGACAGGAAATATTTGATCAAGAAATGGATATCTACGCTCCATGTGCATTGGGAGCAACTTTAAACACCGAAAGTATAAATGCCTTAAAAGCAAAGGTTGTCGCAGGAGCAGCGAACAATCAATTGGCGGACGAAAAAGTTCACGGAGATCTTTTAGCCCAAAGGGATATTGTATACGCACCGGATTTTGTTGTAAATGCAGGAGGAATTATTAACGTATATGCGGAATTAGCAAATTACGACAGGCCGACAATTATGAAAAAAACCGAAGCTATTTTTGATACGACTCTAAATGTTTTTGATCGTGCGATTCAAGAGGGAATTACTACTCACGAGGCTGCACTTTTAATTGCGCAAGAGCGAATAAATTTATCTAAAAAATAATTTCAATACCGTTTAATATTATTATTTTTGCAGAGCGTTGAATTTTTCAGCGCTCTTTAATTTTAAGTTCTTTATAATGATCAGTAGAAGACATATTCGTGTAAAAGTTATGCAATCCGTTTACGCCTTAACCACTTCACATAGTGATAACCTAGTAAAGGAAGAGAAATTCATAAGAGCGAGTGTCGATAAAATGTTTGACCTATATGTCTTGCAAATATCGCTGTTTATTGAATTAAAGAAACTAGCAAAAAAGCTTCACAAAGCAAGTTCTAACAGTCGTCTAAAGATTGGCGCTAAAGAGTCAAGCACAAAGTTTATTGATAATCTGGTACTCGAATCTTTTGAGACGAGTAGTTCGGTCTCCATATACGAAGCAGATCACGCTTTGAATCAATGGAGGGATCACGACGAGTATATTCGCATGATTTATGACGAAATGATCGATTCTGAGATTTTTGCCATTTATATGAATGACGGGGAATCTAGTTTTAAAAAGGACCGAAAGTTTATCGAGGATTTATTTGTTCAAATAATCGCTCCCAACGAAAAGTTGGCGGACTTTTATGAGGATACTTTTATCGGATGGGTAGATGATATTCCATTTGTAAACTCTTGGATGCTAAAAACCATAAAGGATCTAAAGAAAGATAAGACCTTTATATTGCCTGCCCTATATAAAAACGATGAGGATGAGCAATTTGCAGTAAAATTGTTTAGAAAGGTCGTTCTAAATCAGGAGGCATATGAGCAAGAGATTGTAAAAAAGACTCCAAACTGGGAATTGGAGAGAATCGCAGAAATTGACGTGATTTTATTAAAACTTGGTATTGCTGAATTTTTAGAGTTTCCTAGTATTCCGGTTCGAGTGACAATAAATGAATATATAGAGTTGTCAAAAGATTACTCCTCAAACAAATCCAATGTCTTTATTAACGGAGTCTTGGATAAACTTCAAAAAGACTTTTCAGAGTCAAAAAGAATGAATAAAATTGGTAGGGGATTATTATAATTTTATAATTTAGTGCTTTTAAATATTACAGTATGAAAAAATCTATTTTAATCATAGCAGGTATAGTCGGTTCTCTGGCTTTTGTATCTTGCGAAAAGAGTAATGCAGCATCCAAAGTGAAAGCTGTAAATGTAGAGGCAGCAGAAAAGAGAGATGCAGAAATAGAAAAAGGTGCAGCGACTGCTAGTTTTGATAATATGGAATTTAATTTTGGTAACATTACAGCGGGTGAATCTGTTGAAACTACCTTTGTCGTGACGAATACCGGAAGCACGGATTTGGTTATTTTGGACGCCAAAGTTACTTGTGGATGTACGGTTCCTCAATGGCCTCGCGGAGCAATCGCTCCAGGTGCATCGGAAGAAATTAAAGTTAGGTTTAACTCCTATGGTAAAATGGGAAGACAATCTAAAAATATTACCCTGCTGACCAATACAGCAAGCGGAAGAGAGATCCTAAAGATCAAAGGTTTCGTAGAAAAGAAAAGTTAATTTTTAAATTAGATATATGTTATTAAATATTGCATTGCAAGTAGAAGGTTTGCAAAGTATGCTCCCTTTTGTATTGATGTTTGTTGTGATTTATTTTTTCATGATTAGACCTCAGGTTAAACGTCAAAAAAAGGAAAAATCATTTCAGCAAGGACTTGGAAAGGGTACTAAAGTAGTTACTACAAGTGGTATTCACGGAAAGGTTGTCGATACAAATGATGCAGACAATACAGTAATGATTGAAACAAGTGCAGGTAAATTGAAAATGGAACGTTCTTCTATTTCTGCTGAACTGAGTTCAAAGTTAGACGCTCCTAAGAAGTAGTCTTTTAAAATTGATAAAAAAAGCGAGCTATTTATAGCTCGCTTTTTTTGTACATTTACTTTATGGAAAGACCTCAAAAAAGAGCTTCGAGTTTTGTTGTGTTCCTCGTTTTGTCAACCTGTTTTTGGTTTTTGATAAAACTGAGTAAAGAATATACTTCAACGGTTAATTACGCCATTAACTACGTCAATATTCCCGATAATAAAATTGTACAAAATTCCTCAAAAAGAAAAATACCGGTTGTTGTAAAGGCCTCCGGCTACCGATTGATCAAGCAAATTTTATTTGAGAATAAATTAAATATAAATGCTTCTAACCTAAAAGAGGTGAACACTTCTGGTTTGTATAGTATTTCCTTGAACGAACAACTTCCTTATATGGCTGCTCAACATCCCTCGGTGAAGTTTGAAGCTATGGTCAAAGATACCCTCATTTTAGATATTGGGAAATTAGTGAGCAAGACCGTTCCTGTCATTTTGAGTCAAAATATTCAGTTTAAGCCTGGTTATCACCACGATGGTATATATATACTAAGTCCAGACTCTATTCGTGTTACAGGTCCTGAAAATCAGATTAGTAAGATACTTTCTGTAGAAACTGAGGAGCTCAACCTTCAAGAGGTAATGGATAGTTTAGATATAGAAGCCAAGCTCGATTTTAGTCCCTATGTAGGTGAGAATTTGAAATGGAGTGCAGAGGAGGTTGGAATTGTTGCCGCAGTGGAGAAATATACGGAAGGAAGTTTTGAGATTCCTGTGCTAATAAGAAATGTTCCCGATTCTCTCGAGGTAAAAACGTTTCCCAAAAAAGTAAGTGTTTTCTATCAAACAGGTTTATCAAAATTCAACCAAGTGAGTTCCACGGATTTTATTTTATCTGCAGATTTTGAGAAATCTATGGAATTGGGAATTAATTACATGGATGTAGAAATTGAACAAAAGTCAAAACTCGTTCGTTTTGTGAGAATCAATCCTGTAAAACTAGAGTTTTTAACAACCGTAAAATGAGAGTGATTTTAACAGGGGGTATAGGTACTGGAAAGTCGACAGTCCTCGCTATGTTTTCGGAACAGGGCGCAAAGACCTATGTCGCCGATCTCGAGGCAAAGCGATTGATGACAGAGGATAAGGATTTGAAATTTGCTATCTCTGAACTCTTTGGAAGCTTAGCTTATTTGGAAGACGGCAGTTTGAATCGCTCCTTTATAGCAGATATCGTATTCCGAGACAAAAGTAAATTGACAGCGCTAAACGCTTTAGTACATCCAGCAGTGGAAAGAGATTTCAAAGCCTATTCTCAAAGGAATAAGGATGAGATAGTAATCTACGAAAGCGCGCTAGTAACCGATCACAAAGATGGTTTTTTTGATGTTTTGATTTGCGTTACTGCTCCATTAGAGGAGAGACTAAAGCGAGTCAGTCAGAGAGACGGTATGAAATCAGAGGATATTTTACTTAGAATTAAAAATCAGATAAGCGAACAAGACTACAGAGTCAACGCAGATTTTGTTGTTGAAAACAAGGATTTGACTACCACTAAATCCACAGTTCTGGATATTTACGACAAGCTTCTTAGCATGTTAAAAAATTAGATTTTTTTATTTTATTTAGTTAAATATTTGTTATTCTACTATATAATTGCTGTTTTCAAGGTTTTTTTCTAAATTTATATCATTATTTAGGATAGGGACTGATGAATAAAAAAATGTTTGTACTCATTGTTGTTTTGATGAGTATTTCTCTTATTGGAATTGTTTCGGTGCAGTACTTTTGGGTGCAGAATGCTATTGAGACAAATGACAAACAATTCACTAATGACGTGGAATACGCGCTAAATCGCGTTTCTGAAAATATTAGTAAGCGTGAACAGACCTATCAATATGAGCGTTTGACCAAACGTTTAGATTCTCTAAATGATTTGGGACAAAGTTTTGAGTCGGGAACGGTAGAGAGTATGTATTATGAAACTTCTGACCCCCAAGACAATTCAACTTTTAGATATACCTCGAGTCTTATTGAAGAAAACCACAAGTTTCCGAGTGATTTTGAGCAAGATACCATTATGCTCAAGCGGTTTTTTACTAGAGACGAATACACACAGGTGAGTTCCGTAAATCCCGATATGGATTTGGAGGGTTCTGTTCAAATTCGTTCCAAGACTAAGTTTAAACGCTGGGCAGATGCAGAGATGGCTTGGGTAGATAATTTTATGCGCAACCAAACCGATAGTATTCCTTTTAATAGGAGAACGAGTGCCTCTGAGATTCGCAATCAGTTAGAGGTGGAGTTTGAGAAAATAGGAGTAGATATAGATTTTAAGTTTGCAGTCTACAATAACGACCTACCAACTTCTGTCAAATCCGGATATTTCCGTTTGGATAAAGGAGAGAGTTTTCAGGTTCCTATGTTTTACAACGGAGAAGGGGAATCTTTGTATCAACTCTATGTTACTTTTCCAAAGAAACGCCGATACATCTTGACTTCTATTGGAAACATCTTGATGTTGTCTATATTTTTTATCCTCATTATAATCATCGTCTTTACCAGTTCCCTATATCAGATGATTAAGCAAAAGAAAATATCGGAGATCAAGACGGACTTTATCAATAACATGACCCACGAGTTTAAAACTCCAATTGCGACAATTAATTTGGCTACCGATGCCATTCGAAATCCGAAAATAATCGAAGATCAGTCTAAAATTCTCCGTTATGTCCAGATGATAAATGACGAAAATATTAGGATGCACGAGCAGGTGGAGAATGTCTTGAGAATATCCAAGCTGGAGAAAAACGAATTGAGTATTGAAAAAGAAGCTATAGACTTTCAGGAAGTAGTGGAAGATGCTATGAGTCATATTGAACTTCTTGTAAGCGATAGACAAGGGAGTATAAACACCCATTTTGAAGCTGTAGAAACAGAGGTTTATGGAAGTGAGTTTCACCTTACAAATATGTGTGTCAATGTCCTGGAGAATGCCATGAAATATTCGGAGGGTGCACCGGTTATAGATGTTTATACCAAAAATGAAGGAGGATTATTTGTTCTCTCTATAGCCGACAAGGGAATTGGAATGTCCAAGGTAGTCCAAAAGAACATTTTTGAAAAGTTCTATCGCGAAGCTAGCGGTAATATACACAATGTCAAAGGGCATGGTTTGGGCCTTAGTTATGTAAAGCAAATCGTCAAGAGACACGGCGGAACAATAAGTGTTTCAAGTGAAAAAGGAAAAGGGAGTATATTTACAATAAAAATTAAATTGATTTAATTAATGTCTTATGGAAAATAAAAGAATTTTATTAGTTGAAGACGATCCAAATTTCGGGATTGTTCTAAAGGATTATTTAGCCCTAAACAACTACGATGTGACCCACGCTAAAGATGGTTTAGAAGGTTTGATTATGTTTAAAAATGACGATTTCGATTTGTGTATTTTGGACGTTATGATGCCCCGTAAAGACGGATTTTCTCTGGCGGCAGATATTAGAGAGACAGACAAAAACATTCCTATTATTTTTCTCTCTGCAAAAACCATGAAGGAAGACGTTCTAAAAGGATATCAAGTAGGGGCAGACGATTATTTAAACAAGCCGTTTGACTCTGAGGTACTCTTGTATAAAATTAATGTTATCCTGCAGCGCAAAGAGAAAGATGGACCGAGTGCGGATGATGTTTTTGAATTTAATATCGGACGCTACCATTTGAATTCTAAATTGAGGTATTTGACTCTGGATGGAAAAGACCAGCAAAAACTTTCTCCTAAGGAAAATAAGCTATTAAAATTATTAGCAGTTCATATCAACGACTTAATGCCGAGAGAATTGGCTCTAACAAAGATTTGGAGAGACGATAACTATTTTACCTCTCGAAGTATGGACGTTTATATAGCCAAACTCCGAAAGTATTTAAAAGGGGACGAAAATGTAGAAATTATCAATATCCACGGAGAAGGTTTCCGTTTGGTGGATCACAAATAATATGGCAGAATTAATCAAGTTATACGAGGATAACCCTGACCCAAAGCAAATTGCTAAGATCGCAAATGTTTTGAGACAGGGGGGCTTGGTTATTTACCCTACAGACACCGTTTACGGTCTTGGTTGTGACATTCGAAGCGTCAAAGCTTTGGAGCGAATAGCAAGAATAAAGGGAATCAAGCTAGACAAAGCAAACTTTTCCTTTATTTGTTACGATTTGAGTAATCTTTCGGATTATGTCAAGCAATTGGATACCCAGAGATTTAAAATTTTAAAGCGAGCGTTTCCAGGTCCCTTCACCTTTATTTTACCGGGAAACAATAACCTGCCAAAAGTCTTTAAAAAGAAGAAAACCGTCGGTATTCGAATTCCGGATAATCAAATTGCTAGAGACTTGGTCAAATCCCTTGAAAACCCAATTGTCTCCACTTCTATTCACGATGAGGACGAAGTATTGGAGTACACTACAGATCCAGAATTGATTTTGGAGAAATGGGACAAGTTGGTAGATATCGTAATTGACGGTGGATACGGAGATAATACTCCTTCTACTATTATTGATTTAACCTCTGAAGAACCGGAATTGATAAGACAGGGCAAAGGGGATCTCACTAAAGTTTTATAAGGACGAAAACTTTTCTATACCCCTTACAAAATAAGCCCAAACAATAGATTTTTCTCTAAAGTAGTTTTCGTTTCTATTGGGGTTTTCTAGTCTTTTTTTGTGCAGTTTAGGCATGGCCAAGTAAAAGGCAAAATGCGCTTTAATTATGGCTAAGAAGGATTTTAATTGTCCTTTTAATAGAAAGCGAAGCCCAGAGATACCATCGAGTAGCATTCGGATGAACAACCTCGGTATTAAATTCTTATTTGGTAAATTCTTGTACAGAGTGAATAAACTATTTCTATAATTCAGATAGGTTTTAAATGGATTTTCATGGGATAGCGTAGCGCCACCTAGATGAAAAACGACACTAGAGGGAACTACCTTTATTCCAAGTCCCTTATTTTTGGCCCTCCAACAGAGATCAATCTCTTCGTAATGGGCAAAATAATCGGTATCAAAACCACCTAGATCCTCAAAAGTACTGGCCTTGATAAAAAAGCATGCTCCACCCGCCCAAGCGATATCTATAGGTTCGTCGTATTGTCCTTGGTCTATCTCACAGTTGTCAAATATACGTCCGCGACAAAAAGCATAGCCATAGGCATCCAGAAATCCGCCACTAGCACCAGCATATTCAAAGTGATTTCTTTGTCTAATCGCTTTTATCTTGGGTTGAATAATTGCCGTAGTTTCGCTTTTTGAAAATGTATCTATTACAGGTTGTAGCCAATTAGGACTTACTTCTACATCCGAGTTCAAAAGACAAAAATGCGTCGCATCTATTTGAGACAGTCCTTTATTGTAACCTCCTGCATAACCGTAATTTTGATCTAATTCAATTTGTTTTACCCCGGGAAATTGATCGGATAGCAAATCCAAAGATTGGTCAGAAGAAGCGTTATCAATAACATATATATCTTCTCCTTCACTGCAGTCAATTAGTTTTGGAAGAAATCGTTTTAACAATTCAACTCCGTTATAATTCAGTATAACTATTGCTATTTTCATCTAGTAAGTAGGTAGTTCTTTGAGAAATTTATAGGATTTATTCTTGTGATCCATAATACAAAAATAGTGATTTAGTCCATTAGTAAGCATTAAATACGGAGCCTTGATTTCCATATTATATCTTGCGATTTGATCAAAGGTAGTTTGGGTGATGGGAACTTTAGCCGATTTACATTCCACGATCAAAAAGGGTAGACCACTTTTGTCAAAAACTAAGATATCCGTTCTGCGAGACATGTTATTTAGTTTAAGTGTTTTTTCCACTCCAATCAATCCCATGGGATATCCGGACTCCAATAAAAATTGAATACTGTGTTGACGAACCCATTCTTCAGGGGTCAAAACCAACTCTTTTTTTCGAATGGGATCAAATATGAACAGTTTATTTTCCCTACTTTTGATCAGAAGCTCGTAGGATGGAAAGTTCAATTTCTGCATAGTGTAAAAGTATACATTTATTCATGAACCAAGTCAAGGAAATTGTCAGTGATATAAAAAAAGGAAACTATAAACCCGTTTATTTTTTAATGGGAGATGAACCTTATTATATCGATAAAATAAGTGATTATATTGAAGAAAATGTTCTGGAGGAGTCCGAAAAGGCTTTTAACCAGATGGTTTTATACGGAAGAGATACGGATATAAATCAAATTATGTCCGAGGCCAAAAGATTTCCCATGATGGCTGAAAAAACGGTCATATTGGTAAAGGAGGCCCAAGACTTATCTCGAAATATTGAGGATTTAGCCAATTATTTAAATGCTCCTCAGGAGACTACCATACTAGTTTTTGCCTTTAAAAATAAAAAGCTAGACAAAAGAAAGAAGCTCGCAAAGCTTGTCGCTCAAAAGGGAGTACTATTTGAGAGTAAGAAATTATACGACAATCAGGTTCAGGATTGGATTCCCAGAGTCCTGTCGGGAAAAGGTTACAAAATCGAGCCAAAGGCGGCTTATCTGTTGACGGAATTTCTAGGGACGGAATTGGCGAAAATAGCGAATGAACTCGATAAACTCATGCTAATTCTCCCTCAAGGCACCATAATTGATAGTAGTCATATCGAAAAAAATATCGGTATTAGTAAGGACTACAATATTTTTGAGCTCCGAAAGGCTCTCGGAATAAAAAATGTGGTAAAGGCCAACCGCATCATCAACTATTTTGCAGAAAATCAAAAGAGTCATCCTCTGGTTTTGACGATTGCTTCTCTGCAAGCCTATTTTACCCAATTGTTAAAATACCACGGTCTAAAAGATAGATCTAAAGGAAATGCATCCAAGAAGTTGGGAGTAAATATTTATTTTGTAGATGATTACGCGCAAGCTGCCAAGAATTTCCCCATGCGAAAAGTGTCCCAAATAATTGCTTTTTTAAGAGAAGCAGATTTACATTCAAAAGGAGTAGGGGCTAGTAATATGAGTCCTGAAATAATTCTGAAGACCTTGGTTTTTAAAATATTGCACTAAAACAAAAAACGAGCCAACTGGCTCGTTTTTTGTTTCTTAATCTAAAGCTGGTCGCTCTTCTCTGTTGGCGAGTTCCCAAGCGGTGTAAAAGACCAACTCCGTTCTTTTTTGAAGCAAATCAAAGTCGATTTTGTCTGCGGTATCGGACGGTTGGTGATAGTCTTCATGAACCCCATTAAAATAAAATATAACCGGGATATTGTTTTTTGCAAAGTTGTAGTGATCCGATCTATAGTAAAATCTATTTGGATCCCCTTCCTCGTTATACGTATAGTCTAAGTCTAAGTTGACATACTTTTTATTTGCTTGCTCTGAAATTTCATGAAGGTCAGAACTCAATTTATCCGAGCCGATTAAATATATGAAATTGGGATTTTCTAGGTGTGCGTCATCTACTCTTCCTACCATATCAATATTGAGATCGGCAATGGTATTTTCCAATGGAAAGAGCGGGTGTTCTACATACCACATAGATCCAAATAAACCTTTTTCTTCTGCAGTTAGGTTTATGAATAATACAGAGCGCTTTGGACCATTACCGTCTTGTTTGGCTAGTTTAAATGCTTGGGCGATTTCCATCACTGCCGAAGTACCGGAAGCATCGTCATCAGCTCCGTTGTAGATTTGATCTCCCTTCATTCCAACGTGATCGTAATGGGCTGAAATCACTAATATCTCCTCTGGTTTTTCGGAACCTTCAATAAAAGCGAGTACATTTTCTGTAGCTTTTGCTCTTCCTCTTAAAAAACTTGCTGGTATTTCTTGGAAATAGTCATCTCCTCCAATTGGGCTCTGGATACCATTCTCTTTATAGAATTTTTTTAGATATTCCGCAGCCATCTTTTGACCGGCATCCCCAGTGTTTCTGCCTTGCATACTGTCACTAGCCAGAGTGTATAGGTAGGTTTTTAGATCTTCGACTTTAATGGTATTAGCATATTTGGTCGGTGTCAAATCCTCTGATTTTTCAGAGGAGGATTTTGTAGCAGAGCAGGCGGCTAAAAGCGTTCCAGCAATGAGGTAGATAAAAGTTTTCATACAGTTGATTTTATTGTGGTGAATTTAAAGGATTAGAGCTAATTCACAAGAATAAACTGCCCTAAATTTGAATCGTATTTCACCAATTCTTCTGGAAATAGCTTTTGAATTTTGTTTTGTTCTACCAATTCTTGAGCCGTTCCATAATACGCTTGGTCCTCTATAAGTAATATCATCTGATCGCTGAGTTTGAGCGATAGATTTACCTCATGACTTGCCATAAGAACCGTTTTCTTATGTTCACTCACTTGTTTTTTTAGAATTTTAAACAATTGAATTTTATGATGAATATCCAAATGAGCTGTAGGTTCGTCCAAGATAATGATTGGTGTTTCTTGAGCGAGAACCTTAGCAATTTGAACTTTTTGTTGTTCTCCATCACTGAGTTCACTTACTCTGCGGTTTGCTAGGTGTTGTGATCCGGTTTCTTGGATTGCTTTATCGATAATGGCCCAATCAGACTCAGAGAATTTATTGACCCAATTGGTATAAGGGTAGCGTCCGAGACCGACATATTCTCTTACGGTATAATTGGTGACTTGAATTTTTTCAGTCAAAACGATTCCAATATGCTGAGAACGCTCACGCAGTGGAATGCTATCTATATTTTTGTCATCTATTTCTACAGTTCCACGCAAAGGCTCTTGCAATCCCGATAGGGTTCGGATAAAACTCGATTTACCAATTCCATTCTGTCCGAGAACCACTGTGAATTTACCTTTTGAAATTCTAGCGTTGTGCAAAGGACCTAGAGGGCCACTAGTCTTATAACCGATTTGTAAATCTTTTAAAATCATAGCACCAGTTTATTTTTCTTTAACATCAAATAGATGACAATAGGGGCTCCGATAAGAGAACTTATACTGTTTATGGGCAAGATGATGGAAGATCCCGGGACACTAGCTACAATATCACAAAACAGCAAGGAAATCGCGCCTAGCAAAATCGTTGCAGGAATCAAGGTTCTGTGGTCAGAACTCTTAAAAATAATACGAGATATATGAGGAATCGATAAACCAATAAAGGCAATAGGTCCAGCTGCAGCGGTAACGCTCCCGGTCATCAAACAAGTTGCGATAAACAATAAATTTCTATGCTTCTCAATGGATATTCCTATACTTTGGGCAGCAGTATCTCCGAGAATAAAGGCATTTAAACCTTTGGTGGAATAGAGTCCAATGCCCAAGCCAATTACGGTGGATATGAGCACTAATAAAAGCATTTGCTCACTCACTCCTGAGAGATTTCCCATCCCCCAAATTAGATATTTTTTCAGATTTTCCGCCGGTGAAAAATAGGAGAGAAGTGCGACAATTGCGGAACTAAAACTACCCATCATCAAACCGATTATAAGAATGGAAAGACTGTCTTTGATCCAACGAGATGCGATCAATACTAGTCCTAAAACTAAAAAGGCACCGACAAATGCTGCAAAACTTATACTGAGGTTTGCGATCAGATTTAGACTAATTCCTCCAAAAAGACTCGCTCCTAAAATTACTAGGGCAACCCCTAAACTTGAGCCGGAACTAATTCCGAGAACATAGGGACCTGCTAAGGGGTTTCTAAAGACACTTTGCATATATAAACCACTGAGGGCTAGAGATATTCCCGATAGTATAGCAAGGAATGTTTTTGGCATTCGCAATTTCCAAATGACAAAGCTTTTGTCTAGGTCTGCTCCAGAGAGTATCTGAAATAACTCTCCTATTCCAATTTTTACAGAACCCAAGTATAGGCTCATAAAAACAAGTAGAACAAGGAGGAGTCCCAAAACCGTAAACTTTTGCTTTTTAGTCATCCTTTTTTGATAAATAATGGATTAACTTTTCTATGGCAAGTCCTCTATGGGATATTTTTCCTTTGCTCTCTAGATCCATTTCGGCAAAAGTCACGTCAAATCCTTGGGCCTTGAAAATTGGATCGTAACCAAAACCGTCATTTCCTTTCTTTTCCTCTGTTATAGAGCCAGGGCATATCCCTTCAAACAAGAGTTCTCCAGCATCGGTACTCAAGGCGATTACCGTTCTAAATTGAGCCTTTCTATTGTCTTTGTTTTTTAAGGCGCCTAAAAGCTTGTTCATGTTTTTCTCGCTATCCCCATGCGTTCCTGCATAACGCGCTGAATATACCCCTGGAGCTCCCGAAAGAGAATCTACTTCCAACCCGGTATCGTCAGCAAAGCAAGAAAGTTTATAATGATCTCGGACATATCGTGCCTTGATCAGGGCATTTTCCTCCAAGGTAGACCCATCTTCGACAATCTCCTCGTGACATCCAATAGCATCCAAATCGACAATATCGTATTGTGGCAAGAGGTTCTGAACTTCCTTTAGCTTGTTTTTATTATGTGTGGCAAAAACTAATTTTTTCATTATCTGTGGTGGTAAGGTTCATTTTTTAAGATGGTAAATCCGCGATAAATTTGCTCTACCGCAAATAGACGTATCATTTGATGGGAAAAGGTCATTTGAGACATACTGATTTTTCCTTGGGCAATTTTATAAATTTCCTCAGAGAAGCCATAAGGTCCGCCGATGACAAAAACTAAACGTTTCAGTCCACTATTCATTCTCTTTTGAAGGTATTTTGAAAAATCTACGGAATTGAATTCCCTTCCTCTTTCATCGAGTAGACAGACAAAATCGCCGGGTTTAAGTTGCTTTTGAATCAAAGATCCCTCTTTGATTTTTTGCTCTGACTCCGACATGTTCTTAACCTGTTTTAGGTCTGGTAAAATATCTAAGTCAAAGGAAACATAGTGTTGTAGTCGATCTTGGTAGCGAGAAATCAAGCTAATCAAAGCGGAATCATCCGTCTTTCCTATGGCCAATAGTTTGATCTTCATCTTTCGTGATTTTAAGTCAAATATAGGTAATTTAGCTAGTGATAAATTGGTATTTTTGTTTAAAACAGATTAAATGATCAGTAAAAAACAGTTCGAGAAGGAAATAGAATTAATAATTTCCAATGGAATTAGAGAAGATATTGGACCTGGAGATTATAGCTCTTTAGCTTGTATACCCGAGGATGCTCAGGGAAAAGCAAAACTTCTTGTCAAGGATAAAGGAATTATTGCCGGTGTAGAATTGGCAGATCAAATCTTTAAATATGTAGATCCTTCTTTAAAAGTCACCCATTTTCTCAAAGATGGAGACTCTGTTGCTCAGGGAGATATTGTTTTTCATGTAGAAGGGAGTTCTCAATCCATTCTAAAAGCAGAACGTTTGGTTTTAAATATGATGCAGCGCATGAGCGCAATAGCGACCAAGACCAACTACTATGTTTCTTTGGTCAAGGGCACTAAAACAAGAATTTTAGATACGCGAAAGACTACTCCGGGAATTCGTGCTGCAGAAAAGTGGGCCGTTACTATTGGCGGAGGTGAAAATCACCGTTTCGCACTCTATGATATGATTATGCTCAAAGACAATCACATTGATTTTTGTGGAGGAGTAGTTCAGGCCATAAATCAAACAAAGGATTATTTAGAAAGTAATGGGCTCGATCTGAAAATTATAGTTGAGGCTCGCGATCTGTCCGAAGTGGAGAAAATTCTATCGGCTGGAGGGGTTTATAGGATTTTACTAGACAACTTTGATTTTGCTCAAACTAGAGAGGCGGTCGATTTGATAGGGGATAGCTGCGAGACAGAATCCTCTGGGAATATTAATGAGAACACCATAGCAGATTACGCTGCATGCGGGGTGAATTGTATTTCTTCAGGAGCATTGACCCATTCAATTTACAATATGGATTTGAGTTTAAAGGCTATATAATTTATGGAAACTAAACTTTGGGACCAATTTACTAATTTGCCAATCATACGTCAATTTATTGAGGTATTGACGGCGATTAAAATACCCGGTCTCAAGGGAATGTCTCTCTTTGACTTGTTTGAAAGATATTTTATTGGGATTTTAAAGGGAGCTATAACTACACGTGCTTCCGGTATTGCCTATAGTTTTTTTATGGCAATTTTTCCTTTTTTACTTTTTATACTAACGCTTATTTCCTTTATCCCCATCGAGGGATTTCCCGAAACATTTACCGGTTTTATTGAGCAAATATTGCCTCCCAAGACCTACGACGCTGTAGAAAGTGTGATAATTGATATTGTAAACAACCGATACGGAGGATTGCTCTCCTTTGGTTTTTTGGCTTCTATATTTTTGATGGCTAACGGAGTGAGTGCCATATTCGCAAGTTTTGAGTATTCGTATTACAAAGTGGAATCTAGAAATGTCTTTAAGGCTTATTTTTTATCCGTGGGTATTTCTCTGGTGATGAGCTTTTTTCTTATAATCACTGTAGTAGCGTTGGTTTTTATAAAATTTCTTTTGGATTATTTTCAAAATTTAGGTTGGCTGGATGACATGACGTTTTGGTTGGAGTTAGGGCGTCAAATCATTTTTGTTATTTGTGTTTTGATGATTGTTTCCATTTTATATTATTACGGAACACGAGAAGGTAAAAAACAAGCTTTCTTCTCCCCGGGTTCCATAATGACAACCATCCTCAGCATTGGAACCTTCTCTCTGTTTGGTGTATATGTGGAGAAATTCGCTAGGTATAACGAGCTCTATGGTTCGATAGGAACCCTTTTGATTATTATGATTTTTATCTGGTTAAACAGTATAATCCTACTTTTGGGTTATGAATTGAATGTGAGTTTACTAGGTCTTAAAAAGTTGTCCAAAAGTGAAAATCTAGAGGAGATTGGTTCAATACTGAAAAACTGATTATAAAGGTTTTAGATTCCCTGAAAATTTAAGATATTTGCACCCTGTAAATAAAATTGATGGCACAAAAACCAAGCATACCAAAAGGTACTCGAGATTTCAACCCAGAAGAGCTGATAAAGAGACATTTTATCTTTGACAAAATCAAAGCGGTTTTCAAGTTATACGGTTTTCAAGGAATTGAAACGCCGTCCTTTGAGAACTCTTCGACTTTGATGGGGAAATACGGAGAGGAAGGAGACCGATTGATTTTTAAGATTTTGAATTCGGGAGATTTTCTATCCAAAGCGAATTCAGAGGCTTTGGAGGCAAAAAACAGCCAGTCTTTGACTAGTTCAATTTCGGAAAAGGCCTTGCGCTATGATTTGACGGTTCCTTTTGCGAGATATGTTGTGCAACATCAAAATGAAATAGAATTTCCTTTTAAAAGATTTCAAATTCAACCTGTTTGGAGAGCGGACAGACCTCAGAGAGGTAGGTTTAGAGAGTTTTATCAATGTGATGCCGATGTTGTTGGAAGTAAAGGTTTGTGGCAGGAAGTTGAATTTATCCAACTATATGACGATGTTTTTAGTCAGTTAGGACTGGAGGGAACGACTATCAAAATGAACAACCGCAAAATTCTTATGGGTTTTGCAGAGTTGATAGGTGCAGAGGATAAGTTGATAGATTTTACGGTTGCACTCGATAAACTAGATAAAATCGGTAAAGATGGGGTTGTAAAGGAAATGTTATCCAAAGGGATTGATTCCGATGCAATCGAAAAAATCCAACCGCTTTTTGATTTTAAAGGGACGAATGAGGAAAAGTTAGATAAATTAAAAACTCTTCTTTCCTCCTCTGAAATTGGAAGCAAAGGATTGGAAGAAATCGAATTTATAACTACTCAAATTGATTCTTTGGGACTTCAATCTGCTAGTTTAGAGATTGATGTAACTTTGGCAAGAGGTTTGAATTATTATACAGGAGCAATTTTTGAAGTATCTGCGCCTGATAAAGTAAAAATGGGATCCATAGGTGGCGGTGGTCGTTATGACGATCTAACTGGTATTTTTGGTTTAAAAGATGTGAGTGGTGTAGGTATATCCTTTGGTTTGGACCGCATCTATTTGGTAATGGAAGAACTGGGATTGTTTTCTGATATTGATTTGCCAAGACCTCAAGTCTTATTTATCAATTTCGGATCCAAAGAAGGTCTATACGCTCAAAAAGCGGTACAATCTTTAAGAAAGAAGGGAGTTTCAGCGGAGCTGTACCCGGATTCGGTAAAGATGAAAAAGCAAATGAATTATGCCAATAGGCGTGGGATTCCATTTGTTGTTCTCACGGGAGATTCCGAGATAGCAGAGGATAAATACACGCTGAAAAACATGAACGAGGGAAGTCAGCAGCTCGTAAACTTAGCTGATTTAATAAGATTAGTAAATTTGAAATAAAACACATTATGGATAAAGATTTTATTGATGATATAGGAGATAATCACGTAATGACCTCCGCTGTGACGCCGATGAGAGATAATGCTTTTGATCTCACCGATCAGGAAAAAATCGAACGCATTCAAAGTAGTGTGAGAGATATTATGGAAACTCTTGGTTTGGATTTGTCTGATGATAGTTTAAGAGGTACTCCAAAACGTGTTGCAAAGGCTTATGTCAATGAATTATTTAGTGGATTAGATCCAAAAAATGCTCCAGGACTTTCTACTTTTAACAATACCTACAAATACGGGGAGATGTTAGTAGAGAAAAATATTACGCTTTATTCTACTTGTGAGCATCACCTTTTGCCAATAGTGGGAAGAGCACATGTGGCCTATATTTCAAAAGGGAAAGTAATTGGTTTGTCAAAAATGAATCGATTGGTGGATCACTTTGCGAGAAGGCCGCAAGTTCAAGAACGCCTTACCATGCAAATTGTTCAGACCATGCAAGAAGCCTTGGGTACGGAAGATGTCGCTTGTGTTATTGATGCAAAGCACTTATGTGTAAATTCAAGAGGTATTCGCGATATAGAGAGTTCTACAGTTACCGCAGAATACGGCGGTGTATTTAAAGATAAAGAGGTTCGAAGAGAATTTCTGGATTATATAAAACTAGATACCGCAACTGGTGTTTAAAAAAAAAGCTGCCCTCGGGCAGCTTTTTTAATTTCAAAAGGAATCTTATCCCTTTACTTTGTCTTTGGCTTGATCAAATTTACTTTCAATTTCAAGTCCCCAAGAATTGTTGGATAAATCGACATCTGCCGTCTCATTATTCTTATCTACTACTATAGAGCTAATAGCTTTTGAACTACTAATTACCTTAGTAATTTCTTTGTCGTGTAGCCTCCAGATTTGAGCAGGATAGGTTTTGCGCTCTTGTGTTCCATCTTCGTAAGTAATATCCACCAAGATAGGCATCACTAGTCCACCTGGTTTTTCGTAAGTTACTTGGTAAAAAAAGCGATCTCCTTTACGATTTTTAGTTTCATTTAAAGCTTCTGAGCTCATAGAGCTACCTGAAGAGGTATCTTCTGCAAAATAAACGAGATCTCCGCTCATTCCTCTTTGTTCTGCACGTTTCTTACCTGCTTCTGTTTCCTTACTCGTCGCATAAAACTTCTTAACTTCTTTTATACCAATATCGGTATAGTCTGTAGTATAGAACCATCCTCTAAAGAACCAGTCCAAATCCATGGCTGATGCATCTTCCATAGATCGGAAGAAATCCGCAGGTGTTGGGTGTTTAAACATCCATCTCTGAGAATAGGTTTGGAATGCATAGTCAAACAATTCTTCGCCCATAATGGTCTTGCGCAACATATAAAGTCCCGCAGCTGGTTTGGAATAGGCATTGGCACCAAACTGATACACATTGTCTCCTTGAGACATAATTGGAGCGATATTACTCTGATCTCCTCCCATATAGGATACAATGTTTTTTGGAATACCTCTTCCTAGAGGAAAATCTTTATCGTAGTCCTCCATCGCTTGAATCTGCACAAAGGAATTTAATCCTTCATCCATCCAAGTCCATTGACGTTCGTCAGAATTTACAATCATAGGGAAGAAGTTATGTCCTACCTCGTGAATGATTACTCCGAGCATTCTGTATTTGGTTCTGTCGCTATAAGTACCGTCTGGATTTGGTCTACCAAAGTTAAAACAGATCTGTGGATACTCCATACCTTGTCTTTTGGCATGTACAGAAATTGCCTTGTGGTAAGGATAGTCAAAAGTATATTTTGAATAGGTCTTTAGGGTTTGTGCTACAGCTCTTGTAGAGTGCTGCTCCCACAAAGGGTTTCCTTCTTTTGGGTATAGAGAGTGCGCCATCACAGTTTTACCATTGATGTCTACTGCCATGGCATCCCAGATATATTTTCTAGAAGAAGCAAAAGCAAAATCTCTTACATTAGTCGCGTCAAAACTCCAAGTTTTTGTTTTTTTAGAAAATCCTTTTTCCGCCTTTTCAGCTTCTTCTTGGGTTACAATCATAACCGGATTTTCAAAGTCATTTTCTGCCTGCTCAAAACGCTTTTGCTGTTTTTTAGTCAAGACCTCTTTTGAATTGGTCAAAACACCAGTCGCAGCCATAACGTGATCCGCTGGAGCGGTAATATTTACTTTGAAATCTCCAAATTCTAGGGCAAACTCACTGCGTCCCCAGAACTGCATATTTTGCCATCCTTCTACGTTGTCATAGACACATAGTCTAGGGTAAAACTGGGCGATAATATAATTGTTATTACCATCTTCTGGGAAATGCTCGTAACCGGATCTACCTCCTTGGTCTACGTAGTTATTGATATTATACCACCACTTGATTCCAAATTGAAAATTCTCTCCTTTAGCTAAAGGTTGTGGCAATTCGATTCGCATCATAGTGCGATTAACCATATACTTTAGATCCTCTCCATTGGCTTGTTTTACATAGTCAATCTTAAACCCTCCATCAAATGGAGCATCTACGAAATTCTCCTCGAAGTTGTTTAAATCTCGAACAGAAGCTACTCTTGTCTCTCTAATATCTGGAGTCTTGGAGTCTGCTGCTCTCATATTCTGATCCAACTGCACCCATAAGTAATACAAGGTGTCTTCAGAATTGTTGTGGTAGGTGATTTGTTCTTCTCCGTAGAGTCTTTGGTTACTATCATCCAAGATAATATCCATAGTGTAATCTACTTGTTGTTGGCTATAATCTTTACCCGGAGCTCCTGAAGCAGTATGCTGTTCGTTCGGAGTGGGTAAAACATCTTTTAGTTGTCTGAATTTGTTTGCATTAATATGCCCTTGCTCGCGTTCTTGAGCAAATGAAGGGACCATAAAAAACAAAGCAAATACGGAAAGTAGTAAAGTGTATTTGGTTTTCATGTGAAAAATTTGAATTAGTCATCCAAATTAGGGATTTGTTTTATAGAGTCCAAGCCTAAACTGTAAAGCATAAAAAAAAGCCATTTAAAAAATGGCTTTTTAATATTTAATTAAGAATTATCCCTTAACCTGTTCCTTTACTTCATCAAATTTTGTTTCCACTGGCTTTGGCCAAGCGTTATTTGAAGTGTCTACATCGGCAGTTTCTAAATCAGGATCTAGTAAAATTCCGATGATTTCTTTATCAGAAGAAATAAGTTTACTCACTTCTTTATCGTTCATTCTCCAAATTTCAGCTGGATACATTTCTCTTTTAGAGCTTCCATCTGCATAGGTGTATTCCACGATAATTGGCATAACCAATCCTCCTGGTTTTTCAAATGTAATTTCATAGAAATAGTTTGGAGCTGAAGCCTCAGCATTTGGATTTTCCTCCATATAAGTACTCAATACAGGAACGTCCATAGCATTTGCTTCTCCACCGTCTTTGGTAAGGTATAATCTAGGTCCCAAGTCAGCTATAGATACATTGTACTGAGCAGCTAATTTTTTAACTTCTTCCGTAGCTTGATCGGTAACTAAGTATTTGTCTACTCCCTTAATAGCAATGTCTGTATAGTCAGTGGTGTAGAACCAACCTCTAAAGAACCAGTCTAGGTCCACTGCAGATGCATCTTCCATACTTCTGAAAAAGTCAGCTGGAGTAGGGTGCTTAAACATCCATCTTTGAGAGTAAGTTCTAAAGGCATCATCAAATAGTTCAGGTCCCATGATCGTTTGACGCAATAGGTAAAGACCGGCAGCAGGTTTTGTATATGCATTTGGTCCGAACTGGTATACGTTATTTCCATTAGACATAATAGGAGCCAAGAACGACTGATCTCCTCCCATATAACGGACGATATCCTTTGGTAGGTTTCCAGTGTCAAAATTTGGATCGTATTCCAATTCTGCTAAAATTTCAACAAAAGAGTTAATTCCTTCGTCCATCCAAGTCCATTGGCGCTCATCAGAATTTACAATCATAGGGAAAAAGTTGTGACCAACTTCGTGAGTAATTACTCCAATCATTCCGTTTTTAACACGATCGCTATACGTTCCATCAGGATTCGGTCTTCCGTAGTTAAAGCAAATCATTGGATATTCCATTCCTTGCTGCTTAGCGTGAACAGAAACGGCTTTGTGGTAAGGATAATCAAAAGTGTATTTTGAATAAACCTTCAAGGTGTTTGCTACAACTCTAGTAGAGTGCTCCTCCCATAACGGGTTTCCTTCTTTTGGATATAGAGACTGAGCCATAACCGTTTTCCCGTTTATATTTACAGCCATTGCATCCCAGATATATTTTCTAGAAGAGGCAAATGCAAAATCTCTTACATTTTCTCCGTAGAAAGACCAGGTTTTCATTTTTGTGCTTCTTCCTTTTTCAGCGACCTCAGCTTCTGCTTGATTTACAATCATCACTGGATTGTCAAAACTAGTCATAGCTGTTTTGTAACGCTTTTGTTGTTCTTTGCTCAGAACTTTTTTAGCATTTTGAAGTTTACCAGTTGCATCCACAACGTGATCTGCAGGAACTGTTAGATTAACCGTATAATTTCCGAATTCTAGGGCAAATTCACTTCTTCCCCAGAATTGCATGTTTTGCCATCCTTCTACATTATCGTAAACACAAAGTCTCGGGAAGAATTGTGCGATAATATAATTGTTATTTCCATCTTCAAAAGCTTCGTAACCAGAACGACCGCCTTGTTCTACGTAATTGTTGATATTATACCACCATTTGATACTAAAACTCACTTTTGCTCCTGGAGCGAGAGGTTTGTCCAAATCGATACGCATCATAGTCCAGTTGACCTTGTATTTTGCAGCAGAACCATCTGCCATCTTTACAGATTCAATTTTGAATCCACCGTCAAATTCCTCTGACATAAACTCGTCTACGAATTGACCTGGTGTATACAAAGGAGCAGGACCACTGCCATTTGCCAATGGAGTCTTTGCATCTTTTGCTCTAGTGTTTTGGTCCAATTGAATCCACAAGTATGGTAAGTAATCTTTTGAATTGTTGTGGTAAGTAATATCTTCCTCACCGTAAATTCTATTGTTGTCTTCATCTAGCTTAATATCCATAACATAATCCACCTGCTGTTGGGTATAATTATACCCTGGAGCACCAGAAGCTGTTCTCTGGTCATTTGGTGTTGCTAGAAGATCTTTCATCTGTCTAAACTTGTTCTCGTTGATATGCCCTTGAGGCTTTTCTTCAACAGACTCAGATTCCTGAGCGTATGCATTTACCCCTAAAAAGAGGAATGCCATCAAGAGTGTTTTGAATGTGTTTTTCATTAAAATAAAATTTGGTTTAAAAAACTTGTTTTGGTTTTAATAGTTGAATATTGCTTTTGTTTTTTGACGGTTCAATATAAGGCTTTTATGTTTTCCGTTTACGTATGTTTTGATAATATTTTGTTGTTCAAAAATCTGGGAGACAAACATACTGTTAACCACTTCCATCTCGGTAAAAGTATCGATGTTTTCTCCCTCGATATAAAAGAATACTTCATCGGTTTCCTCCTCGGCAAGAAGTAGGTTTAGGTTTATTTCACGGCCCTCAATACTTACTTTTAAATGGTTGTTTAAGTAGTTTCTGTACAAGGAATCCAAGAGTTGGTTATCCGTCTCGCCGATGGTTACCATAGTATCGTAGGTTTTGCGCAGAACATTCTCTAAATCGTCAATAAATACGCTAGTCGTCAACTGCAGGCTTTTTTGATCCTCGATATAGTTGATTTGAGTCAGAGAAATATAGTATTTGTGAAGTCCAAATGCACTGATAAAAAATACTAGCAAAGAGATTGAAATTAGTTTACTCATGGATTTATTCAATTGGGATATTTTTAAATTCTGGACTTTTTTTTAGCATAAATTCGACTAGATTCAGAACATTGTTTTGAACATATAAATCTAATAGGTTTTTTTGACCACAAAAATTGATAAAAGGATCGATTTCCTCTCGATTTAAATCCAATACATTTAAAAAGAAATAAGCACCCAAGTCATTTTTCATAATACGCGTCAACTCATTCGCCTGTTGTATTTTTAAATATTCTAATTCTCTTTGAGATTCTCCCGAAAAGTAACGATACATTCTCTCTAAGTCAGTCGTTATTACTGCAGTGATTGGGACTTTGGCGTCTTTTAAGTTTGTATATCGCTCTTTCTCGTCGACTAGCTTTGGTTTTTTGTTGACATTGGGAAGTTTGAGTGACTTTTCATCTACAAATTCACCGGGTACGTATATATCCTTGTCCCTACTGAATATGGATTTTCTATTTAGATCAACAGGATCCAATTCTATGACTTTCTCTCGAAGGACTAAGGTTTGATTTTGTTCGAGATAGGGAGCGTCTACTATAATGGTCTTTCTCTCAAAATTTAGGGAGTTTAAGATAATCGTATCTCCAACTTCTGCTGAAATTGAATAATTTCCATAATTGTCAGAGATGGACACGGTCTTTTTAGTTTTATTGATTACATGCAGGTCTTTAATATTCAAACTATCCCTACTTATCAGCTTACCTTTTAAATTTATATCTTGCGCTGATATAGGCAAAAAGCTAAATAAGAGAATAAAGTATATTAGTTTTTTCATGTAAATCGTGCTTGGGCCAAATGTAATGTTTTTAAAAGATTCTATGAAGAAAATGATTGTTGCCAGTACTTCCACTTTATTCGGAGGTAGCTATTTGAGTTATTTAAAGGAAGAATTAAAGGAGCTGTATCGAGGCGTTGAGCAGATTGTATTTGTTCCTTATGCTAGGCCATCTGGAATTTCTTTGGACGATTATACAAAAGTTGCCTCTAACTTTTTTAAAACTTTAGGCATATCGGTCAAGGGTATTCACGAATTTGAAGATTTAGAAAAGGGAATCCATTCTGCTCGAGGAATCTTTGTAGGAGGAGGGAACACCTTTGTTTTGGTTAAAAAATTACAAGAAACTGGATTGATGACTTTAATTGCTAATCGAGTAGAGCAGGGGACGCCCTATTTGGGAACAAGCGCTGGAAGTAATATTTGTGGACCTTCTATGAAGACCACTAATGACATGCCAATAGTAATGCCGCCTTCTTTTGATTGTATGAATTTAATTCCTTTTGGAATAAATGCTCACTTTTTGGATGCTGATCCAGATTCAAAGCATAAAGGAGAAACTAGAGATACGCGAATCAAAGAGTATCATATCTATAATAAAGATATAATCATTGGACTCAGAGAAGGTTCTTGGTTGGCTGTTTATGGAAATAAAATCCAACTCAAAGGAGATCTTTCCGCTAAGGTCTTTAAACCGGGAGAAATGCCCTTTGAATTGGAAACAGAATCTTTGCTCAATTTCTAAGACTTAGATCCTTTTGGTTGGTATTCAATATATTGATCTATATGTAACCCGTAACCTTGAATACCTACGCGTTTTTTGATTTTATGTCCGCTATTGGTTATTAATTTTAGATTAGATATGTCTAAATCGTGAAGAATTTGCGCTCCTACTCCAAAATCTTTGTCATCCATTTTGAATTTTGGTTTTGGTGTAGTTTTATCTTTTTGAATTTCTTTTAGATATCGCAAACGATCCGCCAGATTAAAACTTTGTTTTTCTTGATTGATAAATACTACTGCTCCCTTTCCTTCTGAATTTATCATATCGAAGATTTGAGCTAAACGGTCCTCGCGTTTGTTCATCAGTGCCCCTAAAATATCATTTCCTTGAGCATTGGTATTGACTCTTACCATTATCGGTTCATCTCGCTTCCAAGATCCTTTGGTTAACGCTATGTGAATCTGGTCAGAGGTAGTTTGTTTGTAGGCTCTCAATCGATACGTTCCAAATCTGGTATCCAAATCAAAGTCCTCTATCTTTTCAATAAGAGAATCGTGTTTCATTCGATATGCGACCAAATCCTCGATAGAAACTAATTTTAAATCGTATTTTTTTGAAATTTCAACAAGCTGAGGAAGTCGAGCCATTGTGCCGTCTTCATTCATTATTTCAACAATAACACCAGCAGGTTGAAGTCCAGCCAAGCGCGCCAAATCGATAGCAGCTTCTGTGTGACCAGTTCTTCTTAAAACGCCACCATTTTTGGCTTTCAAAGGGAAAATATGTCCCGGTCTTTGCAGATCGTAAGGTTTTGTTTGTTTTTCAGTAAGTGCTTTTATGGTGTGAGAACGGTCACTTGCAGATATACCTGTTGTCACTCCTTTACCTTTCAAGTCGATAGAAACTGTAAATGCAGTTTGGAAAGGATCGGAATTTGCTTGGACCATCATGTCCAATTTTAGCTCGTCACAACGGTCTTCTGTAAGAGGTGTACAAATTAGTCCTCTACCGTTAGTAGCCATGAAATTTATCATCTCTGGATTTACCATTTCCGCAGCAGCCACAAAATCACCCTCGTTTTCGCGATCTTCATCATCTACTACAATAACTACTTGTCCAGATCTAATGGCGTTAATTGCCTCTGGAATTGTATTTAATTTTATCTTGGATTCTGTGCTCATTTGCTTTGTTTTAAACCGGATAGTTTGTTGAAAAATATAGTTATAGGTCTTATTAATTTGTCAATATTAAATGCTCCTTTGTCCTTTGCTGCTCTTCTTGTCAATAATAAACCAATTGGAAGCAGAATTATGGTGGATATCCATGCTCCCAATGGAGCTGTAATTTCACTTTCTTCCACTAAATTCTTTCCAATTGTGTTGATAAAGTGATAAATAACAAAAATAATAATTGCGATAACCATGGGCAAACCAAACCCTCCTTTTCTAATTAAAGAACCCAGTGGTGCACCTATAAAGAAGAGGACAAGACAAGATAAAGAAAAAGAAACTCTATGGTAGAATTCATAGTCGAAAACATTTACACGCTTTCGGTTTTTTTTATAATTCTTACTGTAATTGGTCATTATTTGTCTTTCGTTCTTTACACT